>NZ_JAPUED010000122.1 GCF_027492755.1 Micropruina sp. | reverse complement strand
CCTGCAGCTTCAGGAAGGCGATCACCGAGCCGCTGAAGGCGACCGAGCCGATCAGCGAGCCGAGCACAGCGAGGGTGCCGACCACCGGTCCGTGCACCTCGGCGCGGGCGAACTCGACCGCCGCGATCAAGGCCGCCGCACCACCGCCCATACCGTTGTAGATGGCGACCATCTGCGGCATATCTGTCATCTTCACCACGCGTCCGGCCCACCAGGCGACGCCGCCGCCCAGCACGATCGCGATCGCGATCAGCGCCATATTGCGCATGCCGGGCACGAAGAAGGTGGCGGCGGTGGCCAGCACCATGCCGACCCCGGCCCAGGCGATGCCGCGCCGGGCCTTCGCCGGCGACGCCATCGCCTTCAGGCCGACGATGAACAGCACCGAGACCAAGAGGTAGATCCCGTTGACGATCCATTCCATGGGTGATCAGGCCTCCTGGCCCGGGTTGGGGAGCTTCTTCTTCGGAGCGAACATGGCCAGCATCCGTTCGGTCACCACGTAGCCGCCGGCCGCGTTCGCGGCACCCAGCAGCACGGCCAGGAAGCCCAGCACGATCTGCAGCGGCGTCTCGGCATGGCCCAGCGCGTACATGGCGCCCACCAGCACCACACCGTGGACGAAGTTCGAGCCGGACATCAGCGGCGTGTGCAGGATCACCGGCACCCGCGAGATCACTTCGTAGCCGGTGAACGCGGCCAGCATGAAGATGTAGAGGTAGAGCAGATCGGTCATGTCAGGCGTCCCCTTCCTGGGTGCCCTGCGGAGCGAGGTCCTCCAGGCCCAGCACCTGCCGGGCCAGTGGATGCACCACGGCGCCACCCAGGGTGAGGGCGGTGCCGGCGATCACCTCGTCGGTGGTGTCGATGGCGAGCGTTCCCTCGGTGACCATCGGTGCGGTGAAGTTGAACAGATTCTTGGCGAACATTTCCGAGGCGTGCACCGGCATGCGGCTGGGCAGGTTGATCGGACCGACGACATGCGCCGAGCCGACCCGCACTTCGGAGCCGGCAACCGTGCCGGCCACGTTGCCACCCTGCTCGGCGGCCATGTCGACCACGACGGCGCCGGGGCGCATCGCCTTGACCATCATCTCGCTGACGATCAGCGGGGCCTGCTTGCCCGGGACGGCCGCGGTGGTGATCAGCACGTCGCTCTGGGCGATCGCCTTGCCCAGCTTCGCCTCCTGGGTGCCCTTCTCGGCCTCGGTCAACTCGCGGGCGTAGCCGCCCTCGCCGACGGCGCTGACGCCGGTGTCGACGAACTTGGCGCCCAGCGATTCGATCTGCTCCTTGGTCTCGGGCCGGACGTCGTAACCCTCGACGATCGCACCCAGCCGCTTCGCGGTCGCGATGGCCTGCAACCCGGCGACACCGGCACCGATCACCAGCACCCGGGCCGGCCGGACGGTGCCCGCGGCGTAGGTGAGCATCGGGAAGAACTTCGGACAGCGCGCGGCCGCGATCAGCGCGCACTGGTAACCGGCCACCGCGCCTTGGGAGGACAGCACGTCCATCGACTGGGCGCGCGAGATGCGGGGGAGTAGTTCCATCGCGAACGCGTTGACTCCGCCGGTGGCCAGGGCGCGGACCCGATCCGGGTCGGCGAACGGTGCCAGGGTGCCGATCAGGACGGTGCCGGGCCGCAGCGCCGCGACCGTTTCCGGCGACGGCGGGCCGATCGTCCAGACGACATCGGCGGCGGCGAGCACCTCGTCGGTGCTCCGCGCCCAGGTGACCTCGCCGAGCGAGTGGGGGGTGATGTGGGCCCGGTCGGTGGCGCCGTCCTGGATCACCAGGGTCGCACCCAGGGCTCTCAGTTTGGTCGCCACGTCGGGCACGATCGGGGTGCGCCGCTCGGCTGGATCGGCGCTGACTGGAATGCCGAGAACGAAGCCCATGGCTGTGGCTCTCTTCCCTCGCCTTGTCAGACGTTGTCAGACGGTGATGATTCCATCCAACCCCGGTGTACCGGCCTTGTCACATCAGGCGTGGAGCAGTGTGTCGTGCACTAGGATTCTTCGGTGGATTATCGCGTGGCGGACCTGAACCTGGCCGATTTCGGACGCAAGGAGATCGCTCTCGCCGAGCATGAGATGCCCGGGCTGATGGCGATGCGGGAACGCTACGGGGACTCGAAACCCCTTGCCGGTGCCCGGATCGCGGGTTCGCTGCATATGACGGTGCAGACCGCGGTGCTGATCGAGACCCTGGTGGCGCTGGGTGCCGAGGTGCGCTGGGCGTCCTGCAACATCTTCTCCACCCAGGACCAGGCCGCTGCCGCGGTGGTGGTCGGTCCGAACGGCACCCCGGAGGATCCGCAGGGGGTGCCGGTGTTCGCCTGGAAGGGTGAGACGCTGGCCGAGTACTGGGCCTGCACCGAGCAGATCATGGACTGGGGCGATCGGCGTCCGAACATGATCCTGGACGACGGCGGCGACGCCACGCTGCTGGTGCACAAGGGCGTCGAGTTCGCCAAGGCAGGCGCGGTGCCCGAGCCCGGTGCCGGGGATTCGGCCGAGTATGCGGTGGTGCTGCAGCAGCTGCGGTCATCCGGGCTGGACTGGGTGGCGATCTCGAACGAGCTCCGCGGCGTCACCGAAGAGACCACGACGGGCGTCCATCGGTTGTACGAGATGGCCAAACAGGGTTCGCTGCTGTTCCCGGCGATCAACGTCAACGATTCGGTCACCAAGAGCAAATTCGACAACAAGTACGGCATTCGGCATTCGCTGATCGACGGCATCAACCGCGGCACCGACGTGCTGATCGGCGGCAAGACCGCCGTGGTCTGCGGCTACGGTGACGTCGGCAAGGGCGCCGCGGAGGCGCTGGCCGGCCAGGGCGCCCGGGTGATCGTCACCGAGATCGACCCGATCTGCGCGCTGCAGGCGTCGATGGACGGCTACCAGGTGGCTCGGCTCGACGACGTGCTTGACGTGGCCGACATCGTCATCACCTGCACTGGCAACCGTGACGTGGTGACGGTCGATCAGATGGCGAAGATGAAGCATCTGGCGATCGTCGGCAACATCGGGCACTTCGACAACGAGATCGACATGGCCGGGTTGGAGGCCTACCCGGGTATCGAACGGACCGTGATCAAGCCGCAGGTGGACCGCTGGACGTTCCCCGACGGCCATTCGATCCTGGTGCTCTCCGAGGGCCGGCTGCTGAACCTGGGCAACGCCACCGGACACCCGTCGTTCGTGATGAGCAACTCCTTCACCAACCAGGTGCTGGCCCAGATCGAACTGTTCACCAAGACGGCCGAGTACCCGGTCGGCGTCTACACGCTGCCCAAGGAGCTGGACGAGGAGGTCGCCCGGCTGCACCTGGCGGCGTTGGGCGTCCGGCTCACCGAGCTGACTCCTGCCCAGGCCGACTACCTCGGCGTCCCCGAGCAGGGCCCGTTCAAGCCGGACGCCTACCGCTACTGACACCCGGCGTCCGCAGTCACTCGTCCGCTCTCGCGTCATCCCGGGCTTGCCCCGGGATCCCCCGAAGAGGCGGCTGCTTCTCGCCGGTCGAGCTTGTCGAGGCCCTTCGCGATCCCACGCTGACAAGAGGTTTCGACACGCTCAAGCACCGAGGCCCGGTGGGTGCGAGTGCTGGGTCAGATCGAGGCTCGCGCGACGAAAGGACAGGAGATCAACTCGACCCCCGGTGGTGAACCGACCGGATCGAGAAGCACCTCGACAGCCCGGGCGCCCATCGCCCAATACGGCAGTGCGACCGTGCTCAACCGCGGATGCAGATGGTCGGCGATCTCGACGCGGTTGTCGAAACCGACGACGGCCACGTCGCCCGGGATCCGCAGGCCGCGTTCCTTGATCGCGTCGTAGGTGCCCATCGCCATCCAGTCGTTGGCGCAGAAGATGGCCGTCGGCGGGTTCTTCAGGTCGAGCAGGTCGTGGGCGTGGCCGGCGGCCGATTCCTGCCACCAATCGCCGGCGCGGACCAACTGCGGATCGGTGTCGATACCGGCAGCGGTGAGCGCATCGGTGTAGCCCTGCAACCGTCCACGGGACGCCGGGAAGGACGCCGGCCCGTTGATCAGCCCGATCCGGACGTGCCCGGCGTCCAACAACGCCTGGGTCGCGGTCCGTCCGCCCTGCACCTCGTCGGGCAGGATGGCCGGCACCGGCCGGTCGATGGGGGGCTCCGCATAGCAGTTCACCAGCACCGAGAGCGACTCGTCGGCGGCAGCCGGGGGAGAGAAGGCCGTGTGATATTCGGTGGCGAAGATCAGGCCGTCCACCCGCCACTCCAGGAAGTGCTCCACCGCGGCCTGGGCGGCGCTCGCCGAGCCTCCGGTATCGACGATCAGCAGGGTTCGGCCGCGGGCCAGTGCTGCGTCCTGGGCGCCCTTGACGATTTCGACCGAGTAGGGCCTGGTCACGATGTCGCTGGTGAGCAGGCCGAGCACGTTGGTGCGCTCGCCGCGCAGGCCGCGGGCCATCGGATTGGGCCGGAACCCCAGTTCGGCCGCGGCTGCCAGCACCCGTTCCCTGGTCTCGTCCGGGATGGCGATGTTCTCCACACCGTTCAGGACGAACGAGACCGTCGTCCGAGACACACCGGCCCGGGCGGCGACATCACGCTGCAACGGCCGCCGCTGGGATGAGGGCTTGGCGCGTTCGGTCATGGCGCCATTCTGCTGCAGGGCATTGACTCGTGCTAGTAACACGAGTTAACGTAGCGATGTTCGCCCTACCGGCCCGTAGTCAACGCTGATTCGGAGGCAAGAAGATGTCCACACCCGGTTCCTCGATCCCGGCCCTGAGCCGGCGCAATTTCCTCAGCCTCGGCGCGGCCGCGGTCTCCACTGCGGCACTGACCGCCTGCGGTGCCGGTGGCGCCGCGCCCAGCGCGGCCCCGTCCGGAGGCGGCGGAGGCTCCTTGACCGTGCTGTGCGAGGCCGGCGGCAAGGCCGAACTGACACCGGTCGCCGACGCCTTCAGCAAGCAGACCGGCACCCAGGTGACCTTTGTCGAACTGCCCTACGACGGTCTCTACAACCGCTTCAACACCGAGCTCGCCGCCGGCACGCCGTCCTTCGACGTCGCCGCGATGGACGCGATCTGGCTGCCCACCTTCGCCGGCAAACTGCTGCCGCTGGACGATCTCTTCACCGACGCCGTGAAAGCCGATCTCTTTCCGTCGCTGGTCTCCGGCGCACAGATCGGCGGCAAATACGTCGGCATGCCGGCGTGGGCGAACGCCGAGATCCTCTTCTACCGCAAGGACCTGTTCGAGGACGCCAAGGAGAAGGCCGCGTTCAAATCCAAGTACGGCTACGACCTGGCCGCCCCGACGACCTGGGACCAGTTCAACGACGTCGCCCAGTTCTTCACCCGGGGTACCAAGCTGTACGGCACCGACGTCAAGGGTGCGGTCGAGACGGAGTGGCTGGCCCATGTGGTGCAGGCCGGCGCCGCCGGGCCGGTCCTCGATCCCTCGGGTGCGGTGATCATCGACGATGCAGCGCATGTGTCGGCGCTGAAGTTCTACAGCGATCTCTACACCAAGCTGAAGGTCGCCCCGTCCGGCGCGGCCCAGGTCGATTGGGCGGCTGCGCAGAACCTGTTCAACCAGGGCAAGACCGCAATGACCCGGTTCTGGGCGCACGCCTACCGGCAGATCCCCAAGGATGCCGCGGTCTACGGCAAGGTCGGAGTGGCGCCGATGATCGCCGGCACCGCCGGTGTCGGGGCGATTCCGGGGCCGTGGTACCTGTCCCTGCCGGCCGGTGGGGCGCAGGGCGAACTGGCCAAGAAGTTCGTGCAGTTCGCCTACGACAACAACGAGTTGAGCTTGCAGTCGTCGCTCGGTCTGGCTGCCCGCAAGTCGGCCTTCCAGGCCTACGAGAAGAAGGAGGGCTTCGAGTCCTTCGGTCCGCTGATCGCCACCTTGGACGGCCCGGCGACCAAGGCCCGTCCGAGCACGCCGAAGTGGCAGCAGATCGTGGACACCGTGCTGGTGCCGACCATCCAGGCCTCGCTCGCCGCCGGGGCGGATCCGCAGGCGCTGCTCACGGCGGCGCGGGCAAAGGTGGAGCGCCTTGTCAAGTGATGTCGCGACCACGACCACGCGGGCACCCGGCGAAGCCGGGCCCGCGCGTCGCCGTCGCGGTATGACGGACAACCAGTACTCGATGCTGTTGATGGCGCCGGCGGCGATCTTCCTGGCGATCCTGGTGGTCTGGCCGGTGGTCAAGTTGGTCGTCGACAGCTTCTACAACCTCGATCCGCTGGCGGGCACCTCGGAGTTCATCGGCCTCGGCAATTACGTCGACACCCTGACCTCCCCGGACTTCCAGGCGGCTGCCGGGCGCACCGTCGTGTACACGCTGCTGGTGGTGGCAGCCGAGTTCGTCCTGGGCCTGGCCACCGCGCTGCTGTTCCACGCCCTCGGCCAGCGCAGCCGGGTGTTCCGCAGTCTGTTCCTCTACCCGTTGATGATCGCTCCGGTGGTTGCCGGTCTGCTTTGGCGATTCCTGCTCATCGACAACTTCGGCATCATCGGCACGTTGCTCGCAAACGTGGGCGTGCTCAGCGATCCGAACCAGATCGGCTGGCTGAGTAACCCCGACATCGTGCTGTTCTCGGTGGCTATTCCCGACATCTGGCTGACCACGTCCTTCATGACGCTGGTGCTGTTCGCCGGGCTGCAGAACCTGCCCGGCGACGTGATCGAGGCCGCGCGGCTGGACGGGGTGGGCGGTTGGCGCATGCTCACCCGGATCATGCTCCCGCTGCTCCGTCCGGTGATCGCGGTGGCCCTCATCGTTCGTGGCGTGGACGCTGCGAAGGCCTTCGACGTGATCCTGATCCAGACCAACGGTGGCCCCGAGCAAGCCTCGACGACGCTCAGCTTGTTGATCTACCAGACCATGGTCCGCTTCGGTGATCCCGGCCTGGCGTCCGCGATGAGCGTGCTCTACATGATCGCCATGCTGATCGTCGCCGTGATCGCGATCGGAACGATCTGGCGTCCAGGGAAGGAGTCCTGATGTCCGCCGAAGCAACACCGGCAGTCGGCTCGCGGGCAGGCAGGGTCCTGCTGTGGGCTCTGCTGATCCTGGTCGTGGTGCTCTACGGCTTCCCCTTCGTCTACCTGGCGCTGACCTCGTTCAAGGCGCCGATGGAGGCCATCGCGGTGCCGCCCACCGTGATTCCGCAGACGTGGAGCCTGGAGAACTACACGATCGCGATCTCCACCTTCGGGGTGGTGCCCTCTTTCATCAACAGCGTGACCACCGCGGTGATCAGCACCGTGCTGTCCATCGTGTTCGCGGTGCCGGCGGCCTATGCGATCACCCGGTTCAAGACGAAAGCCGGTCAGCTGTTCGTCTTCTCCACCCTGGTCACCCGGATGGTTCCGCCGGTTGCGATCGGCATTCCGCTGGTGATGATCATGACCGGGGCGGGCCTGCGTGACACCCCGACCGGGTTGGCATTGAGCCACACGGCGATCTCGTTGCCACTGTCGATCTGGCTGTTGACCAGCTTCTTCGATGCCGTGCCGATCGAACTGGAGGAGGCGGCCGCCGTCGACGGCGCCAGCCGGTTGCGCACGTTGGTCTCGGTGGTCGTTCCGGTGGTTTCCGGCGGCATTGCCGTGGCGGCCATCTTCGCCTTCCTGGCCTCGTGGAACGAGTTCCTGTTCGCCCTGCTGCTGACCGCGGTCAGGGCACAGACCACGCCGATCGTGATAGCCAACTTCCAGACCCAGTTCGGTCTGCAGTGGGGCGCGATGACCGCGCTCGCCGTGCTCTATTCGCTGCCCGTGATCGCTGTCACGTTCCTGCTGCAGAAGCGGATCGTCGGCGGACTCACCATGGGTGCGGTCAAGGGCTGAACCTCCCAGAGGCCCCGTCCGGGGCCGTCCATGCGGCGTCCCCGGACGGGGCGTTGCCTGTCTTCGAAAGGAATCACCATGAAGTTCTGGCGACCCACCAGCCCGCTCGGCGGGCTTCCCTACCTGAAGCGGGGGCGCTCCGGGCGCTCGTCCAGCTACGACCGCACGGGCGGCAACCGCGACTTCGCCGTCGTCCAGCCCGGCGAGACCCATGTCCTGGCCGACATCTCCGGAAGCGGCGTGGTCGAACACATCTGGCTGACCACCCGCTGCTACTCGGAGAAGTACCTGCGCAAACTGGTGCTCGAGATGTACTGGGACGGCTCGCCCACCCCGAGCGTCCGGACCCCCCTGGGCGACTTCTTCGGCGTCGGCCACGCCACCGCCGTGCACTACGTGTCGCTGCCGCTGAGCATGGTGTTCGGCCCGCGCCGCGGACCGAAGGGTCCGTTCGCGGCGGCGATGAACTGCTATTTCCCGATGCCGTTCCGTGACGGCGCCCGGATCGTGCTGCGCAACGAGAGCGACAAGCCGGTCGAGAACTTCTTCTACTACGTGGACTACGAGCTGACCGACGAGCCGGCTCCCGATCACGTCGGGCTGTTCCACGCGTTCTACCGGCAGGAGCGTCCGACGACGAAGGTGGAGCATGCGAGTGTCGAGGCGAACCCGGCGCCCTGGGACCTGCCCGGCCTCAACACCACGGGGGACGACAACTACGTGATCCTCGACACCGAGGGCGACGGCCACTACGTCGGGTGCCTGCTCAACATCGACAACTTCAACGCGTCGAATCAGGTCTACACCTGGCCGGGCGAGGGCGACGACATGTTCTTCATCGACGGCGAACCGTGGCCGCCGCGGCTGCACGGCACCGGCACCGAGGACTACTTCGGCGCGGCCTGGGGATTCCCCAGCGGCGCCTACGCCGGCCCCTACCACGGCATCAGCCTCGCCTCGAGCGTCCAGGAGCACTTCGGCACCTGGAGCCTGTACCGGTTCCATGTCGAAGACCCCGTTCGGTTCACCCGCTCACTGCGGTTCAGCATCGAGCACGGTCACGCCAACGATCAGAGCAATGACTATTCGAGCGTCGCGTACTGGTACCAGACCGAGCCGTCCGAGTCGATCACTGAACTGCCGCCCGTGGAGACCCGGCTGCCGCGCCGCTGGCCCGAGCACGGGCTCTGGGACGAGTGACCGCGTAGCCGGTCGCGACTGGGTCTCGGCAGACGGTGGGTCAGCCGGGTCTCGACAAGCTTGACCAGCGGGTGGGTGGACCCGGTCACGCTGAATGGCAGGCAGTCCCCGTCCTAGGCCTCAGTGGGGTAGGCGGGCCGGAGCACTCAGTCTGGCGCTGATGGTTTTGTCCAGGAATGCTGCTCCGGCCACCGCAACGAGGTAGACGACGATGTCGCGGGCGTCGAAGCCGGTCCCGAGAACCAGCGCGATGGGCGGGAAGGTTGCGGCCCAGGCGGCGGGAAGTCCGGTGAGCTGGAACAACTCGATCGCCACGCAGAGTGAAGCCGCGACGACGGCGGCCACTGCGGGACGAGTCCGCGGCGCCAGGAGGACGACGACCAGATAGATGAGGATGGCGTACAGGGCATCGCCGGCGACGTCGGACGCGGCGCCACGGCGAAGTGCGAAGCGCACCGCCAAGCCGGCCAACACTGTGGTCACGGCGAGCCCGGCCGCGACCAGCCTGCGACGTCGGGCAGTCGTCATCGGGCACCGCCGGAAGCCTGCGGTCGACTTGCGAGCATCTCGACAGGCTAGCCGGACGGCTCCGGTGAGAGGGCGCGCGGTGTCGGGCTGCGTTCCTCACAGCGGAAGTGGCTTTCCATGATCGCTGCGACGCCTTCCAGATGCCGGTCAATGCGGTGCAGAAGCCGTGGCAGAACAGCAGCAGCTCGCGCTGTGCAGGCTGGGTGGACGCACCGCCGGCCCACGCCGTGCGGGTCAGCCGCAGAGCTTCGCGCAGCCGTCCATGAACGGTCCGCGGTTCGTGCTTCCAGGCGATCAGCCTGGCTCTCTCGCCCTCAGTCGCGTGCGGGGAAAGGGGTCGACGCGATCATCGTCGTCTCCTTCGTGTCCGACGCCTCCATGCCTGACGCTGCCTGCCACCGACACGCGACGCTGGCCGCAGACTCCCATCACTTGCCCGGGACGCCGCCTCAGCAGGGTCGTCGAGCGTACGTTTGCACCCATGGAACCGCGTCACGACAAGCTCGCCCATGCCCGCTCATTCGGCGAGGTCGCCGACGTCTACGAGGCGGCGCGCCCCGGGTATCCGCCGGTCGCGGTGTCGTGGCTGGTGCACCCCGACGAGGTGCGGGTGGTCGACGTCGGAGCCGGCACCGGCAAGCTCAGCCGGGTCCTGCTGGCCACCGGACACGAAGTGGTCGCGGTGGATCCCTCCGCCGAGATGCTGGACGTGCTGCGCACCCAAACCCCGGACATCGGGACGCTGGTCGGCACCGGGGAGCAGTTGCCGATCCCGGACGGCTCGGTCGACGCGGTCAGCTATGCACAGGCCTGGCATTGGGTCGATCCGCGGGCGGCGTCCGCGGAGGCGGCACGGGTACTCAAGCCGGGCGGCACGCTCGCGCTGATCTGGAACTTCCGCGACGAACGGGTGGATTGGGTGCGTGAACTGGGCGTCGCGATGCGTGCCGACACCGGCCAGTACACCCCGGGTGCGGATGAGTTTCCTCACGTGGACGCACCGTTCGGTGCGCCCGAACGAGCCCAGTTCGAGTGGCGGCAGACCGTCGATCGCGACGACATCCTCCGGCTGGCCGCCTCCCGCAGCTACGTCGCTGTGATGGACGCCGACGGACGTGAACAAGTGCTCGCCGCCGTCCGTGAACTTCTGGATACCCACCCGCAGACGGCGGGCGAGGAGACTCTCTCGTTGCCGTACGTGACGGTGGCGTTCCGCTACACCAAGCCATAGTCCGGGAGGTCTTGGTCGAGCTCGTCGAGATCTGGACGAGCCCTGGCAAGGTTTTCGGCAAGCTCCACCAGCGGTGGGCGCCAGCGCAGCCAGGGCCGATGCGGCCATCGTCGGCTTGGCTAGGGTCGTTGTTCTGCTCCGGTCAACCCGGGCGGGCGCCGGGTAGCAAGCAGGAAACTGCCGATTCGCTCCCGTTGGGCCACTGCGGTAAAGTCTGGGGTTGGCGTCAGGACGCCCGCGGAGCCCCAAGAGCCGCCCATCGATCACCCAAGTATCGAGACCATTAGGTCGGGCAGCGCCGCGCAACGGGAAACCGAGAGGAGAGCAGCCCCTTCATGGACGCTGATCTGAAGAAGAAGACCATCGAAGAGTTCGCGACCAAGCCGGGCGACACCGGTTCGCCGGATGTGCAGATCGCGCTGCTCACCCGCCGGATCGCCCACCTGACCGAGCATCTCAAGGTGCACAAGGGCGACCACCACAGCCGCCGTGGCCTGATGCTGCTGGTCGGCCAGCGCCGCCGGCTGCTGAACTACGTCGCCAAGCAGGACATCGAGCACTACCGCGAACTGATCGCGCGTCTCGGCCTGCGTCGCTGACTTGATGAGGGGAGTGGCTCCGGCTGCTCCCCTCACTCCATTCCCGGGTTTCGACAAGCTCAACCAACGACAGGGTTTCGACAAGCTCAACCAACGGAACTCGATCACCGGGAAACAACTGAATATC
>NZ_JAPUED010000121.1 GCF_027492755.1 Micropruina sp. | reverse complement strand
CACCGGAGGTGCGACCCTCGCCACCACCGTGCGGGTGGTCGATCGGGTTCATCACCACACCGCGGACGGTCGGGCGGATGCCCTTCCAGCGGTTGCGGCCGGCCTTGCCCCAGTTGATGTTCGACTGCTCGGCGTTGCCGACCTCGCCGACCGTTGCCCGGCAGCGGACGTCGACCATGCGCATCTCGCCCGAGGGCAGACGCAGGGTGGCGTACTTGCCCTCGCGGGCCACCAGCTGGATGCGGGCACCGGCCGAGCGGCCCATCTTGGCGCCGCCGCCGGGACGCAGCTCCACGGCGTGCACCGTGGTGCCGACCGGGATGTTGCGCAGCGGCAGGTTGTTGCCGGGCTTGATGTCAGCACCCTCGCCGGCCTCGACCGGATGGCCCTGCTTGAGGCCGTTCGGCGCGATGATGTAGCGCTTCTCGCCGTCGGCGTAGTGCAGCAGCGCGATCCGCGCGGTGCGGTTCGGGTCGTACTCGATGTGCGCGACCTTGGCCGGCACGCCGTCCTTGTCGTAGCGCTTGAAGTCGATCAGCCGGTAGGCCTGCTTGTGACCGCCGCCGATGTGCCGGGTGGTGATCCGGCCGGAGCTGTTGCGTCCACCGGTCTTCGGCTTCGACGTGGTGAGCGACTTCTCCGGGGTGGAGCGGGTCAGCTCGGCGAAGTCCGAGACCGACGAGCCACGACGGCCCGGGGTGGTCGGCTTGTACTTACGAATAGCCATGTTCTCGTCCTCTTCGCTCTCAGACCGCCGGGCCGGAGAAGATGTCGATGCGCTGGCCGTCGGCCACCGAGACGATCGCCCGCTTCACATCGGGACGCTTACCCCAGCCGTAGCGGGTGCGGCGGCGCTTGCCGACGCGGTTGATCGTGTTCACGCTGGTGACCTTGACGCCGAAGACCTGCTCGACCGCGATCTTGATCTGGGTCTTGTTCGCGTCGCGCGCCACCTCGAAGGTGTACTTGTTCTCGTCGAGCAGGCCGTAGCTCTTCTCGCTGACGACCGGCGCGAGCAGGATGTCGCGATGGTCGGTGATCTTGTAGTCGCTCACTTGCCGGCCTCCTTAGCGGGCGCAGTCTCCTCGGTAGCGGACTGGCCGGTGAAGACCGCCAGCGCCGCGGTGGTGAACACCACGTCATCGCTCACCAGCACGTCGTAGGTGTTCAGCTGGTCGACCGCGATCGCGTGCACCGAGGCGACGTTGCGCAGGCTCAGCCAGGCCACGTCCTCGTCGCGGGAAAGGATCACCAGCAGCTTGGCGCCGCTCACCGCCGAGAGCGCGGAAAGCGCGGCCTTGGTGGAAGGGGTCTCCCCCGTCACGATCTGGTCGATCACGTGGACGCGACCCTCGCGGGCCCGATCGGAGAGCGCACCGCGGAGCGCGGCGGCGATCATCTTCTTGGGCGTCCGCTGGGCGTAGCTGCGCGGCTGCGGGCCGTGGACGACGCCACCGCCGGTCCACTGCGGGGCGCGGCGCGAACCCTGACGGGCGCGGCCGGTGCCCTTCTGGCGCCACGGCTTGGCGCCGCCACCGGCGACCTCACCGCGGGTCTTGGTGGCGTGCGTGCCCTGGCGGGCGGCAGCCTGCTGGGCCACCACGACCTGGTGGATCAGCGGCACGTTGGTCTGGACGTCGAAGTAGTCGCCCGGCAGGTCGGCCGTGGCCTTCGAGCCCAGCACCTTGACGGTCTGCTTCTCGCTCATTCGGCAGCACCCTTCTTGGCGGCCGTGCGCACCACGACGAGCGAACCCTTGGGGCCGGGCACGGAGCCCTTGACCAGGATCAGCCCGCGCTCGGCGTCGACGGCGTGGATCGTGAGGTTCTGGACGGTCACCTTGTCGACGCCCATCCGGCCGGCCATCCGCATGCCCTTGAACACCTTCGAAGGGGTGGACGAGCCGCCGATGGAGCCCGGCGAGCGGTGCTTGCGGTGCACACCGTGCGAGGCGCGCAGACCGTGGAAGCCGTGCCGCTTCATCACGCCGGCGGTGCCCTTGCCCTTGCTGACGCCGGTCACGTCGACCACGTCGGCGGCGGCGAAGACATCGGCGAGCAGCTCCTGGCCGAGGGTGTACTCGGCGGCGTCGGCGGTGCGCAGCTCGACCAGGTGCTTGCGCGGGGTGACCCCGGCAGCATCGAAGTGGCCGGCGGCGGGCTTGGTGACCTTGGTCGGCTTGACGGCGCCGAAGGCCAGCTGGACGGCGGAGTAGCCGTCCTTCTCGGGCGAGCGGACCTGCGTGACAACGCACGGCCCGGCCTGGATCACGGTGACCGGAACGACCTTGTTGTTGTCGTCCCAGGTCTGGGTCATACCGAGCTTGGTGCCCAGCAGGCCCTTCACTTTGCGTTCGTTAGACATGTTCGGCGACCTCAGGGGAGCTTGATCTCGATATCGACACCGGCCGGCAGGTCGAGCCGCATCAGCGAATCGACCGTCTTCGGCGTGGGGTCGAGGATGTCGATCAGCCGCTTGTGCGTGCGCATCTCGAAGTGCTCGCGGCTGTCCTTGTACTTGTGCGGAGAACGGATCACGCAGAACACGTTCTTCTCGGTGGGCAGGGGCACGGGGCCCGCCACCTTGGCGCCGGTACGGGTCACGGTGTCGACGATCTTCTTCGCCGAGGAGTCAATGACCTCGTGGTCGTAGGCCCGGAGTCGGATCCGGATCTTCTGTCCCGCCACTGATTTTCCTTCTTCTCGTCGGATACTGCTGCTCCGACCCCCGCGGTCGGGCGTGTCGGGCCATTCAGGGCCGCACACGATCGCAATTTCGTTCGTGGTAGGGCCCGGCTGACGACTCATCCGCCTGGGGGCGCCGCGGCATACCGCCGCGGAGCAACCTGACGATTCTGTCACAGGCCGGCGGGCGTCTTCAAATCCCGGGTGTGTCGGAGGTCCGGCTCGGCATGTCGGGGCGGCTGCTGGGACGGCCCGCGACCGATCGATCTGGAGGTGCTGTGCGTTGCCGGGGTACATCCCGCACCTCTGGGGCAGTGCCGATCGCGCGATCGACCACTACTTTCGGGTCCATGCACTGCTTTCGGCGTATTTCCCGAAAGCAGAGGACCTAAGGCGACAGCTGTGATCGATCGCGCGATCGAACCGCAAGGAGGAGAATCCATGAAGCTCCATCACGTCCAAGTGATCATGCCGGTCGGCGGCGACGACGGCGCCCGGGCCTTCTGGCGCGACGCCATGGGGCTGACCGAGGTGGCTCCCCCGCCCGAGCTCGCCGGCCGTCCGGTGCGGTGGTTCCGGGCCTTCGACTCCTCGGGCGCGATCACGCTGGAGGTGCACGTCCTGGCCGATGAGCAGTTCGTCCCGGCCCGGCTGGCCCACCCCGCCGTCCTGGTCGACTCGGTGGCCGACCTGGAGGCGCTCGGCGAACGGATCGCGTCCGCCG
This sequence comes from Micropruina sp., assembly GCF_027492755.1. Taxonomy (GTDB): domain Bacteria; phylum Actinomycetota; class Actinomycetes; order Propionibacteriales; family Propionibacteriaceae; genus Micropruina. The sequence continues at coordinate 8,340 of NZ_JAPUED010000121.1, read as the reverse complement.
GCTTCGAGCTCAGCTGGGCGCAGCGGACGTCCTTCGCCGGCTACCAGCGCTTCCACTGCTGGGACGCCTTCGGCAACCGCGTCGAGGTGATGACCCCGACCGGGTGACCGGGAGAACCGTGCGCGGTGACCAAAGGGGACGGTTCCTTTGGTCACCAGGGACGGTTCCCTTGGTCACCGGGTCCGGTCAGTCGGTGCCGATGATGAACTCGGACGTGGAACGGTGGGCGGTGGGCGGGACGACGAAGCCGTTCATCACCGCCGAGAGGCGTAGGGCGTGCTCGGAGTGGAAGACGTCCTCCAGGCTCATCGGCTGGCCGTCGGGGCCGGACAGGGGCACCCGCCAGTTGGGGTACTGGTCGACGGTGCCGGGCTGGTTCTGGGTGCGATGGTCGCCGACGGCGTCGGTGAGCGCCGCGCAGAGCATCCGGGCCGGGGTGGCGACCAGGAACCGGTGCATGGCCAGCACGATGTCCTCGGTGGACGGATCGTCGACGGTCAGCAGGCCGCGCTCGCGCAGCATCCGCAGCCAGTCGTCGCGCTCGCGGGCGGCGCCGGCCAGTTCGACGTCCAGGTCCTCGGTGAGCAGGCCCAGCTCGTGCTGCAGCTTGACGTGCGCGGCATCCAGATACCCGGCGGTGGGCGGCAGGTCGTGAGTGGTCACCGAGGCCATGCAGTACTCGCGCCATGACTCCGGCGGCAGGATCTGGCCGTCGTCGCCGCGCTCGAACCAGGCGATCGAGGTGCCGAGAATGCCGCGGTCGCGCAGGTAGACCCGCACCCACGGTTCGACCACTCCGAGGTCCTCGCCGACCACGACCGCACCGGCCCGCTGCGCCTCGAGCACCAGGATGCCGACCATCGCCTCGTGGTTGTACCGCACGTAGGTGCCGTGCGTCGGGCCCATCCCCTCGGGCACCCACCAGAGCCGGAACAGACCCATGATGTGGTCGACCCGGATGCCGCCGGAATGCCGCAGGATCCCGGCCACCATGTTGCGGAACGGCGCGTAGCTCAAGTCGGCCAGCCGGTCCGGACGCCACGGCGCCTGACCCCAGTCCTGGCCGGTCTGGTTGAAGTGGTCCGGCGGCGCACCCACCGAGACGCCGCGGGCGAAGGTGTCGCCCAGCATCCACGCCTCGGCACTGTGGCCGCTCACCCCCACGGCCAGGTCGTTCATGATCCCGACCCGCATGCCGGCCGCCTTCGCCGCCGACTGAGCGTCGCGCAGCTGCTCGTCGGCCACCCACTGCAGCCAGGAGAAGAAGACGATCTCGCCGACGTGATCGACCGCGAACCGCGCCACCTCGGGCGAGGACGGACGGCGCAGCTCGACCGGCCACTCCCGCCAGTTCATCCCGTACTCGTGCACCAGCGCGCACCAGGTCGCGAACTGCGACAGCGGCCGTCCCTCTTTGCGGACGAAGTCGTTCAGGCTCATCAGCCGGGTCGGTTTCAGGCCCGCCTCGAAGATCACCCGCAGCGCCTTCAGCTTGGCCCGCCACACCTGGTCCCGCTTGATCAGCGGCTCGTTGGCCAGGTTCTTGGCGAGCTTGCCGCGCAGCTGGGCGACCCTGGCCCGCTGCCGCTCGTCGAGGGTGGCGTACTCGGCGATCGCCTCGGGACGGATGTAGATCGGGTTCACGTAGCGCCGCGAGGTGGGCAGGTAGGGCGAGGGTTCCAGCGGAGTCATCGGCTGGGCCGCGTGCAGCGGGTTGACCAGCACGTAGGAGGCGAACTGCTGGGTGGCCGACCAGGTGGCCAGGTCGGACAGGTCGGACAGATCGCCGATCCCCCACGAATCCGCTGAACGGACGCTGTACAGCTGGGTGGCGTATCCCCACACCCGCTTCTCGCCCATCGCCGGCGGGAAGCCGAGGAAGTGCGGCGACACGATCAGGGTGGCCTCGGCCGTCCATTCCGCGGTGCGGCAACCGATCCGGTGGTAGCCGGGCGGCAGGTCACCGGGCACCTCGAAGCTGGCCTCCCCCATCAGGTGGTCGTCGACCATCCGGGCCGGTTCGTCGTTGGGCAACTGCCGCAGTTCGCGGGTGCCGCCGTCCTCGAGCCGGACCCAGACCTCTACCGCGGCACCGTCGGGGACGTGTACCCGCACCTGCTGGGGTGCGCCCTGCTGCATCACGGTGCAGGGCGGCAGCGCCCGTCGCCAGGCCCGCATCCGGCGCTCCTGCACCGCGGCCGCAGCGGTCTCGGCGGTGCTGGCGTCGATCTCCATCGCGGCCAGTACCGCGATCACGGTTTCGTCCGAGATCTCGGTGAGCCGACCCTTCCAATCCCAGAACTCAGTGGCAATGCCGAATTCGGCAGCCAGTTCGGCGAGATACGGGTTCGACAGGGCCATCGTTGGAATCCTTGCGTCGGTGAACGGCACCACCCTAGGGGACGCACCTACCGCCGCACGCGGAGGTTCCATGGCGCGCCCGCGCCCGGGTCGTCAGCTACCGGACGGCACCTCGAAGTCGACCAGCAGCGTCCGCAGCGCGGTGGCCAACTGGTGCCGCACCGGCGGCGTCAACGGCTCCAGGACGCCGCGCTCGAAAGCGACCAGATCGTCCATCGCCGCACCCACGGTCTCCGCACCCTCACCGCTGAGCCGGACGCGGACGCCGCGCCGATCGGCGGGATTGGCCAGCCGCTCCACCAGCCCACGCTCGGTGAGCCGGTCGATCCGGTTGGTCATGGTGCCGCTGGAGGACAGCGTCTGGTGGATCAGCTCGCCGGGCGACAACTCGTACGGCGGGCCTTCGCGGCGCAGCGCGGCCAGCACGTCGAACTCCCAGACCTCCAGCCCGTGAGCGGCGAAACACCGCTTGCGGGCGAGATCGAGATGCCGGGCCAGCCGGCTCACCCGGGACAGCACCGCCAGCGGTTCGGTGTCGAGCCCGGGCGCCTCGGCCCGCCAGGCGGCGATGATGCGGTCGACCTCGTCCATCGTGGCTAATCCTCGGCGGCGGGCACGGGGCCGATCCGATAGGCCAGCAGCACCGCGATCGCCCCGACCACCACCATCATCACCATCAGCCCGCCGAAGGTGAACGGCAACTCGGCAGTCAGGTGGAAGTGGGCGAACCAGGCGCCGGCCAGGCCGGTGAACAGGCTGCTGCCCAGCGACTCGCCGACCTGCAGCGAGGACGTGTTGCGGCCCAGCTCGGCGTCGTCGGAGAGCTGCATGACGGCCAGCGAGGTGCTCGGGTTCTGCAGGCCCATGCCGAACCCGGCGATGATCCAGGCGATCATCACCAGGCCCAGCCAGGACTGCGGGAAGTAGGCGGCCACGGCCAGCACCGCGATGCCCAGGGCGATCCCCGCCACGCCGACGATGATCATCTGGTCGCGCCGCCAGGACAGCCAGCTCTGCGATTGCAGCAGCGCGCCCAGCATCCAGCCGACCGAGCCGACGGTCAGCGTGACGCCGGTGATCACCGCCTCGAGGCCGCGGGCCTCGGTCAGCATCAACGGCAGGAACGACTGGGCACCGAAGAAGGCGCCGGCACTGAACAGCCGGGCACCCACCACGCCCGAGATGCCGCGTCCGGTCCAGTCGATGGTCTTGGGCAGCAGCGGCGGCAGGCCGAACACCACCGCGGCCAGGCCGACCGCGGCCCACAGCGCCGACCACAGGTCGAGCTCCTGGCCGGCCCACTGGATCAGCGCCAGCCCGGCGGCCACGGCGGCGGCCAGCAGCATCAGCCGCTTCTTCAGTTCGTGCGGCTCTTCGGGGGTGAGTTCGATGTGCCGCAACGGCCGCAGCACCAGGAGTCCGCCCACCGCCATGAACGGCAGCACCGACCAGAACACGTAGTGCCAGGAGCTGATCTGGACGATCCAGCCGGCCAGCGGCGGACCGACGAAGGCCGGCAGCATCCAGCAGGCCGAGAACCACATCATCAGCCTCGCCCGCTGGGCCTCGTCGTAGGCGCGAGCGATCAGCACCATCACAGCGACGTTCATGGTGCCGGCGCCGAGACCCTGGGTGAATCGAGCGACCAGCAGCACCCACATGCTGGGTGCCAACGCGGCCAGCACCAGGCCGGCGGCGAAGATGCCGAAGCCCCACATCATCGGCTGGATCGGTCCGTAGCGGTCGCTGAACTGTCCGGACGCCACGATGCTGAAGGTCATCGCGATCACGAACGCGGTGAAGGTCCACGCGTACAACGACAGGTTGCCCAGGTCACGGGCGGCGGCAGGCATCGCGGTGAGGACGGCGTAGGACTCGAACGAGATCGCCATCACGCACATCATCAGCCCGATCGTGAGCCACCGACGATCGGCCTTCCCGCTCACTGGGCCACCTTCTGCACGGCTCGGAGTCTACGACGCCGTCGCGCCAGCCGAACCGGTACGCGCCGGAGGCCCCGAGACGACCGCGAGCAGATTGGACGCCTTGAGCCGCGTTTCGGCCCACTCTCCCGCCGGGTCGGAATCCCAGGTGATGCCGCCCCCGGTGCCCAGGTGGAGGCGTCCGTCCGAGGCCCAGAAGGTGCGGATGGCGACGTTCAGCTCACCCTCGGCACGGTCGGCGTCAACCCAGCCGACGGCACCGCAGTACACCCCGCGGGGCACCGGCTCGAGCCGGCGGATCACGTCCAGCGCGGCCAGCTTCGGGGCGCCGGTGACCGAGCCCGGCGGGAAGGTGGCGGCAACGAGTTCGGGCCAGCCGGCGTCCGGACGGAGGCGTCCGCGCACGGTGGAGACCAGATGGAAAAGGCCCGGATGTGCCTCGACGGAGAGCAGCGCGGGGGTTTCCACCGTGCCGGTCACGCACACCCGGCCGAGGTCGTTGCGGACCAGGTCGACGATCATCACGTTCTCGGCCGAGTCCTTGGCCAGGAAGCCGTCCGCACTGGCCGCGGTGCCCTTGATCGGCGACGACCAGACAGTGTTGCCGCGACGTCCGAGGAAGAGCTCGGGTGAGGCCGAGGCGACATGAATGCCCTGCTCGGGCAGCTGCACGACGGCACTGAACGGTGCCGGATTTCCTCGCGCCAGCGCCGCGCCCAGGGCCGCGATCGACCAGTCGGGCGGCAGCGGGGCGCTGAGCCGCCTGGTCAGGTTCACCTGATAGACCCCGCCGGCCGCGATCTCGTCGCGGATCGCGGCGACGCCGGCGTTGAAGGCTGCCTCGTCCAGCGAGGACGTCCAGGAGTCACGCGCCGGGCCGCGCCAGGGGCGTCCGCGCCACGGCGTCGCCGGCCTCACCTGGTCGAAGCGGGCGCACACCGGGTCACCCTCGAAGGGCAGCACCACCGCCCAGAAGCCGGACGAGTCCAGCGCGGCCAGGTCGGCGGTCACATCGCGCAGACCGGTCGCCAGCCGTCCACCGACCACCGCGAGTGCCTCCACCCGGTCAATCCCACCATGCCGGACATGAACGACCCAAGCGGACGCGTCATGTCGCCGCCGAACCGAGATCCCGGCCTCCGCCGGGATGACGAAGAGCCCCCAACGCTGCCCGGTCATCCCGGCGAACGCCGGGATCTCCGCAGCCCAGCTGGCCAAGCGGGCACTCATCGTCCGGCATCCCCGCGACACGGGCAGCTCCGCGCCCTGCCGGCAACCGGCGACAGGTGATTAGAGTGTGGAGCTATGACCGAGATGGCACCCGGCGCACAGACGATCCTCGACGAGCGCACCGATCTGCGGGTCGACGAGGGCGACCACGAGCGATTCAGCCACTACGTGCCGAAGAACAAGCTCACCGAGGCGATGGTGATGGGCACCCCGGTGGTGGCGCTGTGCGGCAAGGTGTGGGTGCCGAGCCGCAACCCGGACAAATTCCCGGTGTGCCCGGAGTGCAAAGAGATCTGGGCGTCGATGCGCCCCGGCGACGACGCCTGAGCCGCAGCCATGTCTCACACCCTGATCGTGATGCGTCACGCCAAGTCGTCGTGGAGCACCAACGATCCCGATCACGAGCGCCCGTTGGCGGCCCGCGGGCTGCGTGACGCCGCCGTCGCCGGTGCGATCCTCGCCGACTACTCGATCGGGGCCGTGCTGTCGTCCTCGTCGACCCGGACCCGGGAAACCTGGCGGACGGCTGAACTCGGCGGAGCCACCGCCGGTCAGGTCACCTTCACCGACGCCCTCTACGGAGCCTGGGAAGACTCGGTGGTCGACCTGCTGCGTGACCTGGACGAGGCGGTCGGCACCGCGATGGTGCTGGGCCACGAGCCGACGATGAGTTCGCTGATCGAGTTGCTGGCCGAGCCGTCCGATTTGACCGACGAGGCCGTCCGGCACTACCCGACCAGCGCACTGGCGGTGCTGGAGCTCGACTGCCGGTGGGCCGATCTCGGCGCCGGCCGCGGCCGGCTGGTCCGGTTCGAGATCCCGCGCGGCTGACTCCGCAACCGCGGCTACCTGCGATACCCGAAGAAGCGGACGCCGGGCGCCGCCAGGATGGTCGGGGTGATGGCGGTGATGCCGAAGAGGTCGGCGACCAGGGCCAGGCCGCTGCGAACCGGCGCCGCCGACCAGTCCAGCTCCCTTTCGGCAGCGAGTTCCTGGCCGAGTTGGTTCGGGTCCTCGTCTTCGTTGTGGAACAGCGGATCGAACTGCCGCAGTACCTGGCCGTCGGACAGGTAGCTGAACTGCATCACCGCGTTCACGTTCCAGAACATGCTCGCGAACCTGCCGCCGGCGGAGAGTTTGGCTGCGTTGTCCGGGTCCGTGCCGGCGAAGCCGTTGTCCTCCCACGCCACGGCCACGCCCTGATACCACCCGAACGCCGACCACGAACGGTCGTAGCGGTCGCTGTCCATCACCCAGTTGCCCGCCTCGTCCGCCGACGGGAATTCCGTTGCTCCCGGGCCGGCCAGGACGTCACGGAGTCTCTCCGGGGTACAGCCGCTGGCCAGCGAGACACATGCCGCCTCGTAGCTGGCGGTCCAGCCGTCTTCATCGGTGAGGGCCATCAGCCCACCGTAGTGCGGACTGCAATGCCGGGTCGTCGCGCCGAGCCGGCGCACCGCAGGTGGGTCAGGGCGCTGTCCGGCCCAGGCCGATCTGCAGGTAGGCGGCACTGAACAAGCCCGTGAGCAGCACCGTCGCGTAGCGCTCGACGACGGAATCCTCGAAGTGCTCCAGCCGGGTGATCCGAATGTCGGCGGCCTGGGCGGTGCGTTCCAGCCGCAGCCGGGCCTCGGCGGCCGCGGCGTCGTCCTGGCCGTCGTCGATCAGCACCAGGCCCGGACGCCGTTCCTGGGTGCCCTCCTCGAACGGGTCGGCGAACGGGTCGCGCGGCGGAGCCTGGTGCAGCAGCGACCGCAGGTCGGAGGCGTCGGCGGCCAGCCCGATGCGTCCGGATGCCAGCCGCAGCGCCTCGACGATGCGCCGGCTGGCCCGCGCCGCCAGCACCGAGCCGCCCCAGACCAGCGGGGACGCGTCGGCGAGGTCGAGGGCCATCGTCTTGGCCGGGTTGACCGACACGTCGGTGCGGGCCGCGCAGCGCTCGGCGACGCCGTCCATCGCTGCGGCGATCGCCTCCGGATTCGTGGAGGGCCCCAGACCGAGCCGGTGCAGCGCCACCAGGAACACCACCGCGGCCGCCAGCGGGTCGCCGGTGTTCACCGGCAGCAGTGTGGTCGATCGGGACGCCGACCGCTCGGCCAGCGGGGAATCCGGCGGGCAGGCCACGATCAGCCGGCAGCCGCGGCGGACCGCCTCATGCGCCACCGCCATGCTTTCCGGGCCGCGGCGTCCGATCAGCAGGACGATGTCCAGCGGACCCACCCAGCCGGGCAGGCCGAGCGCCGGCCAGGCGACGAACGGCACCGGGCAGACCGGTTCGAGCACCGCGCGCAACAGCCGGGCCTCGGGCCCGTAGGCGATCACCGCACGGGGCCGGTCGACGTCGTCGAGGGCGGCCAGCGGCGCCTCGGCCATCGCTGCCTCGCGGCGCACCCGGGCACCCGAGGACGCCAGGTTCATCAGTAGCGGCGCGGCGGCGGCCAGCACCTCCGGATCCTCCAGCCGGGAATCGTCGAAGTCGAACATGGCTCAGTCGCGGGTCGGCCGCCGGGCCTCGTCGATCAGCAGGATCGGGATGCCGCCGCGCAGCGGGTAGGCCAGGCCGCAGTCGGTGCCGGTGCAGACCAGTTCGGACGCCTCGTAGTCCCAGGTGAAGGTGCTGTGGCAGGCCGGGCAGACCAGCAGGTCGAGCACGTCGTGGGTCAGGTCAGGCATCTGCTTCTCCTCGGATGATGGCCAGGGCCTCGTCGCGCAGCGACGCCATCTGGGCGGCGTCGCGGGATTCGACGTTGAGCCGTAGCAGCGGTTCGGTGTTCGACGCCCGGACGTTCACCCACCAGCCGTCGCC
>NZ_JAPUED010000120.1:2558-11805 GCF_027492755.1 Micropruina sp. | reverse complement strand
TGTACAAGCACACCCAGCTGCAGGACACCTTCGGCTGCAACATGCTGGCCCTGGTCGACGACGTTCCCCGAACCCTGCGGCTCGACCAGTTCCTGTCGCACTGGATCAAGCACCAGTTGCAGGTCATTCAGCGCCGGACGGCGTTCCGGCTGGCCGAGGCCGAGAAGATGGCGCACATCTACCGCGGCCTGGTGAAGGCGCTGGACGCCCTCGACGAGGTGATCGCGCTGATCCGAGCCAGCTCGGACGCCGAAACCGCGCGCATCGGGCTGATGGAGCTGCTCGAGATCGACGAGGCGCAGGCTAACGCGATCCTGGAGATGCAGCTGCGCCGGCTGGCTGCCTTGGAGCGGCAGAAGATCATCGACCGGCTGGCCGAGCTGGAGCGGTTGATCGCCGATCTGCAGGACATCCTGGACCGGCCCGAGCGGCAGCGACGGATCATCGGCGAGGAGCTCGCAGAGATCGTCGAGAAGTACGGCACCGACCGACGCACCCGGATCATCTCGGCCGACGGCGACCTGTCGAACGAAGACCTGATCCCCGACGAAGACATGATCGTCACGATCACCCACGGCGGCTACGCCAAGCGCACCCGGACCGATGCCTACCGTGCCCAGAAGCGCGGTGGCAAGGGGGTTCGCGGTGCCACGCTGCGTGCCGACGACGAGGTGGAGCACCTGTTCGCCACCACGGCCCACCACTGGATCCTGTTCTTCACCAACCTGGGCCGGGTTTACCGGGCCAAGGTGTGGCAGCTGCCGGAGGCCGGTCGTGACGCCAAGGGCGGCCACGTCGCCGGCCTGCTGTCGTTCCTGCCCGAGGAGCGGATCGCCCAGGTGCTGACGTTGCGCGGCTACACCGACGCGCCGTACCTGCTGCTGGCCACCCGCCGCGGATTGGTGAAGAAGACCTCGCTGAACGCCTACGACTCACCCCGGCAGGCGGGCGTGATCGCGATCAACTTCCGCGACGACGATGACGAGCTGATCGGCGCCGAGCTGTGCTCGTGGGCCGACGACGTGCTGCTGATCTCACGCAAGGGCCAGGCGATCCGGTTCGCGGCCAGCGACGAGCAGCTGCGGCCGATGGGACGCGCGACGTCCGGGGTGACCGGCATGAAGTTCCGCGGCGACGATGCGTTGCTGTCGATGGCGGTGATCGACGCCGACATGCCCGAGGACGACCGGTTCGTGTTCACCGTCACCGACGGTGGTTTCGCGAAGCGGACGGCGGTCTCGGAATACCGGCAGCAGGGTCGTGGCGGTCTGGGTATCAAGGCGATGAAACTGAACGACGACCGGGGTTCGCTGGTCGGCGGGCTGGTGGTCCAGGAGAACGACGAGATCATGGCGATCAAGACGTCCGGGCAGATCATCCGTTCCTCGGTGAGCGAGGTGCCCCCGAAGGGCCGCGACACGATGGGTGTGAAGTTCGTCCATGTGCAGGGCGACGACTCAGTGTCGGTGATCGCGTTGTACCCGGAGAGCGGCGCTGAGGTGGAAAACGGCGCCGATGGGGAAGAATCGACCCAAGGGGCGGTGTCGGATACCGTGCCTCCGTCGGATACCGTTGGGCCGGACGCCGTTGATTCCGACGGTGGCGACCCGCAGCATCCCGTCGACTGACGAGGGTCGAGGAGGACTATGAGCGACCAGCAGGGCAAGTCCGGCACGTCTGTGGCCGGGAATGTCTGGAACCCGGGGACGACGGGCGAACACCGCGACGCCGGTGACTCCGAGTCCACCCGGGTGCAGCCGGCGATCGGTGGGCAGGCGGCGCCCGCTCAGGCCGCGCGTCCGTCGGTGGTGAGCGCCGGGCCGCGTTCGGTATCGCGACGCACCCGCAAGGCGCGGCTCCGGCTGTCCCGGATCGATCCGTGGTCGGTGATGAAGACGTCGTTCCTGTTCTCCATCGCCTTCGGGATCATGTTCTGGTTCGCCACCTACGTGGTGTGGTCGGTGATCGGGGCGTCCGGCTTGTTCGACGCGGTGAACACGATTCTGCAAAGCGTGCTGTCCAACCCGAACGACCAGACCCAGGTCCGGATCGAGGACTTCGTCAACACCAATAAGGTGCTCGGCGTCGCGGCATTGATCGCGGTGATCAACGTGGTGCTGCTGACCGCGATCGGCACGCTGACGGCGTTCCTGTACAACCTGTCGGCGAACATTCTCGGTGGTCTCGAACTCACCCTTGCCGAGGACTGACCCTCATCTGCCATTAGCATGTCCGGGTCCCCCAATCCTTACCGGAGGCACCTGGCATGACTGATCCCAACCGTCCCAACGATCCCGGACAGCCCGAACAGAACCCGCAGTTTCCGTCGGCAGGTAGCCCCTACGCACCGCCCGGAGGGCAGCCCGGCTACGGACAACCCGCCTACGGCCAGCCGAGCTATCAGCAGCCTGGCTACGGCCAGCCCGGCTACGGCCAGCCCGGCCAACAGCCGCCGCAGGGCGGTTTCGGTCAGCAGCCCGCAGCCGGTTTCGGCCAGCCGGTCGGCTCTCAGCCGGGCTACCAGGCCCCGGGAGCGCCCGGTGGCCCCGGAGCCCCGGCCCCGGGTTGGGGAACTCCTCCGCCTCCGCCCGGGCAACCGGCCAAGGGTGGCAACAAGATGCCGCTGATCATCGGCGGCGCGGTGCTCGTCATCATCGCGTTGGTGTTCGGCCTGATGCAGCTGGGCCGGAACAACCAGGGCACCACCGGAACGCCGAGCACTTCCGCCTCGCCGCAGACCAGCCAGGGCACCGGCGTGGGGACCGGTTCGGCGACGGAAACCGTCCAGAAGTACTTCGATGCGCTGGCCGCGTCCGATCCCGACACGATCTTCGGCCTGGTCCGCGGTGATCTGCCGGATCGCACCTTCCTGACCAAGGAAGTGATGACCGCCGCCGTGCAGGCGAACCCGATCAGCGACCTGAAGCTGACCGAGCTGGAGTCGTCCAAGTACAGCGCGCAGATTCAGGCCGACTACACCATCAACGATCGCCCCAAGACCGAGAAGTTCACCCTGATCAGCAGCGACGGCCGTTGGTTCATGAGCCGGATCGCGGCCCGGTTGTCGATGAGTCCGTTCAGCCCGGCTGATACCGGACTGACCGTGAACGGCATCGCGGTCGGCGATGTGGACGCCATCGAGGTTTTCCCCGGTGGCTACACGCTGGCCAGCACGGGCGACACCTACACGTTCAGCAAGACCAAGGTGGTCGTCGAGGGACTCATCGCCTCCACCAACGTGTACAGCATCCGCGTGCAGCTCTCCGACAGTGCGCTGAAGTCGTTCCGCTCAGCCACCAAGGACCTGGTCAACTCGTGCAAGAAGCCGGGTTCGCTGAAGAATGCGCGGTGCAGCATCAACTTCCGGCAGCCGTCCGGCACGAAGATCAAGGCCAGCACGATCGCCTGCACGCCGTCCCGGGTGAACTCGATCGACCGGATGAAGCCGACCCTGGACGCCACCGACATGACGGTTCGCGGTTCGCTCAGTGTCAGCTTCACCTGCACGATGAAGGGCACCAACGGACGCAGCTTCCGCGGCTACGAGAGCCTGGTGGCGGTCTACGGGCAGAAGACCGAGTCGGGCTGGAAGGTCAGCGCCGAACGTCCGTGACTGCGACGCCGGCCCGGACCGTTCCACGTGAAGCGGTCCGGGCCGACCCACGGGTGGACACGATTTGAGCGGGCGGCACCGGAGTCGGTAGTGTTGTCACTCGGTGTTCCCGCCCACGCGGGCCTATAGCTCAGACGGTTAGAGCGCCGCCCTGATAAGGCGGAGGTCACTGGTTCAAGTCCAGTTAGGCCCACCCCAGATCTGCAACCAGATCAATGCCTCGGCTGCATGCCACTCCCACACCGACTGAGTGACTCCTTGGCGAGCGACTGCCGCCCTGCAAAGCGCCATTGGCACGTCAACCGGTCAGTCAGCGTCGGCTGATCTACGAGCGAAGCCCGGTTGCGAGGCGTAGCGTGCAAGAAGGGGTTCCGTCCGAACCGAAACCGGCTGAGAGGAACAGCGATGAACCGCTCGATCGTGATCAATCGTGAGTTCGGCAGTGGCGGCCGCGAGATCGGGCGGCTGATCAGCGAACGCACCGGCATGGAGTTGTACGACACCCGGGTGTTGCAGGAGGCCGCGAGCAAGCGTGGCCTGGCCGCCGATCTGCTGGCCACCTTCGACGAACGCGTGGTGACCGGCACCTACTTCGACATGTCCGTCATCGCCGGATTCGACGCCGAAACTTACTCGCTGCCCTACCGCATGTACGGCGCGATCGCCGAGGTGATCACTGAGGCGGCGCGGGTCGCGCCGGCGGTGTTCATCGGTCGCTGCGCCGATTCGGTGCTGCGCAGCGCCAAGCAACCCTGCCTGAGCACCTTCGTCTACAGCACCGACACGGCCGCCAAGGTCGCTCGTGCGGTCGAGGTGGACGGCGTGCCGGCGAAGGACGCCGAGAGGTACATCGCGAAGATGGACAAGATCCGCAGTCGGTATCAGCAGTTCTTCACCAACACCCGGTTCGGTGATCCCCGGCGCTACGACCTGTGTCTCAACAGCGCACGACTCGGCTACGAGATGTGTGCCGAACTCATCGTCACCGCGGCGCAGGAGCGCCAGGCGCGCCCGGACGGCCCGGGGGCCGCCGGGAGCCCGACAGAGCCCACCTCTGCCGAGTAGCCGGGCTCGGACGATGCCGTCCGCGTAGTAGTCCGAGTAAGAATGTAGGTAAGGCTTGCCTTACTATCAGCGCATGAGCACCCCCTCGCAACGGCGCATTGTCGTGACCGGTGCGGCCGGCGGTATCGGTCGCGCGGTCGCGTGGCAGCTGGCCGGGCAGGGAGTCGCGCTGAGTCTGTTGGACCGTGATGCGGACGGCCTGGCGGTCACCGCCGACGGGGTGGCGTCCGCGGGTGGACCGGCTCCGCTGCTCCTGGCCGGCGACATCGCCGACCGGGCCTCCGTTGCCGATGCCCTGAGCGCCGCCGCTGCCGAGGGACCGCTGGACGGCCTGGTCAGCACCGCGGGCCTGCTCGAACCGGCGGGTCTCACCGACACTTCCGAGGCTGCCTGGCAGCGGCATCTCGCGGTCAACGCCACCGGCGTCTTCCACCTGTTGCAGGAGGGTGCGCCCCGGCTGCGCGACGGCGCCGCGATAGTGGTGGTCAGCTCGAACGCCGCCCGGGTGCCGCGGCTGAACATGCTGGCCTATGCGGCGTCCAAGGCGGCCGCCTCGGCGCTGACCCGCTGCGCCGGCCTGGAATTGGCGGCCCGCGGCATTCGCTGCAATGTGGTCGAGCCCGGTTCGACCGACACCCCGATGCTGCGGGAACTGTGGGCCGATCCCGAGACCGGTCCGGCCCGCACCATCGGCGGCGATCCGGAGGCGTTCCGCGTCGGCATTCCGCTGGGCCGGATCGGGGCCCCCGACGATGTCGCCGGGGTGGTCTGCTTCCTGCTCTCGGACGCCGCCCGGCAGGTCACCCTGCAACAGGTCTTCGTGGACGGCGGCGCTTCGCTGTGACCGAACTCGTCGAATGCGGGCAGCTGCCCGCGGTGCAACTGCCTTCCCCCTTGTTCATGGGGGACGCGATGAACGCCGGCACGGTGCTGGACACGTCGCAGGGCAGCGGCCCGGACTGGGCCGACCGGGTGGTGGCGTCCCTGGCGCCGGGCGAGCGAGCGCTCGTGGTGCTGCCCTTCCGTCCGGACGCGCCCGGCATCGCGCATCGGGTGGCACTCACTGCCGCGCCAGCGTCCGCCCTGGTGGCATCGCGATTGCCGGCTGCGCGGCACCAGGTCACCGAGCGGCCGAGCGGCGCCGGCTACGCCGATCGGGTGCGGACCGCCCTGGGCTGGATCGAGGCCGGACGCCTGGAGAAGGTGGTGCTCGGACGCAACCTCGAGGTGCGCAGCGATCCGCCGCTGGCCGCCGATGCCATCGTTGCCCGGCTGCTCACCGAGCGTCCCGGCCGCTACGTCTTCCGGGTGCCACTGACGGCCGAATCGGACGGCCCGGTGCTGCTCGGCGCCAGTCCCGAGTTGCTGGTCAGTCGCCGCGGACGCGTCGTCCGCAGCCTGCCGCTGGCCGGATCGGTGCCCCGGGCGTCCGACGTCGCTGAGGACGCGCATCGCGTCCGCACCCTGCTCGGCTCGGCCAAGGACCGGCACGAACACGCGTTCGTCGTCGACGCCATCGTCGAGGCGCTCACCGGGGTGTGTGGCGGGGTGGTCGCCGACGAGCCACGGATCGTCTCCACCGACACCCTGCACCACCTCGGCACCAGGATCGGCGGCACTCTCGCGGCGGGAACGGCCGCGCCCAGCGCCCTGCACCTGGCCCAACTGCTGCACCCGACGCCGGCCATCGGCGGGGCGCCGACCCAGGCCGCACTACGGGCGATCGATGAACTCGAAGAGGACCGCGGGCCGCTCACCGGAGTCGTCGGTTGGGTGGACGGCAGCGGCGACGGTGAGTTCGCCATCGCCATCCGCGCCGGCGTCCTGGACGGCGACCGGCTGCGGCTGTACGCCGGGGCGGGCATCGTCGCCGGTTCCGACCCCGACGCCGAAGTCCGCGAGACCGGCGCCAAGTTGACCACGATGCTGAAGGCGGTGGGATTGTGAGCCGATCACCGGTGGCCCCGGTTCGGAGCTGGCCCGAGGACGTCCGTGCCCGGTACCGCGCGGCTGGCTATTGGACGGACGAAACCTTCGCCGCCTTCATCGAAGACCGCACCAGCCGATTCGCAGGCAACCTGGCTGTCGCCGGACAGGACGCCGCCGGCACCCCGCAGCGCTGGAGCTACGCCGAACTCGGCGAGCGGGCCCGCGCGGCGGCTGTTCGGCTGCGCGGCGCCGGGGTGGAGCCCGGTGACCGGGTGGTGGTCGCGCTGCCGAACATCACCGAATACCTCGAGGTGGTGCTCGGCCTGTTCCGGCTCGGTGCGCTGCCGGTGTTCGCGCTGCCCACCCATCGTGAGCTGGAACTCACCCAGTTCTGTGTGCTGGCCGATGCGGCCGCGCTGGTGGTCGCGGTGGGGGCCGACCGGGTCGATCATCGTGCGGTGTATGACACGGTGTCGGCGCAGGTCGCCGACCGTGGCGTGGAGCCGCCGGTGTTGATCGACGTGGGGACGTGGGCGTCCGAGGCTGCGGATACTGCGGAGGGAGATCCCGGCGTTCGCCGGGATGACGAGAAGGGCCGGGGCGACGAAGCGGTCCTGGGTGTCGAAGTAGTTCCGCTGCCGGATATAAGCGCGGAAGAGACCGCCTTTCTGCAGCTGTCCGGGGGTACCACCGGGGTGGCGAAGCTGATCCCGCGGACGGCCGCCGACTACCTGTACTCGGTGCGGGCAAGCGCCGAGATCTGCGGACTGGACGCTTCGACGCGGGGGCTGATCGTGTTGCCGGCTGCGCACAACTTCCCGATGAGCTCACCCGGAATCCTCGGCGTGCTGCACACCGGCGGCGCCGTCGTGCTGGCCCGTGACCCCAGCCCGCGGACGGCGTTCCGGCTGATCGCCGAGCACGGGGTGACCGATGTCGCCCTGGTGCCGCCGTTGGCGCAGGCCTGGATCTCGGCGGCGCAGCGCCGGCGTCCGGATCTCTCCACGTTGCGCACCGTGCAGGTGGGGGGCGCCCGGCTTGCCGATTCGGTGGCGCCGGCCGTCCGGGAGGTGCTGGGTGCCCGGCTGCAGCAGGTGTTCGGCATGGCCGAGGGCCTGGTCAACTACACCCGGGCCGATGACCCCGACGAGCTGGTGTTCACCACCCAGGGCAGGCCGATCAGCCCCGACGACGAGATACGCATCGTCGATGCCGCCGACCGTGACGTGCCCGAGGGTGCCGAGGGCAGTCTGCTCACCCGCGGCCCGTACACGATCCGCGGCTACTACGGCTCGCCGCAGGCCGACGCCGACTCGTTCACCGCCGACGGCTACTACCGCACCGGCGACCTGGTCCGCCGGCTGCCCAGTGGCCACCTGATCGTCACCGGACGGGACTCCGACTTGATCAACCGAGGCGGCGAGAAGGTCTCCACCGAAGAGCTGGAGGGCTTCGCGCTCACCCATCCCGCGGTGCTGGACGCAGTCGCGGTCGGCGTCCCGGACGCCTACCTGGGCGAGCGGGTCGTGCTGGTCGCCCGCACCGAGCCGGACGCCGAGCGACCCGATCTGGTCGGCCATCTGAGGGCCGCCGGGCTGGCCACCTACAAGGTGCCCGACGAAATCGTCTTCCTCGACGAACTGCCGGCCACCCACGTCGGCAAGAACAGCCGCCGAGAACTGCGCCGGCTGCTCGCCACCACCCTCGCCCCCCAGGCCGTGCCACAACCGGCCGCACCATCGAAGGAGCACCGATGACCCTGCCCGTCGGCATCGACTACGAGGCCCCGCTGCACGACCTGCCGGTGAGCCGCGCCACCTGGGAGCTGGACGCCGGCCGCGCCGCCGTCCTGGTGCACGATCTGCAAAGCTATTTCGTCACCCCGTTCACCGCCGGCTGCCCAGCCCTGGCCGGTGCGCTGGCCGCCACCGAACAGATCGTCCGAGCCGCCCGCGCCGCGGGCGTGCCGGTGTTCTACACCGCGCAGCAGGGCGACCAGGACCCGGCCGACCGCGGCCTGCAGGGCGACCTGTGGGGTCCCGGAATGAGCACCGACCCGGCGCACACCGCCATCGTGGCCCAGGTGGCGCCGTCCGGAACCGACGCGATCGTCGAGAAGCACCGCTACAGCGCGTTCGCCCACACCGACCTGGCCGACCGGCTGGCCGCCGCCGGGCGCGACCAGCTGATCATCACCGGCGTGTATGCCCATATCGGCGTCACCGCCACCGCCCTGGACGGCTTCCAGCGCGAGATCCACCCCTTCGTGGTCGCCGACGCGGTGGCCGACCTGGGGGCCGAGCAGCACCGCCGCGCGCTGGAACTGATCGCGTCCTGCTGCGGTGTGGTGATCCTGGCCGACGACGTGCTCGGCGCGCTGCGATCCGAGGACGAGTCGTCCGAGGCGGGGGGCTGGGACGAGCGGATCCAGAGCGCCCTGTCGGGTTTGCTGGCGCCGGACGCGCTGACCGTCTTCTTCGCAGACCCGGACTCCGACCTGTTCGAGCTCGGCCTGGATTCGCTGCGCGCCTTCGACTTCCTGGACGCGCTGGCCGACGACGGGCTCGACCTGGACTTCGGCGAGTTCACCCGCAGCCCCACCCTGAACTGGCTACGCCGGCAGGCTGGTTCCGTTGCCGC
>NZ_JAPUED010000120.1:0-2458 GCF_027492755.1 Micropruina sp. | reverse complement strand
TGTTCTTCGCCCACCAACTCGACCCCGGCAACCCGGCCTACACCACCGCCGAGGTGGTCGAGCTGAGTGGTGCCGTGGACGCCGCCGCGCTGGCCCAGGCGATCGCCGCCGGCTACGCAGAGTTCGAGCAGCTGCGGGTCGAGTTCGCCACCACCGCCGACGGTCCCCGGCAGCGGGTGCGCCCGATCGCTCCGGTCGAGCTGCCGGTGCGGGAGGCCGCCGACCGGGACGCCGCCACCGCCCTGATCGGCGCCGAGTTGGCGCGTCCGCTCGACCTACTGGCCGGTGAGGTGACCCGGACCGGGCTGGTCCTGCTGGCCGACGGCACCAGCTGGTGGTGGCACGCCGCCCACCACGTGGTGCTGGACGGCTATGGCGCTCAGCAGCTGCTGCGCCGGATCGCCGCGCTCTACGACGGCGCCGAGCCGGCTGAGCCGATCGCGCTCGCCGACCTGGTCACCGAAGACCATCGGGCGGCTGAGTCGGAGGCGTTCTGGGACGCCCGGCTGGCCACCATGACCGACCCCGCCTCGCTGGCCGGCGGGGTCGCGACGCCGCGACCACGGGCCATCCGCCGCGCCATCGACCTGGACGCCGAGGCGCAGACGGCGCTGGTGCGTGGCGCTCGCCGGCTCGGCGTCACCTGGGCCGACCTGGTCACCGCCGCCACCGGCAGCTATGTCGGACGGCTGCTCGGCACGGCGTCCGGACGAATCGGGCTGCCGCTGATGAACCGGTCGCTGCCCGGAGTCGGGCAGCTGATCGCCGCCCGCACCGTATGCACGGCGATGAACGTGCTGCCGGCCGTCGTTCCCGCCCAGGGAACAGTTGCGGACGCGCTGGTCACGACCCGCGACGAGCAGACCCAGCTACGGCAGCATCCGTTCGAACGCCAGGAGTGGCTGGCCCGGCGGCTGGCCCGCCGCGGTGGACCCGAACTGTTCGGCATGCAGGTCAACGTGCTGCCGTTCGACCTGGAACTGACTCTCGGCGGGGTGCCGGGCACCGTCCGCAACCTGACCGCCGGGCCGGTGGAGGACCTCACCTTCACCCTGCGCGGCGTTCCCGGTCGCGGCCGGCGGGTGCGGCTCGAACTGGACGCCCACCCCGAGTTGTACGACGCCGACGCGCTGGATCGGCATCTGGCCCGGCTGCGGCACTGGCTGGGGGTGTGGGCGAGCGCCGAGCCGGACGCCGACGTGGGGTGGCTTCCGCTGCTGCCGCCGGAGGAATACTCCCTTGTCACTGAGGGGTTCAACGCGACAAGTTATGAGCGGCACAGTGCCACCTTGGGGCAGCGGTTCGTTGCCCAGGCGAACCGCACGCCGGACGCGACCGCACTGGTCTTCGAGGGCGAGAGCCGCAGCTACGCCGAGCTGCTGGACCGGGCTCGACGGATCGCCGGCGGTTTGACCCGAGCGGGCGTCCGGGCCGGTGACGTGGTCGGCGTCCGCCTGCCGCGCGGCTTCGGCCTTTACGAGACCGTTCACGCGATCGCCCTGCTCGGGGCGGTGTATTGCCCGATCGATCCCGACCTGCCGCCGGCCCGGGTCGAGGCGATGCTCGACGATGCCGGCGTCGTCGAGGTGGTCGTCGATCCGGATGCGCTGGCCACCGATGAGCCGTACCAGGGGGAGCCGCCCGGTGACCTGGACGCCCCGGCCTATCTGCTGTTCACCTCGGGCTCGACCGGGCGTCCGAAGGGGGTGCTGATCGGCCACCGGGCGATCGACAACCGGCTGGCCTGGATGCAGCACCACCTCCAGTTGATGCCTGGTGAGCGGGTGCTGCACAAGACCCCGATCTCGTTCGACGTGTCGATCTGGGAGCTGTACTGGCCGCTGCAGGTCGGCGGCTGCGTGGTGATCGCACCGCCGGGGGCGCACCGCGACCCGCGGGCGCTGGCCGAGCTGATTGTCACCGAACAGGTGGCTGTGCTGCACTTCGTGCCGTCCATGCTGCGCGCCTTCCTCGGCGACCGGCCGGCTCGTGAACGGGTCGCCGAAGCCCGCGTCCGGCACGTGGTCGCCAGCGGTGAGGCGCTCACCCCCGACCTGGTCGCCGGCAGCCTGAAATGGTTCGGCGTGGGGCCCACCAATCTCTACGGTCCGACCGAGGCCGCCGTCGACGTCACCGTCTGGGACTGCACCGCCGCGGATGCCGTCGACGGGCACAGCGTGCCGATCGGGCGTCCGATCTGGAACACCACGTGCTTCGTCCTGGACGCCGCGCAGCAGCCGACCGGGGTCGGCGTCACCGGCGAGCTGTGGCTGGGCGGCGTGCAGCTGGCTGACGGCTATCGAGGGCGTCCCGAACTGACCGACGAGCGTTTTGTCGACACCGAATGGGGACGGCTGTACCGCACCGGCGACCTGGCCGCCTGGCGTCCGGACGGCGCGCTACGCTACCTGGGCCGCACCGACGACCAGGTGAAGATCCGCGGCCAGCGGATCGAACT
>NZ_JAPUED010000119.1 GCF_027492755.1 Micropruina sp. | reverse complement strand
CCGAAGCCCAGGCCGCCCTGGTCGACCGGCTTGGTGACGCCGCCGAACGAGGTGGACTCCTCGGCGATCATGCACACGCCCGGCACCCGCTCGTAGAGGTGCTTGTTGACGTAGCGCAGGAAGTCGATCGCCTCGAGGTTCTCGTTGCCGCCGAACTGGTTCGGCACCCACTCGCCGTCCTTGCGCGAGTAGTCGAGGTAGAGCATGGACGCCACCGCGTCGACCCGCAGCGCGTCGATGTGCATCTCGGTCACCCAGTACAGGGCGTTGGAGACCAGGAAGCTCTTCACCTCGTTGCGGCCGTAGTTGAAGATGTAGGTGCCCCAGTCCATGTGCTCGCCCTGGCGGGGGTCGGCGTGCTCGTACAGCGCGGTGCCGTCGAACCGGCCGAGTGCCCATTCGTCCTTGGGGAAGTGGCCGGGCACCCAGTCGAGGATGACGCCGATGCCGGCCTGGTGCAGCTTGTCGACCAGGTACCGGAACTCGTCCGGACGGCCCAGCCGCGACTGCGGGGCGAAGTAGTTGGTCACCTGGTAGCCCCAGGACGGCTCGAACGGATGCTCGGTGACCGGCAGGAACTCGACGTGGGTGAAGCCCTGCCATTTCACGTACTCGACCAGCTCCTCGGCCAGTTCGAGGTAGCTCTTGCCCTTGCGCCACGAGCCGAGGTGCACCTCGTAGATCGACATCGGCGCCTCGTGCGGACGAGTGGCAGCACGCTTGGCCATCCACGCGTCGTCGGCCCATTCGTACTGGCTGGTGTAGACGATGGACGAGTTCGCCGGCGCCTGCTCGGCGAAGAAGGCCATCGGGTCGACCTTCTCGCGCCAGACGCCGTCGCCGCCCAGGATGTTGTACTTGTACAGCACCCCGTCGCCGACACCCTCGACGAACAGCGACCAGACGCCCGAGCCGGGCACCAGATGCATCTGGTCACCGGTCCACCAGTTGAAATCGGCGTTGAGCCGGACGGCCTGGGCGTTGGGTGCCCACACCGCGAAGCGGGTGCCGTGGATCTCGCCCCGCTCATCGTCGTGCAAGGTGACCGGGTGAGCTCCGAGCCGGCGCCACACCTCGGTGTCGCCACCGCTGTGGAACCCTTCGAGATCCCAGCCGGTCAAGCCACCGTTTGGATCGTGTGCCATCAGTTCTCCTCCTGGTTGTGCAGGGCGGGCTACGTCGTCCGTCCCGCGACATCATGGACCGCACCGAGCGGTATGTGAACCCATTCGGGCCTATTGCGTGTTTCGTACACCACCTCATAAACCGCCTTGTCAAGCTCATAGGCGTGGAGCACGGACGGCTCCGGTGCAGCACTGCTGCAGTACCCGTCGAGGAAGGCCCGACGAGCTGATCGAGACCAGGCACCGGCCCGGCTCGAGGTGGGATCTGGGTGGGCTCCCCGCACATAGTCGAAGGAGCGCAACATGCCGGCGACGTCGCGCCAGACACTGTCGGGACGGCGGCGCTCGGCCAGCGGCTTGAGGGGCTCGCCCTCGAAGTCGATGATCGTCCAGCTGTCGGAGCCGCGCAGTACCTGGCCGAGGTGGAAGTCGCCGTGGACGCGCTGGGTGGCCAGCTCCGCACCATCGAGAGCGCGGAAGACGGCTTCGGCCCGGTTCCGGACGTCGGCCAGCGCGGGCACCTGGGCGACGGCGGCGTCCAGTCGGCTCACCATCGCCGACGCCAGCTCGGCGCCGGAGGCTGCGGAGGTGCCGAAGGCGTCCGCGAGCCGCGTGTGCACCTGGGCCAGCGCCCGGCCCAGGTCGGACGCCTCGGGCGCGATGTCGCGTTCGTCGGCGCACATCTCGCAAGCCCACTCCCAGCCGTCCCGGACGCCCTGGATGCGTTCCACGAACATGCCCAGGTCGGCCTGCCCGCCGCCGGGAAGTTCGCCGACCAGCGTGCCGTAGAGCGCGGGGGTGACCTCCGAGCCGCTCAGTGCGGCCAGTACCTCGACGTCCAGGTTCCGACCCGGCTCCAGCTTGCGGAACAGTTTGAACAACCGGTCCTCGGCCAGGCAGATGGTGGTGTTGCTCTGGTCGCCACGCCAGACCCGGCTGGGTGCCTCGGGGTCGATGGCGCTCGCGTCGAGCCACTCCATGGCCGGATGCTCCGGATCGGTGAGCGCCCGGAGCAGGGCGCGCATGCACGCCCCGTCCGCGGACGCCTGAACCACGTGCACGGCACCCAGCCCGGGCTCGGTCACGCTGCCCACGACCGCACCCTCGGGCTCGGTCGTGTAGCCGACCAGCAGCAGGTACTGCTCGTCGGCGCCCCCGGCGTATCGGATGGTGGCGATCTCGGGGCGGACGGCGGGAAGCTGCCCGATCGGGGTCAGCCAGGGCAGCGGGGTCAGCTCGGCGAGGGTCGCCGAGAGACCCTTGCCGGCGAACCAGCGGGCCCCCGAAATCGCCTCCCACCAGGCTGCGAGCGGCTGTTCGGTCACCGTGCCATCCTGTCAGGAAAGCGTCCCGGGCAACAGCTTTCGGCGCGTGTCAGCACGCCTCAGAAGGCGCTCTGGACATGCAGCACGTGGGCCGGCGTGCCGGGGCTGAGCTTCACGTAGTTGCGCTCGCCCCAGGTGAACGTGGCGCCGGTCAGTTCGTCCCTGAGATCCACCGACTCCGCGCCCGGCAGCCCGAGCGCGTCCATGTCCAGGTAGACATCGGACTCGACGGTGTTGTCCGGATCCAGGCTGCAGATGACGATCACCACATCGTCGCCGTCGCGCTTGGAGTAGGCCATCACGGCGTCGTGCGGGGCGTGGTGGAAGTAGATCTGCCGCAGTTGCTGGAGCGCCGGGTGAGCGTGCCGGATCGAGTTCAGCGTGCCCATCAGCAGGTTGAGGTTGGGCTGGGCGTTGTAGTCGCGCGGCCGGAACTCGTACTTCTCCGAGTCCAGGTACTCTTCGCGTCCCGGGGCCACCGCCTCGTGCTCGAACAGCTCGAAGCCCGAGTAGACGCCCCAGGTCGGCGACAGCGTGGCGGCCAGGATCGCCCTGATGGCGAACATCGCCGGGTTGCCCGACTGCAGGTGGAACGGGTTGATGTCGGGAGTGTTCACGAAGAAGTTCGGCCGGTAGAACGGCGACATCTCGCCGGACAGCTCGGTCAAGTACTCCTCGAGCTCCCACTTGGTGGTCCGCCAGGTGAAGTAGGTGTACGACTGGTGGTAGCCGACCTTGCCCAGGGCGTGCATCATCTCGGGCTTGGTGAACGCCTCGGCCAGGAACAGCACATCGGGATCGGTCTCGCGTAGCTGGGTGAGGATCCAGCCCCAGAACTCGACCGGCTTGGTGTGCGGGTTGTCGATCCGGAAGATCCGGATGCCGTGGCTCATCCACAACTTGAACAGCCGCAGCACCTCGTTGTAGATGCCGGCCGGATCGTTGTCGAAGTTGATCGGGTAGATGTCCTGGTACTTCTTCGGCGGGTTCTCGGCGTAGGCGATGGTGCCGTCGATCCGGGTGGTGAACCATTCGGGATGCTCGGTCACCCACGGGTGATCGGGGCTGGCCTGCAGCGCGAAGTCGAGCGCCACCTCCACGCCGAGCTCCTCGGCCTTGGCCACGAACCGGTCGAACGATTCCCAGTCGCCCAGATCGGGATGGATGGCGTCGTGGCCGCCGGCCGCGCTGCCGATCGCCCACGGCGAGCCGGGGTCCTTCTCGGTGGCGTCCAGGGTGTTGTTCTTGCCCTTCTTGAACGCGCTGCCGATGGGATGGATGGGCGGCAGGTAGATGACGTCGAAGCCCATCGCCGCGGCGGCCTCGAGCCGTTCGTGCGAGGAGTCGAAGGTGCCCGAGGTCCAGGTGTCGGTGGCCTCGTCGTAGGTCGCGCCCTGGGAGCGCGGGAAGAACTCGTACCAGGACGAGAACAGCGCGCGCTTGCGGTCGACCCAGAGCGGGAAGTCGGCGGTCGGCGAGACCAGTTCGCGCGGGCCGTACTTGGTCATCGCCTCGGCCAGTCCGGTGCCGTTGGCCACCTCGAGCAGATCGGACGCCTTGCGCTGCGGAATCAGCAGCTGCGCGGTGGCCCGCAGGATGGACGCCTCGATCGGGTCGCCCGCCTCATCGGCCAGCGCGGCGGTGCGCTCCAGCAGATCCTTGCCCTCCAGGCAGACCAGTTCGAGGTCGATGCCGGCGGCCAGCTTGGCCTCGGCGTTGTGATGCCAGGTGCCCCACGGGTCCGACCAGCCCTCGACGCGGAAGGTCCAGGCGCCCTCGGCGTCCGGACGCACCCAGGCCTCCCAGCCGTCCAGGCCGGCCGGCTCGGTGGGGGTCATGTCGACGCGGGTCTCCACCCCGGCAGGGCTGGTCAGGATCACCGACGCGTTCACCGCGTCGTGGCCCTCGCGGAACACCTTGGCGCGGATCGGGATCAGCTCGCCGACGGAAGCCTTGGCGGCGTAGGCGCCGCCCTCGATCACCGGCCACACCTTCGCTACGGGGATCCGACCGAAGCCGAAGGGGCCGGTCATGGTGGGGGAAAGGTCAACTTCGATGGGGGCGGCGTCGCCCGCGTTCGTCAGTTCGCTCACGCGGGTCAACCTACCGGCTGACACCCCCAAGGTGGAGCACCTCGGACGGTAATAATCCGGACTCCGGAACTAACGGGCACAGCAAGCTCATAGGTGCAGCGGCAGCCCGAGATCCCGGGTCGAGCCCGGGATGACGGTGACGGACGATCGTCCTCCCGGCGGGCTCCGATCCCCGGCAGGGTTCGTCATCCTGGCGGACGCCGGGATCTCCTTCCGACCGGTATTTCACCGAGAGGAGATCCCGGAGCAAGTCCGGGATGACATAAGCATCCCGGATGGCGGCACTCCCCGGACGACAGCAGGCGCTCAGGCCTTGTCGGCGCCCGCCTCGTCCGGATCAGCCTCCGGCTCGTCACCGATCACCGGCTCAGCGCCTTCCTCGGCCTCGGAATCCTCGGCGGCGAGCAGGTGCGGAACCTCCGGGCTGACCGGAGAGGCTGCCACTGCTTGCGGGTGGTTCAGCACCTGCCCGTGCAACACCACCACGGTGTGCGCAGGCACGGTGATCATGGCGCCCACGCCCAGCGGACGATGCGGCAACTCCGAATCCAGTCCGGTGTGCGCCACAATCGTCCACCCCACCGACCAGGGTTGACCCGGCAGGGTGAACTCGATCGGGGCGTCCCCGCCGTGCACGAAGATCAGGAACGCCTCGTCGAGGTCGGAGACGTACTGGCCGAGGGTGCGACGTCCGGCCTCGTGCCAGTTGTCGATGGTCATCTCGGTGCCGTGCTCGGAGAACCAGGCCACCTCGGAGCGTCCCAGGCCGACGCCGGCGCTGTCGTGGATTTCGCTGTGAGTGCGGAAGTTCGGGTTGCGCAACACCGGATGCTCGGCGCGCAGCTTGAGCAGCTTGCGGGTGAGTCCGGTCTGCTCGGACCACTCTTCGGCGGTGTGCCAGTCCACCCACGAGACCGGGGAGTCCTGACAGTAGGCGTTGTTGTTGCCCTGCTGGGTGCGGCCCATCTCGTCGCCGGCGGTGATCATCGGCACCCCGGCCGACAGCAGCAGCATCGCCATCATGTTGCGGGCGCTGCGCTGCCGGGCGGCGCTCACCTGCTCGTCCTCGGTCTCACCCTCGTAGCCGTGGTTCCAGGACCGGTTGTCGTCGGTGCCGTCACGGTTGCGTTCGGCGTTGGCCTCGTTGTGCTTCAGGTCGTAGGTGACCACGTCGCGCAGCGTGAAGCCGTCGTGGGCGGTGACGAAGTTGATCGAGCTGGACGCCGGGCGTCCGGCATGGTCGAAGGTGTCGGACGACCCGGACAGCCGGGTGGCCAGCTCCTGGACGCCGTGCGTGGCGCCGCGCCAGAAGTCCCGGGTGAAGCCGCGGAAGTGGTCGTTCCATTCCGACCAGCCCTGACCCCAGCGTCCGACCTGGTAGCCGTACGGACCCAGATCCCAGGGTTCGGCGATCATCACCTTGCCGGCCAGCAACTCGTCGGAGGCGATCAGCTGCTTGAACGGATGATCCTGGCGGACGTGGTGCTGATCGTCGCGGATGAGCGTGGTGCACAGGTCGAAACGGAAGCCGTCCACGCCCATGTCGGTGGCCCAGTAGCGCAACGAGTCGAGCACCAGTTGCAGCACTCGCGGGTTCGAGGTGTCGACCGCGTTGCCGCAGCCGGTGACGTCGTAGTCGTTGCGGTTGTCGCTGGTCAGCCGGTAGTAGCCGCCGTGATCGATGCCTCGGAAGGACAGTGTCGGGCCGTCGTGACCGCCCTCGCCGGTGTGGTTGTAGACGACGTCGAGGATGACCGCGATGCCCGCTTCGTGCAGCTTGCTGACCATGTTCTTGAACTCGGTGACCTGGCCGCCCAGGGTGCCGGAGGTGGCGCTGGTGTACGGCGCGTGCGGCGCGAAGAAGCCGAGGGTGTTGTAGCCCCAGTAGTTGACCAGGCCGCGTCCGACGATGAACGGCTCGGAGACGAAGTGCTGCAGCGGCAGGAACTCGACGGCGTTGATGCCGGTCTCGACCAGGTGTGCGATGACGGCGTCGTCGGCGAATCCGGCGTAGGTGCCGCGCAGCCCCTCGGGGACCTCGGGATGTCGCTGGGTGTAGCCCTTCAGATGGGTCTCGTAGATGACCATCTCGTCGAGCGGAAGCGGCTTCGCCAGTGGCGTGGGCGGCGGACTGTCGGCCACCACCACACTGAGCGGGACGGCGCCGAACGAGTCGGTGGTGTCGCTCTCGAAGTTCGATTCGGTGGTGTGGTCGCTGATCGGTCCTCGGTAGTCGACATAGCCGGTGATCGCGCGGGCGTAGGGGTCGAGCAGCAGCTTCGCCGGGTTGAACCGGCGGCCGTCTTCGGGGTTCCACTCGCCATGCACCCGATATCCGTAGCGCTGCCCGGCGCCGACACCCGGAACGAAACCGCTCCAGATGCCTTCATCGGGGTTGAGCGTGAGATCGACGTTGGTCTGATGCTCGTCGGCATCGACCAGCGCCAACTCGACGCGCTCGGCACGTGGAGCCCAGAGGGCGAACTCCGTGCCGTCGTCGCGCGGATGTGCCCCGAGGGGAACGGTGGTGGCCGGTGCGCTGGGCACGGGCTCGGACATAGGCTGCCTTCGGATCGGGTATAGAACAGATGCGCCGGACGCGGGCGAGCCAAAGCACCCCCAGCGTGGAGTATCGGGTCATATAGTGCCGCAAGTAGCTGACGACGCAAGTATCGACGGGCCGGTCCGAGCGAAGCGAGAGGGTTGCGGATGACTGATCGGGTCTATCTCGACCATGCCGCGGGGGCCCCGTTGTTGCCGTCGGCGCGGGCCGCGATGGAGGCGGTCTGGGAGCTTCCCGGCAATCCGTCGTCGTTGCATTCCGCGGGACGCCGGGCGCGTCGGCTGCTGGAGGAGAGCCGAGAATCTCTGGCTGCGTCCTTGGGTTGTCTTCCGACCGAGGTGGTCTTCACCTCGGGTGGGACCGAGGCCAACAACCTGGTGCTGCTGGGTGCCGCCGGTGCGCGTCCGGAGCGGCCCCGGCTGGTGATCGGTGGGGGAGAGCACCCCTCGGTCGCGGGTGCCGTGGAGCGGTTGCCCGGACGGGTGGATGTGCTGCCGCTGGATGCCGACGGCCGGATCGTGGTGGGGGCCGAGTCGGTGATCGGCCCCGGGACCGCGCTGGTGTCGACCATGCTGGTGAACAACGAGACCGGGGTGGTGCAGTCCCTGGACGCCGTGGCTGCACGTGCCCGCGAGACCGGTGCCTGGCTGCACACCGACGCCGTGCAGGCGTTCGGTCATCTACCCCTGGATTTCGCCGCGCTCGGGGTGGACGCGATGACGGTGACCGCGCACAAGCTGGGTGGGCCGGTCGGCATCGGGGCGCTGGTGATTCGCCGGGAACTGACGCTGGCGGCGTCCGGCTTCGGCGGCGGGCAGGAGCGGAAGATCCGGTCCGGCACGGCGATGACCGCGCTGGCAACGGGTTTCGCCGAAGCTGCCCGCTGTGCGGTGGCCGATCTGGAGGTTGAATCGTCGCGGCTTCGCGAGCTCCGGGAGCGGCTGGCCGCAGGAGTGGCGGCGGCTGGCGAGGACGTCCGGGTGAACGGGGCGGAACCGGTCAGCCCGGCCATCCTGAACCTCACCGTCGCCGGTTGCCGTGCCGATGACCTGCTGCTCATCCTCGACGCGGCCGGCATCGACTGCTCAACCGGCTCAGCCTGCACCGCGGGCGTCCATCAACCCAGTGAGGTGCTGCTGGCCATGGGCCGGACGCCGGACGAGGCGTCCGCGTCGCTGCGGTTCTCGCTCGGTCGCTCCACCGACGCCGCCGCGATCGAGAAGGTGCTCGCAGTGTTGCCGGAGGCGGTGGAGCGAGCACGGACGGCCTTCGGCTGATCTGTCAGATCCCGTTGGTCGAGCTAGTGGAGGATCAAGTCCGAGGCGGGCAGTGGCGATTGATGTAGTCGGCCAAATCAACGGCGGGATCAGGGCTTCCACCGTCGCCGATCTCGATGGTCGAACGATCGAACTTGACGCCGACCGAGGCGTAGTCGGTTTCCAGTTGAGTGGCCAGTCCGATGCGGGCAGCGCGTGGCAGACCCTCCGGTGGGCCGATGCTGACGATCTTGTCGAGGGCGGCGCGAAGCGCGGCCTTAGAGCCTGGCTCGCGGCCCAGTGGTCCAGAGTGCGTCGCACGGCTTTGTAGAATGCTTCGGTGCGTGTTTTGGCAGCCATGTCCGGTGGCGTTGACTCCGCGGTCGCGGCCGCGCGCATGGTCGACGCCGGACACGACGTCACCGGCGTCCATCTGGCCCTGTCGAAGAACCCGCAGACCTACCGTTCCGGGGCTCGTGGCTGCTGCTCGCTGGAGGACTCCCACGACGCCCGGCGGGCCGCCGACGTGCTGGGCATCCCGTTCTACGTGTGGGATTTCTCCGACCGTTTCGCCGCCGACGTGGTGGACGACTTCCTGGCCGAGTACGCCGCGGGCCGCACCCCGAATCCGTGCCTGCGTTGCAACGAGAAGATCAAGTTCGCCGCTGTCCTGGAGCGGGGCATCGCCTTGGGTTTCGACGCCATCGCCACCGGCCATTACGCGGTGCTGCGCGAGTCGGACGGCCGTACTCAGTTGTGGCGTTCCGCGGAGGCCGCCAAGGACCAGAGCTATGTGCTCGGGGTGCTCGATCAGCGCCAGTTGAGCCGCTGCCTGTTCCCGCTCGGTCATGACACCGCGAAGGCCGACGTCCGTGCCGAGGCTGCGGCACGTGGCCTGTATCTGGCCAAGAAGCCGGACAGCCATGACATCTGCTTCATTCCCTCCGGTGATACCGCCGGGTTCCTGAACCGGCACCTGGGTGCGAGTGAGGGTGAGTTCGTGGACAGTGCCGGCGAGGTGGTGGGCGCGCACACCGGCAGCCACCAGTTCACCGTCGGCCAGCGCCGCGGGCTGCACCTGGGCGTCCCGGCTGCGGACGGCCGACCCCGTTACGTGCTCGGCATCGAGCCGGCCGGCAACCGAGTGGTGGTTGGTCCGCACGAGGCACTGGCAGTCAGCGTGGTCGACGGCATCCGGCCCAGCTGGGCCGAGCAGCCGGTCTATGGCCCGTGGCGCGGACTGGTGCAGGTCCGAGCCCACGGCGAGCCGCTACCAGCCACCATCGACGGTCGTCCGGACGGCATCACGGTGGCCCTGGATGCCCCTGCACATGGCATCGCCCCTGGCCAGGCCGTGGTCTGCTACGACGGCGACCGGGTCGTCGGCTCGGCCACCATCGCCTCGACCGGGCGCTGACCGGTGGTCGGCTTCACCGGTGTCGGGTCGCTGCCCGGCACGGACTATCCCGCCGCCGTCCGGCTGGTGATGGACACCCTGGGCGCCGACGGCGGACTCCCGCACCTGCCGGAGCTGCCCGGACGCGGCCCGTGGGCGGGCATGATCGGACGCGGTACCGCCGCCCTGACCGAACTGCCGGCCGAGCTGGTTGCGGGGGAATGGCGGCTGAGTGATCACCCCGGGATCGACCAGCGGCGTGCCCAGGCGACCCTGCGCGACGATCTGGACAGGTTCGAGGAGGACGCGCACGACTATGCCGGCACGGTGAAGCTGCAGGTGGTGGGCCCGTGGACGCTGGCCTCATCGCTGTTCCTGCCGCTCGGCGGACGGGTTCTGGGCGACCGTGCTGCACGTCGTGACCTGGCCCAGTCGCTGGCCGACGGGGTCGCGGAGCTGGTGGCCCAGGTCAGCAGGCGGTTGCCGTCGGCGACGCCGGTGCTGCAGATCGACGAGCCGTCGCTGCCTGCGGTGTTGAGCGGCGCGGTGCCGACCGAGGGCGGGTACTTCCGGCACCGCTCCGTGCACCCGCCGGAGGTCGCCGAGGCGCTCCGCCCCCTCGCGGAGGCCACTGAGTCCAGCGTGTTGCATTGTTGCGCGCCGGGTCTGCCGATCGACCTGGTCGGCGCCGCCGGCTTCGCCGCGGCGTCCGTTGATCAGGACCTGATCGCCGACATCGACACCGTGGCACAGGCCGTGGACGGCGGATTGCAGCTGTATCTGGGCTGCCTTCCGACGTCCGGCCCGGTGCGCGACTGGCGTCCGGATGACCTCGTCCGACGGGTGCTGCGGCTGCTGCAGCCGCTCGAACTGGGTCCGGTACTGGCGGACCGGCTGGTGCTGACGCCGGCATGTGGCCTGGCAGGGTTCACCCCGCGACAGGCCTCAAGCGCGCTGGCCGCGCTGCGGAGGGCGTCCGGCCTGGTGGATGAGGCACTGCGCCAGTAGCGAGCCGTTGGGAGGGCGCCTTGGGCCGGCGCCAGGCTCCGGGTCATCCTTCCCGGTTCTGCAGCTTCATCGCGAACGCGGTGACGCCGTCCGGATAGAACGGAGGATTGCCCTCGGCCAACTCGCTGAGCCGGTACCACCGGGCGACGGAGTCGTTGTCGAGCACCGGACGCGCGGCGCCGAACGGCAGTTGCTCCAGTTCGGGGCAGCGGACGGCGAACACATGGACGATCTCGTGTCCCGGTTCGCCGGCAAGCTGGAACAGGTTCTCGGTGACGGCGAGCAGTTCGACACTGCTCAACTGGACTCCCAACTCCTCACGGAACTCCCGCCGCAGCGCTTCCTCCGCGCGTTCGCCGAACTCGATCCCACCGCCGATGGCGCGGACAAACCGGTGATGGCCGGGGATCACGGCATGCTCCTCGGCCAGCACCCAGCCGTCCCGAACCACTAGTCCGACGGCGATGTTACGAATGCGGGAACTCATCCGAGGACGGTAGCGGGAACATGCGCATGCGCCAGTGCCGCGAGCTACCTGGCGGGCCCAAGCCCAGAATCCTGAGCCGGACGTCAACGCGAAATGGCGCTCCTCAGGTGTGTACTCAGGCCTCCGGGCGACAACGGTCCCGGACGGCGCGCCCATCTCGCCGCGCGTTTCCGGTCGACGCCGACAAGGGGGAGTTCTGCCCGCGAGCGAGCGCAGAGAGTGCCACGTGCGGCTCTTATAGTCGACGGCATGATCATCTGGCGTGGCTGGGGAATTCTGGCGATCCTGATCGGCGGTCTCGCGGCAGGGCTGGGTTCGGCGATCTCGGTGGTGAATCCGGCGCTGAGCCCGATTTTCATCGGCCTGATGCTGATCGGCGGCGGTGTGGGCACCTGGTTCCTCGGTGACTACCTCAACCAGAAGCGACCGGTGGCTGAGTTCGACGGCTGGTATGCCCGTCGCCGCGAAGAGGTCGCCGCCCAGGTGCGCGGCGGGGCCTACAACAATGTGCCCGACCCGCAGCGACCCGGACAGCTGGCCGACCCCTGGGCGGTCGGTGAGTACGTGCTGAAGCAGGAGAGTACGAAGGTACGTGCCGCGCTCACCAACCGGCATTC
>NZ_JAPUED010000118.1:61070-64609 GCF_027492755.1 Micropruina sp. | reverse complement strand
TTCCACTGGGCGACAACCGGCACGTGCCGAGGCCTATTCCCGATCCGGCGAGGATTTCCGCCCGTTCCGGACACACCCGCCAGCCGGCCCTGACCGTAGTGCCCTCCCTAACTATCTCTGCCCTCCCACATGTGGGAGGGCAGAGATAGTTAGGGAGGGGTTTAGCGGCGGGCGGGTTCGAGGGCCGGCGTCAGCGACTGACCCAGGCGTCCGGCTCGTCGGCGAGTCGCCGGACGTGCGTGGGCAGGCTGCCGGTGCGCAGCTGCTCCAGCGAGGTCTCGTCCAGGACCTGCCGCAGGCTGGACCGGACGGCGACCCAGAGCACCGGCAGGTGTTCGGCCACCCCCTCGTACGAGGTCTGGTGCGGACGGCGTCCGCGGACCTCGGCGAGCGGGCCGTCGACCGCCCGGAACACCGCACCGACCGGGATCTCGGACGCCGCCCGCGCCAGCCGGTAGCCGCCGCGCGCCCCCTTGGTGCTGATCACCAGCTCGGCGCGCCGCAGGTCGGCCAGGATCGACTCCAGGAATTTGCGCGGCAGTTCCTGCGCCTGGGCGAGTGCGTCGACCGAGATCGGCAGGTCGGGCTCGTCGGCCTCGGCCAACTGCAGCATCGCCCGGACGGCGTACTCGGTCTTGGCGGTGATCTCCACGGACCTCATTGTGACCCGTTCACACCGCCAGTGCGGGGAACTCCTCTTCGCTCGGCAACGTCCGGGTCGGCACCACCCAGACCAGGTGCCCCACCTGGAGTTGCAGCGCGGACGCCTCGGCGCGGGTCAGCTGGGCGAAGAACCGTTCCCCGGTGTGGGTGTGCCGCAGCTCGACCCGCACCTCGAAGCCGAGCCGGACCAGCCGCTCGACCTCGGCCTCGGTGACCCGGACGCCGGTGACGGCGGCCACCTCTTCGGCACGCCGGGCGTCCCGTTCCAGGCGCAGGTCGTGCGGGCGGGCGATCTGGCCGTTGAGCCGGGACACCGAGCCGAGGAAGGACATCACGAACGGGTTGGCCGGGCTCTCGTACAGCTCGTCCGGGCTGCCGACCTGTTCGATCCGGCCCTGGTTGAGCACCGCGATCCGGTCGGCGACGTCGAGCGCCTCCTCCTGGTCGTGGGTGACCAGCACCGTGGTGACGTGAACCTCGTCGTGCAGCCGGCGCAGCCAGCGCCGCAGGTCGTCGCGCACCTTGGCGTCCAGCGCACCGAACGGCTCGTCGAGCAGCAGCACCTGCGGGTCGACCGCCAGCGCCCGGGCCAGCGCCATCCGCTGCCGCTGCCCGCCGGAGAGCTGGGCCGGGTAGCGGTGCTGGAAGCCGGCCAGGCCGACCACCTCGAGCAGCTCGTCGACCCGCTGGGCGATCTCGGCCTTGGGCCGCTTGCGGATGCTCAGCCCGAAGGCGACGTTGTCGCGCACCGTCATGTGCTTGAAGGCGGCGTAGTGCTGGAAGACGAAACCGATCCCCCGGCGTTGCGGCGGCAGCCTGGTGACGTCCTGGCCGGCGATCACCACCGCGCCGGAGTCGAGATCCTCCAGCCCGGCGATGGCGCGCAGCAGGGTCGACTTGCCCGATCCGGACGGCCCGAGCAGCGCGGTCAGGGTGCCCGACGGGATCTCGAGCGAGACGTTGTCGAGCGCCTGGAAGGTGCCGTACGCCTTGCGGGCGTCGGTGACGGAGATCATGACTGGCTCCTTGCGTTCTCTTTGGCGACGGGGACGGAGACGGACGCCTCGGCGGGCTCGGCGACCGAGACGGCGCCGTCCGGTTGTGTGGCGGGGATCGCGGCGTGGGCGGTCGGCCTCTTGCGATCGAGCACGGTCATCAACAGCAGCGTGACCAGTGCGAGGAACATCAGCAGCGTGGCCGCGGCGTAGGCACCGTGGGTGTTGTGGTCGTCGATGTAGCGGCTGTGCACCAGCAGGGTGAGCGTCTGCGAGACGCCGGGGAACCCGGAGCTCACCATGATCACCGCGCCGAACTCGCCCAGCGCCCGCGCCACGGTCAGCACGATGCCGTAGGTGAGCCCCCAGCGGATGGCCGGCAGGGTGATCCGGGCGAAGGTCTGCCAGCGGGACGCGCCCAGGGTGGCGGCAGCCTGCTCGGCGTCGGTGCCGATCTCGTGCAGCACCGGTTCGACCTCGCGGACGACGAACGGCAGGGTCACGAAGATGGTCGCGATCACCATGCCGGGCAGCCCGAAGATCACCTGGATGCCCAGGTTCTCGATCCCGCCGAACCAGCCGTGGACGCCCCAGAGCATGATCAGCGAGACGCCGACCACGATCGGCGACACCGCGAACGGCAGGTCGACCACGCCGGACAGCAGCCGCCGGCCGGGGAATCGGCCGCGGACCAGGGCCAGCGCCGTCACCACGCCGAAGATCACGTTGATCGGCACCGTGATGGCCACGATCAGCAGCGACAGGTTGAACGCCGAGATCGCCGCGGGCGTCCGGATCGAGGCCCAGAAGGCACCGAAGCCGGGCTCGAAGGTGCGCCACAAGATGGTGACGATGGGCACCGCGAGCAGCACGGTCAGGTACAGCAGGGCGACGCTGCGCAGCGCGATCCGGGTGGGAGTGGAGACCTTCATGTCGCTCGCTCCTCACGTTCCTGGCCCCGCGAGGCGAAGAAGCGCAGCACCAGCAGGGTGGCGAACGAGATCGCCAGCAATGCCACCGAGACGGCCGCGGCGTTCACCGGACGGTCGATCTCGATCTGCTGCTGGATGTACTGCGAGGCCACCTGCGTCTCGCGCGGGATGTTGCCGCCGATCAGCACGACCGAGCCGTACTCGCCGATGGCCCGGGCGAAGGCCAGTCCCCCGCCGGAGATGATCGCCGGCGCCAGGGTGGGCAGCACCACCCGCCGGAACGTCGTCCAGTTGCCGGCACCCAGCGAGGCGGCGGCCTGTTCGACGTCGCGGTCGACCTCGATCAGCACCGGCTGCACCGAGCGCACCACGAACGGCAGGGTGACGAAGGCGAGTGCCACGATCAGTCCCCAGCGGGTGGCGTTGAGCTCCACGCCGATCGGGCTGTTCGGGCCGTACAGTGACAGCAGCACGATGCTGGCCACGATGGTGGGTAGCGCGAACGGCAGATCGATCAGTGCGTCGACGAAGCGCTTGCCCCAGAACTCGTCTCGGACCAGCACCCAGGCGATCAGCGTGCCGACCACCACGTTGATCAGGGCCACCACCGCCGACACCAGGATGGTCGTGCCCAGCGCGGCGAGCGCGACCGGCGCGGTGACGGCCGCCCAGAAGCCGCCCCATCCGTCGCCGAACGAAGCCACGGTGAGCGCGGCGAGCGGCAGCAGCACGATCAGGCTGAGCCAGGTGACGACCACGCCGAGGGTCAGCCCACTGGCCCGTCCGGACGATCCCGGACGCGACCGCGGTGGCCGGCCGGCCGGCTTGTCGGTGGTGGCGCCGGACGCCGCCGCGGTGGCGGCGTCCGGCGTGAGGTCGGTGACGACGGTCATGACGTCGCCTTGTCGTAGATCACCGCGATCTTCCCGGTGTCCTTGGCGAACAGGTC
>NZ_JAPUED010000118.1:58402-60970 GCF_027492755.1 Micropruina sp. | reverse complement strand
TACAGGTTGAGCACCTTCGCCGAGCCGGCCGGGGCCGAACTGGTGGCACCGGTGACGTCGCTGGCCCCGCCCCCGGCGCAGCCGGTCATCGCCAGGGCGACGGTTGCCGCGACAGCGGTGAGGACGGCTCTGCGTGAGTGGGTCATGACAGGAACTCCTTGTCGGTTCGTGGCGGCGCGGATCGCACCGATCCGATTTAGCATGTAATCCCCATGGGATTAATAGGAGTTTTAAGCATGACGCGCCACCCGTCAAGTCGTCTCAACCCTCAGACGCGAGACCCTGGACCCATCAGGGGCCCCGGCCGCTGAGCACCCGCGGGCCGACCTCAAGCCCGACCTTTGTACTACTTGTTGTAGTAGATTGGTTCCTGGCTGCTGGGAACGCTCGGCCGAACCGGCCGATCTGGTCCAGCCCCGCTCGACAACCCGTCCAGGAGGAGAACCGATGAGTGGCACCGCGAAGATCCACGACGCCGAACTGAAGCCGTCCAAGCTCGAGCTACTGGCTGGCTGGCTACCGAACCAGCCCTGGTTCGACGGCGACGCCGGCGACCTGCGCCGAGTAGCGGCCTTCCGGTTCGTCGACCCCGACGGCGAGGTCGGCATCGAGACCCTGCTGGTGGCGTCCGGCGACCGGCTGTATCAGGTGCCGCTGACCTACCGCCCCGAGCCGCTCGACGATGAACTCGCGGTGCTGGTGGGCACCATCGAGCACTCCGACCTGGGCACCCGCTACTGCTACGACGCGACGTCCGACCCGGTCTATGTCGCCGAGTTGATCCGGGTGATCCACGAGGCCGACAACGAGGCGGAACTGTCGCGCGGTGAGAAGTCGATGACGGTGCGCGGC
The DNA here is from genome assembly GCF_027492755.1 of Micropruina sp. Classification (GTDB taxonomy): domain Bacteria; phylum Actinomycetota; class Actinomycetes; order Propionibacteriales; family Propionibacteriaceae; genus Micropruina. The sequence goes on along the minus strand of NZ_JAPUED010000118.1, from coordinate 60,118 downwards.
AGCGGCATCGTCCCGGTGTCGAACGCCTCGATGGAGGCCGCTCGGCTGGTCCGGGTGCTGGACGGCGACCACGTCCGCACCGCCCAGCCGCTGGGCACCCTCACCGGCACCTGGACCCAGGACGGCGTGGAACGCACCGAGATCCTCGCCACCCTGCGCTGACGGCGCTCGAGGACGGGGATGGGCAATAGGACCCGACGGAAGATCTCGTTGCCGCGCTGGCGGTGATACCCACCGTCAGTGCGCGGCCTCGTGCCAGGACCGGCCGGTGCCGACCGATACCTCCAGGGGCACGGTCAGGTCGACGGCGTGGCCCATCTTCTCGCGGACCAGTGCCTCCATCGCCTCTGCTTCGCCACTGGCGACCTCGAAGACCAGTTCGTCGTGCACCTGCAGCAGCATCCGCGAGGAAAACCCCTGCTCGGCCAGCGCCGACTCGACGTCGAGCATCGCCACCTTGATGATGTCGGCCGCCGACCCCTGGATCGGGGCGTTCAGCGCCATCCGTTCGGCCATCTCGCGACGCTGCCGGTTCGACGAGGTCAGGTCGGGCAGATAGCGGCGGCGTCCGAGCAGGGTCTCGGTGTAGCCGGTCTTCCCGGCCGTCCGGACGATGTCGTGCAGGTAGTCGCGAACGTTGCCGAACCGCTCGAAGTACTCCTCCATCAGGCCCTTCGCCTCGGAGACGGCGATCTTCAGCTGCTGCGACAGTCCATAGGCGCTGAGCCCGTAGGCGAGCCCGTAGTTCATCGCCTTGATCCGGGCCCGCATGCCGGTGTCGACCTGGTCGGGCGCCACCGAGAAGACCCGGGCGGCCATCACGGTGTGGAAGTCCTCGCCGGAGTGGAAGGCCTCGATCAGGCCGACATCACCCGAGGCGTGCGCCATGATCCGCATCTCGATCTGGCTGTAGTCGGCTGTCATCAGCGTGTCGTAGCCGGCCCCCACGACGAACGCCCGGCGGATCCGTCGGCCCTCTTCGGTGCGGATCGGGATGTTCTGCAGGTTCGGGTCGGTGGAGCTGAGCCGTCCGGTCGCGGCGATGGTCTGGATGTAGGTGGTGTGCACCCGGCCGTCGTCGGCGATCGACTTCTGCAGCCCCTCGACGGTCTGCCGCAGCCGGATCTGGTCGCGGTGCCGCAGCAGGTGCGCCAGGAACGGGTGCTCGGTCTTCACGAACAGCGATTCCAGCGATTCGGCGTCGGTCGTCCAGCCGGTCTTGGTGCGGCGGGTCTTCGGCATGCCGAGCTCGTCGAACAGCACCTCCTGCAGCTGCTTGGGCGAGCCCAGGTTGATCGGACGGCCGAGGACCGCGAAGGCGTCCGATTCGGCAGTCCGGACGGCGCTGTCGAACTCGGCGTGCAGGGTCTGCAGGTAGTCGGCGTCGACCGCGATGCCGTCGCGTTCCATGGTGGCCAGGGTGCGCAGCAGCGGCAGTTCGACGTCGGCCAGCAGCGAGCCTTCGCCGCGCTCGTCCAACTCCTCGGTGAGGGCGAGAGCCAGGTCGATCACCGCGCGGGCGCGGATCATCGAGTCCTTGCCCTCGTCGGCGTCCTCGAAGTCGAGGGTGAGTTGATCGGACGCGACGTCCGCCGGCCCCTCGGCGCTCAACTCGCGCTTCAGGTGCCGGGCGGTCAGGTCGCCCAGGTCGTAGACCCGCTGGTCGGGCCGCAGCAGGTAGGCGGCCAGCTGGGTATCGCTGGCCAGCCCGTTCAG
>NZ_JAPUED010000118.1:8276-58302 GCF_027492755.1 Micropruina sp. | reverse complement strand
GGTCGGGCCGCAGCAGGTAGGCGGCCAGCTGGGTATCGCTGGCCAGCCCGTTCAGTTCCCAGCCGCGCGACCAGAGGGCCAGCAGCGGCCCCTTCGCGTCATGCAGCGCCTTGGCCGCAGTGTCGTCGGCCAGCCAGGCGGCGAGCGCGTTGTCGTCCTCGGGGGTCAGCTCGGTCACGTCCAGCCAGCAGGCGGCACCGTCGGCGGCCGCCAGCGCCAGCCCGGTGATGTCGCCGGCGCCGGCGCGCCAGCTTCCGGTGACGTCGAGCCCGGTGAGCTCACCACGGCCGTGTTCGGCCAGCCAGTCGGCCAGTGCGCCCGGCTCGAGCACGTCGCCGACCACCTCGAAGCCGCCGGAGGGCCCGGTCTGCTCGGCCGGCAGGGTCTCCATCAGCCGGTCGCGCAGCACCCGGAACTCCAGGCCGTCGAAGACGGTGTGCACCGCTTCCCGGTTCCAGTCGCGGCGTTCCAGTTCGGGGACGGTGACCGCCAACTCGAGGTCGCCGACCAGGGCGTTCAACTCGCGGTTGCGGATCACGTCGTCGAGGTGTGCGCGCAGCGACTCACCGGCCTTGCCGGGAATCTCGGCGGCGCGACGGACGATGTTCTCCAGCCCGTCGTAGGCGCCGATCCATTTGGCGGCTGTCTTCGGGCCGACCCCGGGCACGCCCGGCAGGTTGTCGGAGGTCTCCCCCACCAGCGCCGCCAGCTCGGGGTACTGCGCGGGCGGCACGAAGTAGCGCTCGAGCACCGCCTCGGGGGTCATCCGGGCCAGGTCGGAAACGCCCTTGCGCGGGTAGAGCACGGTCACGTCGTCGGTGACCAGCTGCAGCGTGTCGCGGTCGCCGGTGCAGATCAGTACCTTCAGGCCCTGCGCGGCTGCCTGCTGGGCGAGGGTGGCGATGATGTCGTCGGCCTCGAAGCCGTCCAGCTCGACGTGGGTGATGTTGAGCGCGTCGAGCACCTCTTTGATCAGCGCGACCTGACCGGTGAACTCGGCCGGCGACTTCGAGCGGTTCGCCTTGTACTCGCTGTACTGGTTGCTGCGGAAGGTCTGCCGGGAGACGTCGAAGGCCACCGCCAGATGGGTCGGCTGCTCGTCGCGCAGCACGTTGATCAGCATCGAGGTGAAGCCGTAGACCGCGTTGGTGTGCTGCCCGGTGGTGGTCGAGAAGTTCTCCACGGGCAGGGCGAAGAAGGCTCGGTAGGCCACTGAATGGCCGTCGATCAGCAGCAGCGTGCCCGGGGAGTCACTCACCCATGCGAGGGTAGCGGAGGCCGCCGACAAAAGCGGACGCCATCGGACGCCGGCGACGGCCCGACAGCGATGTGGAATCGTAGGCGCCATGAGTCTGCCGGAGTGGGCCCAGGGCGTCCGTAGCGCCCTGGACGACAAGATGGGCATCGAGCTGTTCGAGATCGGCCCGCAGCGCAGTCGCGGCCGGATGCCGGTCGAGGGCAACACCCAACCGTTCGGGCTCTGGCACGGGGGCGCGTCCTGCGTGCTGGCCGAGACCCTCGCCTCACTGTCGGCCTACGCCGAGGTAGCCCCCTCGGGTCGTGCGTACGGTGTCGACATCAACGCCACCCACCACCGGCCGGGCACCTCCGGCTGGGTGAACGGCGAAGCCACCGCGTTGCACATCGGCGGCCGGCTGGGCACCTGGGAGGTGGTGCTCACCGACGACGCCGGCGAGCGGATGTGTACCGCTCGGGTCACCTGCGCGCTGGTCCGGCCGAAGAAGCAGTGAACCCGGACGACGTGGTGGCCGCCCTTCGTGCGGCCGGCTGCGTCTTCGCCGAGGACGAGGCCGCCCTGCTGCTGGCCGCACCCGGTCCGCTGGGGCCGCTGCTGGCCCGCCGCGTCGCCGGCGAACCGCTGGAACAGGTGCTGGGCTGGGCCGGGTTCGACGGCCTCCGGGTGGCGATGGCGCCCGGCGTCTTCGTACCGCGGCGGCGCTCCGAGCTGCTGGTCCGACTGGCCGCGGACGGCGTCCGGGCCGGTGACCTGGCGGTCGATCTGTGCTGCGGCAGCGGCGCCCTCGGGATGGCGCTACGCGTCCGCGTCCCCGGCATCGAGCTGCATGCCGCCGAGCTCGACCCGGACGCCGTCCGCTGTGCCCGCGGGAACCTGCCCGGCGCCTCGGTCTGGCACGGCGATCTCTGGGACGCCCTGCCGGCCCGGTTGCGCGGCCGGGTCCGGGTGGCGCTGGCCAACGCGCCCTATGTGCCGTCCGAGGCGATCGCGCTGATGCCCACGGAGGCCCGCGATCACGAGCCCCGGTTCACCCTGGACGGCGGCGGCGACGGGCTGGACGTCCATCGCCGGATCGCCGCCACCGCCCGCGATTGGCTGGCTCCCGGTGGACGGCTGCTGATCGAGGTGTCGGACGCCCAGGCCGGCCCCGCCGTCAGCCTCTTCGAACGCGCCGGGCTGCTGCCCGCCGTCCACACCGATGACGGCCTGGACGCCACCGCGGTGGTCGGGACATTGCCAATCGGATAGCGGTAGGTGACCGCAAAGAACCGTCCCCGGCGACCAGAAGAACCGTCCCCGGCGACACCTGAACATGCGACTGCGCCGGCCCACCGACGATGCGGTGGAACCGGCGCAGTTCTCGATCTAGCCGGTCAGGCGCCCGGACCGTCGAATCTGGCGGCGATGAGTCGGCGGAGGACCCGCGGGTCACCGCCCTCCGCGCCTGATTCGTGGTCGACGGGACCGGCAACTGCGTACCAGATCGCGCTCTTGATGCCTTGATAGAAGCGCCCATCCCGAACGGGATCGTATGCCTCTGCGCTATTCACTTTTCCTCACTCCTCGCATTGGATACAGATCAGTATACTGATTCGCGTGCGAGTATGCGAATGATGTGCGAGCGTGCGAATGAATGGTTGGGCCTGGTGCGAGCGGCTCCGAATGTGGTCCGGCAAGCTCGGCCAACGACTCCGACGGCTCAGCGCTGGGGCTTCTTGCCGCCCTTGGAGTGGCCGATCACACCCTCGGCGACCTCGCGCATCGACTTGCGCAGGTCCATCGCGGTCTTCTGGATCCAGCGGAACGCCTCGGGCTCGGTCAGGCCCAGGCCCTCCATCAGCAGCCCCTTGGCCTGCTCGACGATCTTGCGCGATTCGAACCGCTCCTGCAGATCGTCGATCTCGTCCTCGAGCGCCTTCAGCTCGGCGTGCCGGGCCATCGCGACCTCGATCGCCGGCACCACGTCGGACGCGTCGAACGGCTTCACCACGTACGCCATCGCGCCGGCCTCACGGGCCCGCTCGACCAGCTCGCGCTGCGAGAACGCGGTCAACATGACCACGGGCGCGATCCGCTCCTCGGCGATCGCCGAGGCCGCGGAGATGCCGTCCATCTTCGGCATCTTGACGTCCATCACCACCAGGTCGGGCTCCAGCTCGCGAGCCATCGCCAGCGCCTGCTCGCCGTCGCCGGCCTCGCCGATCACTTCGTAGCCCTCGGCGGTCAGCAATTCCACGAGATCGAGCCGGATGAGGGCCTCGTCCTCGGCAACGAGTACTTTCGCGCGGCCCTTGGGGGGTGCGGCTTCGGACGTCATTGTCTGCCCTCTTCTGTCGTGGGGACGGGTGGCCGGTCGGGCACAGGGAGCACCTTACTCCGACGGGCACACTCGACGAGAATGTGGCATGATCGTAGGGCTCCAGCCGGGGTGGCGGAATGGCATACGCGGACGGCTCAAACCCGTCTGCCCGCAAGGGCATAGGGGTTCGACTCCCCTCCTCGGCACTTATTCGGTCACGAGCGCGGAACGGCGAGCGGTTGTATGCTGCCCGGTATACCCCCTTCGAAGGAGATCCGGTGGCCCGACGATCGACCCAGACGATCGCGGCTGACGCGGTCCACGAACATCTACGCAACGCGATCCTGAGCGCCGAGTACCGCCCGAACCACCGGCTCGTCGAGCAGGAACTCTCCGACCAGCTCCACGTCAGTCGCACCCCCGTCCGCGAGGCACTGCTGCGGCTGAAACAGGAGGGCCTGGTCGTCCAGCAGAAGGGCTGGGTGGTCCGCGACCACGCGCCGCACGAGATCGTCGAACTGCTCGAGGCACGGGTCGAGTTCGAGTCGTCCGCGGCCCGGTTGGCCGCGGCCCGGATCACGTCGGAGACCTTGACGAAACTGCTCGAGCTGATGGAACGGATGGAGCACACCGAATCGCGGGCCGAGGTGAACCAGATGAACGACGAGTTCCATCTGCTGATCACCCAGTCTTCACAGAACCACGTGCTCACCGATGCCGCGCGCGGCACGATGATCAACTACTGGAACTTCAACGCCCCGATCGTGTTCACCGAGGCGGACATCCGGCTGGTCAACGACGAGCACCGCGCTCTCCATGCCGCGCTTGCCGCCGGCGACGGCGGGGCCGCCGCCGCAGTGGCCCGCACCCACGTTCAGCGGACGGCCGACATCATCACCCGCGCGCTGCGGCTGGACGCCACGTGATCGAGCAGCCGTTGCCGCTCACCGCCGGGTACAGCCATCTGTTCCGCGGCATCCGCTTGAGCCTGCCGCACGGCCTCGCACCGCCCCTGCGGCCGTGCGAGGTCCGGCTGGCCTTCAGCGATGGCGTCGAGCTGGCGGCCGAGTTGCTGACCGCACGCGACGGCGAGCTGTTGCTTGCGACACCGGCCTACCGCACCGCCGCCGGCAGCGACGTCGGGGCCGGGCTGTGGCCGGTCCGGGAGGTCGCCGACAGCGCGGATTCCGGCCAGCTCACGTTGCGCCTCGGCCCTCGGGTGGCCTGACCGGTCGGCGGTCCACCGCCTGCCGGAAGGTGGATATTCCGAACAGTGCGACACCGGCCAGCACGATCCCGATGCCCAGCCAGGCCTGCCAGCCCGGCCGCTCCCCCAGCACCAGCACGCCCAGGGCGATCCCGACCAGTGGCTGCAGATAGGTGTTCAGGCTGGTGATCGTCGATCCCCAGGTGCTGATGAAGTAGAAGAACATCACGTAGCCGAAGGCCGATCCGAGCACCCCCAGCTCGAGCAGCGCCAGCCACGAGACCAACGCGGCGTCAGCGGGCAGCTGCCATTCTCCGGTGAACAGCAGCACCGGGAGCAGCCACACGGTGCCGAAGCCGATCTGCAGAAAGGCGACGAGCAGCGGGTGGACGCCGGACACGAAGCGCTTGGTGTAGACGTTCGCCGCCGCGTAGTTGGCCGAGGTGATCACGATGATCACCGACCAGAACAGGTTGCTGGAGCCGGCCGGGTTGACCAGGGTGAGCAGGGCCACGCCGCCGAAGGCGATGCTGACTGCCACCAGCCGCGTCACCCCGAACATCTCGGTGCGCAGCCCGAGGGTCGCGATCAGGAAGACGAAGATCGGCGTCGTGGACGACAGCACGATCGCCGTGGACGAATTCACCCAGACCTGAGCCCAGGTGAGCAGGGTGTAGGGCAGCGCGATGCTCATCAGGCCGAGCAGTGCGAAATGGCCCCACAGTGCCGCGGTGCGCGGCCAGCGCGGCCGGATCACCGCGACGACGACGCCCAGGATGACCGTCGCGATCAGCATTCGCACCAAGACGATCTGGAACGGCGTGAAGGCTTTCAGGGCCAGGGCGGTGAAGAAGAAGCTCGACCCCCACACGGTGGTCATCAGGGCGTACAGCGCAACGCGGCCCGGGGTCACCGGGCCGGTCGCGGCGTGGAGCGGACGATCCGCCCGCACCACGCCGGGCTGAGACGAAGTGGTCACAGTGGTGTCAGGACTCCATCGCGGTGAGGAACGAACGGGTGCGGTCGTGCTCCGGGTTGGTGAGGATCTTCTCCGCGGAGCCGGCCTCGACGATGCGTCCGTCCACCATGAAGATGATGTAGTCCGCGATGTCGTGCACCAGTGGGATGTCGTGCGTCGCCATCAGCATGGTCGCCCTGTTGGCGGCCATCCCCTTGATGACGTTGGCGACCTCGACCCTCAGTTCGGGGTCGAGTGCGCTGGTCGGCTCATCGAGCAGGATCATGGTGGGATCCATCGCCATCACGCGGGCGATCGCCACACGCTGTTGCTGGCCGCCCGAGAGCTGAGCCGGGAAACGGTCTTCGCGCCCTACCAGGCCGACCCTCTTGAGGGCGTCCATCGCGGACGCTCGAGCCTCGGCCTTGGATCGTCCGAGCACCTCGATCTGCCCGTACATGACGTTGGCGACAGCGGTCATGTGCCGGAACAGGTTGAAGTTCTGGAACACCATGCCGATCCGGGCCCGCTGTGCCGCGGCCTCCTTGTCGGGCAACGGCTCCAGGTAGTCGCCGACCTTGCGGTAGCCGATCAGTTCCTCGTCCACCTCGATCGTGCCGGAGTCGATCGGCTGCAGGTTGTTGACGCAGCGCAGGAAGGTGGACTTGCCGGCACCGGACGGCCCGATCAGAGCCACCACCTCGCCGGAATGGACCCTGACCGACACATCGTGCAGCACCTTGACGTCCCCGAACGACTTGTAGACGTGCAGGGCTTCCATTTTCAGTTTGGGTTCGGTCATCGCCCTACCTCGCTGGGAATCTGCGTTCGAGGAACTGCTGGAGGAACGTGATGAGCGCCGTCAGCACGAGGTACCAGAACGCCGCGACGAGCAGCAGTTCGAGGTACTTGAAGTTGGAGTAGTAGATCCGGCTCACGGTGAGCAGCAGCTCCATGTACCCGATGGTGTAGGCCAGGGAGGTGTTCTTGATCATCATGATGTACTGGTTGCCGGCCGACGGAAGGATGATCCGGAAGGCCTGCACAAGAACGATCTGGGTGGTGATCTTCCTGCGCGGCAGGCCCAGGGCGGCCGCGGCGTCGCGCTGGCCCTGGTCGACACCGAGGATGCCCGAACGGACGACCTCGGCCATGTAGCCGGTCTCTGCCAACGAGAGCGCGAACAGACCCGCGATGAACGGCGTGAAGAACACGCTCGCCGGTTGGTCGACCCACACCACGTCGGTGAACGGGATCCCGATCCGGACCTGGCCGATCATCCGAGGGATGGCGTAGAACCAGATCAGCAACTGGACCAGCATCGGTGTTCCCCGGAAGAAGAACACGTAGGCCGCGGCCACTCCCGAGAGCACCCGGTTGCTGGATATCCGCATCAGCGCGACCAGGGTGCCGAGCACCAGAGCGATCGCCGTCGACAACGTGGCCAGGCTGACGGTGCCCCACAGGCCGGCCCAGATCTGCGGGCCGAACAAGTACCGGGCCACCGTCGCGAAGTCGAAGACTCCCGAGACCACGAAGCTGACGATCACCCAGCCGACGATGACAATGACCACCGCCGCCTGGAGGAACTGGCCCCACGGGAACTTCGACCGCACCGGGAAGTAGACGGCCTTGGACGCCTCGGTCGCGGCCGTCATGGCAAGACCGCCCGCTTTACGACGAGTCGATCACGGCGTCGCATTGAGATCACCGTTCAACGCCGGCTTCTTCAACCCGCCACGGTCGATGCCCCACTTGGTGAGGATCTTGTCGTAGCTGCCGTCGGTCATCATCTCCTGCAGGGTGTTGTACACCGCGTTGCGGAGCGCGGTGTTCTCCTTGGTGAACGTGTAGTTGATCAGGTAGTCCACCAGGACGTAGTCACCGATGGTGACCAGGTTCTTCGGATCCTGCTTGACGATGTACTGGCTCTGCGCCACGTCGGGGGTGTAAGCCTCGATCCGCTTGGACAGCAGCCCCTGAACGCCGAGGTTGGTGTTGGTGTAGGGCTCGATCTGGATCGGGTTCCCCCCGCACTTCTCATTCTCCTTGGCGATCGCCGCCTGCAGCGTGGTGGAGCCCTCGAGCATGCCGATCTTCTTGCCACAGAAGTCCTGGGAGGTCTTGTACTTCCCCTCGTCCTCCTTGCGCAGAATGTAGGTGGCGCCCGACTGGAAGTAGCCGACCATGTCGACCTGAGCCAGCCGATCGGGGTTGGGGCTCATGCCGCCCGATCCCATGTCGAACTGGTTCGACTGCAGGCCGGTGATGATGGCCGAGTAGTCGACCTGCTGCCACTCGACCTTCAGGTTGAGCCGCTTGCCGATCTCATCGATGAAGTCGACGCTGAAGCCCTGGACGTTGTCCTTGCCCTCCTCGAAGAACTCGCCCGGGATGTACGACTGCTGGGAGCCGACCTTGAGGACACCGGGCGTGAGGGTATGGACCTCGGCCGTCGAGCCCGAGGGTGACGCGCTGCTGCTACTGCTGGGGCCGACGCATGCGGTCAGCATCAAAGAGGCCGACGCCACGGCAGCCGCCGCGGTCAGACCGGCACGAAGGGTACGCAACATGGTGGTCTCTTTCCTTGAGGCGAATAAGCGGATTGTTCTTTCGTGGTAGGGGTGGGTCGGGCCGGTCACCGGGTGTCCGCCGAGCGACCGGGCGCCACGGCAGGTGCCGGACGGTCGAAATCGGGGCATTCGGCGGCGGCGTCGAAGATGGCCTGGACCTCGCTGCGGTAGTCGAGCGGGAACTCCTGCTCGACCAGGCCGTTGGGCACGCGCTCCCAGTAGAACCGCGGCGGCCGCATCGGCTGCCCGGGCTGCGAGAGCACGTAGGTGAACGCGTCATAGGTCTCACCGTCGTCGCCGCGGACGGTCAGGAAGATGATGTCGAAGTCGTCGAAATCATCTTTGACGCGATCGTCATTGACCTCGAAGACAATTCCCCTCGCGGTCTTGCCGAGGGTGCCGACGTCGGCCAGGTGGCACCAGCCCCGGTCGGTGCGGTCGCCCGCCGCCCGGAACTGGATCTGATGGTTGGGCGCGGTCGCCTTGGTGACCGTCACCGCCTCCGGCAGGTACTTACGCAGCTCGGAGTCGAGCAGGTACGTGCAGTAGCCGAAGTAGTACATACGGGTCTCCTCCCGACGACGCACCGTGCGTCGTCTGTATGGTGAACCGTACACGAGTTGGTATACATTGCCTAGAGCGTGCAGCGGCTCGAGGCATCCGCGCTCCCGCACCACACCCCGGACCCGGACCGCGTGCGTCCGGCAGAAAGGACCCGAAATGAGCGACCTATTCACCCAGCTGCACCACGTGTGCATCGTCGTCCATGACCTCGACCGCGCCGTTTCCGCTTATCAGCGGCTCGGCGTGGGTCCCTGGTTCGACTACCCCAAAGGCGGAGCCTACGTCGAGTACGACGTCCCCGACCCGGCCGGTTCGGCGGCCATGCGGTACAAGTGTTACGACTTCGAGAACTTCCAGCTGCAGCTCTGTCAGCCCGGCCCCGAGGACACTCCGCAGCGTCGTTTCCTGGACGCCCACGGCGAGGGCGTCTACCACCTCGGCTTCGAGGTTCCCGACCTGGCTGAGGCCGTCGCGACCGGTGGACGGCTCGGCCTGGACGTCATCGCGAAGGGCCAGCGCGCCGACGGCTCCGGCTTCGCCTACTTCGATACCCGTGCCGAGACCGGGGTGACGCTCGAGGTGCGGCGCACCAGCGCCGGCACGACGTCCGAGTCCGACCGGTACTGACCGGGCACAGCGCTCCGAACCGAAAGGAACAGCCATGGACGCCGCCACCACTCCCCCGCTTCCGATCAACGAGACCCCGCTCGACTACGCACCGGGTTCGCCCGAACGGGCCGAACTCCTGGCCCAGATCGACCGGCTGCAAGCCGAGCAGCACCCGATGGACGCCGTCATCGGCGGCCGGCACCGGCCGGGCGGAGGTGAGCAGATCACCGTCAGCCAGCCGCACGACCACCAGCACGTGCTGGGGGTGCTGGGCGCCGCCACCACCGCCGACGCCGCCGATGCCATCGCCGCCGCCCAGGCGGCCGCACCCGGCTGGCGCGAGCTCTCCTTCGACGACCGCGCCGCGGTGTTCCTGCGGGCCGCCGACCTGCTGGCCGGCCCGTGGCGGCAACGGCTCAACGCCGCCACCCTGCTCGGGCAAGGGAAAACCGCCTATCAGGCCGAGATCGACAGCGCCTGTGAGCTGATCGACTTCTGGCGGTTCAACGTGCACTACGCCGCGCAGATCCTGGGCGAACAGCCGATCGCCAACAGCCCCGGGGTGTGGAACCGCCTGGATCACCGCCCGCTGGAGGGTTTCGTCTACGCGATCACCCCGTTCAACTTCACCGCGATCGCCGGCAATCTGCCCACCGCGCCCGCGCTGATGGGCAACACGGTGCTGTGGAAGCCGTCGCCCACCCAGCAGTTGGCGGCGAGCCTGACCATGGAATTGCTGGAGGAGGCCGGGCTGCCCGCCGGTGTGATCAACATGCTGCCCGGCGACGGGCTGGCGGTCTCCGAGGTCGCGCTCGCCGATCCCGGTCTGGCCGGAATCCACTTCACCGGGTCGACCGCCACCTTCCACCGGCTGTGGGGCGAGGTCGGCGGCAACATCGGCCGCTACCGCAGCTATCCGCGGCTGGTCGGGGAGACCGGTGGCAAGGACTTCGTGATCGCCCACCCGTCCGCCGACGACGACGTGCTGCGCACCGCCCTGATCCGTGGCGCCTTCGACTACGCCGGTCAGAAGTGCTCGGCAGCGTCGCGGGCCTACTTGCCGCGGAGCGTCTGGAACCGGATGGGCGGCGAACTGATCGACGCGACCGAGGCACTGCCCATGGGCGACCCCCGAGACTTCGGCAACTACCTCGGTGCCGTCATCGACGACCGTGCGTTCGCCAAGCAGCGGGCCGCCATCGAGCGCGCTCAGGCGCAGCCGGGCCTCACCGTCGCCGCCGGCGGCCGGCTCGACGATTCGGTGGGATGGTTCGTCCGGCCGACGATCGTGCTCGGCGACGACCCGACCGACGAGGTCTTCCGTACCGAGTACTTCGGACCGATCCTGGCCGTGCACGTCTTCGACGACGCCGATTTCGACGCCGTCCTGGGCCAGGCGGAGGCGGCCTCGCCGTACGCCCTCACCGGTTCGGTGATCGGCCGGGACCGGACGGCCCTGGCCTCCGCCACCCGGTTGCTGCGGTTCGCGGCGGGCAACCTGTACCTCAACGACAAGCCCACCGGTGCCGTGGTCGGGCAGCAGCCCTTCGGCGGCGCCCGCGCATCCGGCACCAACGACAAGGCCGGGGCCCCACAGAATCTGCTCCGCTGGACGAGCCCCCGGGTGATCAAGGAGACCTTCGTTCCCCCGGTCGACCACCGCTACCCGCATATGGACTGACCGGGCTCGGACGTCGGCCCACCCGGTTCCGGCCGCGGGGAACCCCCGGGTCGCCGGCCGGACACGGCTCGGTCGGCCGGTGGACGGACGACCGAGGAACGGCCACCCGACGCGAACCTGGCGTTCTCCGCGGCCGCTACTGCGTAGGCTCCCCTTCGAGGCGGCGATCCGCGCCGCTCAGCGAAGGGAGAGTCATCGTCATGCGCGCCTTCACTTTCGCCGGGCCGTCCGCCCCGGCCAGGCTGACCGAGATCGCCACCCCCGAGCCGGGTCCCGGTGAGGTGCGGATCCGGGTCGGCGCGAACACGGTCTGCGGCACCGACCTGCGGATCCTGCGCGGCGAGAAGACCAAGGGCGTCGATCTGGGCGTGGTGCTGGGTCACGAGGTCTCCGGCCATGTGGACGCCGTCGGCGACGGCGTCCGGAACTTCGAGATCGGCGACCTGGTGGCGATGCCGCCGTCGCTGATCTGCGGGCTGTGCGGTCCCTGCCGGCGCGGCTACGAGCACCTGTGCGAGCGGGTGCACCTGGTCGGCTACGACGTCAACGGCGGGCTGGCCGACTACATGCTGATGCCGCGGGTCGCCGTCGCCAAGGGTCTGCTGATGAAGGCACCCGCAACCCTCGAGCCGGCGCAGCTCTCGTTGGCCGAACCGCTCTCCTGCTGCCTCAACGGGCTGGACAACTACCGGGTCGAGGTCGGTGACACGGTGGTGATCCTGGGGGCCGGCCCGATCGGCATGATCCATCTGCAGCTGGCCCGGCTCGCCGGTGCCGCGAAGGTGATCATCTCCGAGCCGCATGCCGGACGGCGCGGCCGCGCCGCCGCGTCGGGCGCCGATGTGATCGTCGACCCGGCCACCCAGGATCTGCTGGAGGTCGTCCGGGACGAGACCGGAGGCGCGGGTGCCGACGTCGCGGTGCTCTGCATCGGGCTGCCCGAACTCGTCAACGAATGCCTCAGCATGGTGCGCAAGCGCGGCCGGGTGAGCATCTTCGCGGGCCTGGCCGGCGAGGGCTGGTCGAACATCGCCGCGAATCTGATCCACTACCGCGAACTGACCGTGGTGGGCGCCTCGAACTCGGGCCGGGAGAGCTTCGCCCGAGCCATCCGGCTGCTCTCCAGCGGTGCGATCGACACCGGTTCGCTGCTCACCCACACCTTCGGGTTGTCCCGGGCGGCCGAAGCGATCGAGTTCGTGGCCACCCGCGAGGGGCTCAAGGTGGCGGTGGTTCCCGACTGACCCATCGGCGCCAAGCCCGCCGAATCACCGCCAACCCCACAGAACCTGTGGGTTACCACACGTAATTTGTCCCTTTCCGCGGTCGGACCCTCCCGGCAACGCGCCGCATCGAATACCGTTCAGGGTGGGGAGGCAGCAACGTCGCGTCCTCCCAGGAGAGCAATGTTGCTCGCAGAAAGGAGCCACCATGGCGAAGGACAAGAGGTTGGTCATCGGGATCGACTTCGGCACCGGCAGCTCGAAGGGCGTCCTCGCCCGGCTGAACGGCAAGGTGATCGCCACCTCGGAGAAGCCGCACCGCACCTCGATGCCGAAGCCCGGCCATGTCGAGCACGACGCCGACGAGGTCTGGTGGGCCGACTTCCTGGCCATCACCGCCGACCTGCTGCACAAGGCGACCGGTCCCGTCGTCGGCATCACCACCTCGGGCATCGGCCCGTGCAGCGTTTTCACCGACGGCGACGGCAAGCCGCTCCGTCCGGCGATCCTGTACGGCGTGGACACCCGCGCCTCGAAGGAGGTCGCCGAGCTGACCGACAAGCTGGGCACCGAGGCGCTGATCGAGCGCTGCGGCAACGTGCTGACCTCGCAGTCGCAGGGTCCGAAGTTCCTGTGGACGGTGCGCAACGAGCCGTGGGTGTGGGAGAAGACCAAGTACTTCTTCATGGCCCAGTCGTATGTGGCGTTCAAGCTGACCGGTGCGTACGTGCTCGACCACCTGTCGGCGTCCATGTTCGACCCGATGTACTCGCCGAAGACCCAGGACTGGATCCCGGAGTGGTGCGAGATGGTGGCCCCGGGCCTGCAACTGCCCGAACTGAAGTACTCCAACGAGATCGCCGGCTACATCACCGCCCAGGGCGCAGCCCTCACCGGCCTGCCCGAAGGCATCCCGGTCGGCGTGGGCACCACCGACGCCTTCAGCGAGGCGCTCAGCGTCGGGGTGAAGGATCCGGGCGACGTGATGCTGATGTACGGCTCGACGATCGTCGCCAACCTGGTCGCCAGCCAGTTCATGGCGCACCCGAACCTGTGGGCGATCACCGGCCTGTACCGCGACACCTTCGCGCTGGCGGGCGGCCTGTCGGCGTCCGGTGCGTTGACCACCTGGCTGAAGGACATCAGCGGCGGCACCGAGTACGCCGTGCTGTCCGAGGAGGCCAGCGACGTCGCACCCGGCTCGAACGGCCTGCTGGCACTGCCCTACTTCGCCGGCGAGCGGACGCCGATCAGCGATCCGCGGGCCCGCGGCGTGATCGCCGGCCTGACCCTGAGCACCACCCGCGGTGAGCTGTACCGGGCGCTGCTCGAGGCCACCGCCTACGGCACCCGGCATCTGCTGGAGGCCATCAAGGAGGCCGGCGGCGAGGGCAAGCGGTTCGTCGCGGTCGGCGGCGGCACCAAGGGCGGCCTGTGGACCCAGATCATGTCGGACGTCTGCGGCATCGAGCAGGTGCTGCCGAAGCTCGCCATCGGCGCCAGCTACGGCGACGCCCTGATCTCGGCCCAGAACGTCGGCGAGGCGGACGAGTCGACCAGCTGGATGAAGGTCTCGGCCCACGTCCAGCCCGATCCGGAGAACAAGGGTCTCTACGACGACTTCTTCGGCAAGTACCTCGAGCTCTACCCGGCCACCAAGGACGTCGCGCACTTCCTGGCCGACCACCAGCTCGCCGACTAGCCCTTGCAGTCAAACGACGGACGCGACCACCTCGGTGGTCGCGTCCGTTGGTCGTTGATCGAGCTTGCCGAGATCGGTCACCAGGGTTTCGACAAGCTCAACCAGCGGTGGCCCGTTGATCGAGCTTGCAGATGGTGAGTTCGGGGCTACTCGTGCAGTTCGTAGATGCGCACCGAGTTGGTCTGGCCGCCGCTGCCGGAGGGGTTGCCTGCGACGATGACGATCAGGTCGCCGGGCTTGACCCAGCGGGTCTCCATCAGTGCGGCTTGCACCGACTGGACCATCGATTCGGTGGAGACGAACTCGGGCGTGACATAGGACTGGACCCCCCAGCACAGGGTCAACTCGAGGGCCGTCCGGGGCTTCGGGGTGAAGGCCATGATCGGGATCTCGCAGCGCAGCCGGGCGAGTCGGTGCGGGGTGTCGCCCGAGACGGTGAAGGCGGCCAGGTACTTCGCACCGACCCGTTCGGCGATGTCGACCGCGGCCTTGGAGATGACGCCGGCGTGGGTGTGCGGATCCCAGTCGATGTGCCGGATGTTGATCAGGCCCTGCTCTTCGGTGTAGTTGATGATCCGGCTCATCACCTCGACGGCCTCGATCGGGTACTCGCCCATCGCGGTCTCGCCGGACAGCATCACCGCGTCGGCGCCGTCCAGGATGGCGTTGGCGACGTCGGAGGTCTCGGCCCGGGTCGGCTGTGGCGCCCCGATCATCGACTCCAGCATCTGGGTGGCGACGATCACCGGCTTGGCCCATTTGCGGGCCTCTTCGATGATCCGTTTCTGCACCGACGGCACCTGCTCGGGCGGCAGTTCGACGCCCAGGTCGCCGCGGGCCACCATCACCGCGTCGAAGGTGTCGATGATGTCGTGCAGGTTGTCGATCGCCTGCGGCTTCTCGATCTTGGCGATCACCGGGACGTGCCGGTCCTCGGCGTCCATGATCTCGCGCACCCGGTCGTAGTCGGAGGCACTGCGCACGAAGGACAGCGCCACCATGTCGACGCCGTGCCGCAGCGCCCAGCGCAGATCCTGCTCGTCCTTCTCGCTCAGCGCCGGCACCGAGACGGCCACGCCGGGCAGGTTGATGCCCTTGTTGTTCGACACCCGGCCGCCGACGACCACCTCGGTGACCACGTCGGTGTCGGTCACCTCGACCGCACGCAGATGGATCCGGCCGTCGTCGACGAGTACCTGGTCGCCGGGCTGGACGTCCATCGTGAGGGTCTTCAGCGTGGTGCCGCAGCGTTCGGCGGTGCCGAGCACCTCGTCGGTGGTGATCACGAACCGCTGCCCCGCCTCGAGGATCGCGAAGTCGTTCTCGAACCGGGTCAGCCGGATCTTCGGGCCCTGCAGGTCGGCGAACACACCCACCGGACGACCCACCTCGTGCGAGGCGTCCCGGACCAGCTTCAACCGCCGCATGTGCTCCAGGTGGTCGCCGTGAGACATGTTCAGGCGGGCTACGTTGATGCCGGCCTCCATCAGGCCGATCACCTTTTCCAGACTGTCCGTCGAGGGACCCAGTGTTGCCACGATCTTCGCTCTGCGCACGTTGTGCACCCTAGCGGACTGTCGTTAACAGCGGGATGACGGAATCGGGCAATCGGGCGTCACAGCTCGCGGAGCTGCTGCAACGCCGCGGCCAGGTCATCGGGGTAGGGCGAACTGAACCGCACCTGCTCACCGCTGCCGGGGTGTTCGAAGCCGAGTTCGACGGCGTGCAGCCATTGCCGCTCCAGCCCCAGCCGGCGGGCCAGCACCGGGTCGCTGCCGTAGAGCGGGTCGCCGACGCAGGGATGCCCGATCGCCTGGCAGTGCACCCGGATCTGATGGGTGCGGCCGGTCTCCAGGTGCACCTCGAGCAGGGTGGCGCCGCGGAACACCTCGAGGGTGTCGTAGTGGGTGACGCTGTGCCGTCCGCCGTCGATGATCGCCATCTTCCAGTCGTGCCCGGGGTGCCGTCCGATCGGTGCGTCGATGGTGCCCACGTGCGGGTCGGGAAAGCCCTGCACCAGCGCGTGATAGACCTTGTCGACCGTGCGGTCGCGGAAGGCTCGTTTGAGCAGCGTGTAGGCGCGTTCGCTCTTGGCCACCACCATCAGCCCCGAGGTGCCGACGTCCAGCCGCTGCACGACGCCCTGTCGTTCGGCCGCCCCCGAGGTGGAGATCCGGAACCCGGCCGCGGCCAGATGCTCGGTCACCGACGGGCCGTCCCAGCCCAGCGACGGATGCGCGGCCACCCCGGCCGGCTTGTCGATCACCACGATGTCGGCATCGTCGTGCACGATCCGGACGCCGGCCACCTCGCGCGGCACGACCGGCACGGACGCCACCGGCTCGGGAAGCGTCACCTCGAGCATCTCGCCGCCGTTGACCCGGGTCGACTTGGTGACGCCGCGGCCGTCGAGTTGGACGTGGCCGTCGGCGATCAGGTCGTCGATCCGGCTGCGGGAGAGTCCGGTCATCCGGGCGGCGGCGCTGTCGATGCGTTGGCCGGCCAGGCCGTCCGGCACCAGATGGATGCTCACGGCCGGGCTTTCGCCGAGGTCGACCCGCCCCGCTCGGCCTTCTCGCCGGACAGCGTCACGCTGGTGATCAGGGTGAGCCAGATCACCGTGACCGCGGCGAAGGTGATCCAGATGTCTGCCACGTTGAAGACCGCGAACCAGGGCACCTGGAGGAAGTCGACGACATGGCCGTGGAACGCCCCGGGTTCACGGAACAGGCGGTCGAAGAGGTTGCCTGCGACGCCGGCCAGCAGTAGCCCGGTGGCCACCGCCCAACCCGGATGCCTCACCCGGGGGACCATCCAGAACAGCAGGAAGAGCAGGGCGGCGATGGCCAGGCAGGTGAGCACCACGGTGAAGCTCTCCCCCATGCTGAACGCCGCGCCGGGGTTGCGGATCAGCCGCAGGTACAGCTGTCCGGGAATGACCTGCACCGGCGCCGTCGGGTCGAGGTTGGCCAGCACCCATTCTTTCGTCGCCCAATCGAGGGCGAAGCCGCACAGTCCGAGCAGCACCGCCCACAGGCCGTAGCGGCGGGTCTTGCCGGCTATCGCCGTTCCTCCCGCTTCTTGCAGTCCATGCACAGGGTGGCCCGGGGGAAGACCTGCAGCCGGTCCTTGCCGATCGGTCGTCCGCAGGATTCGCAGCTGCCGTAGTCACCGGTGTCGAACAGCCGCAGCGCGAGCTGGGCCTGATCGAGCATCTCGCGGGCGTTCTGCGCCAGCGACATCTCCTGGTCACGTTCGAAGTTCGTCGAGCCGACATCGGCCGCGTCGCGTCCGGCGCCCTCACTGCCGTCGGAGAAAAGATCCTCCAAGCCGGCCTGGGCGACCGCGATCGCCCGCTCCAGGCGGGCCACCTCGCCGGTCAGCTCCTCACGGATCTCGGTCAGTTCTTCCTGAGTCCACGGCTCTTCGCCCTCGGCGACGGGAATGGACGCCGGACCGTTGACAACGGGATCCGTCCTACGAGCCGGTGACATGGCGAAGAACTCCTTGGGTCGTGTTCCGAGCGGAGAGAGTATCACCCGGCTCGAAGCAACCGAAGGCCACGACTGCCGATGATCTGCCGCGACGCAACCGGCCGAGGAGTGCGCCGCCGGGCACGGCCGCGGACGTGGGACGAAAAGAACCGTCCCCACAGTCACCGGGGACGGTTCCTTCGGTCACCGGGGACGGTTCTTCTGGTCACCCGGATGGCGAGCGGGGGGTCAGCCCTGTTCGTTGAGCAGAGCGTCCAGCCGCGGCGTCGCCGATGCCTCGGCGGCGGCCGGGTCGAGCAGCTCGGGCTCGTCCTCGGGCCGGGCCTTGCCGGACAGCGAGTCCAGGTGCGCCTGCAGCTGGGTCGCCAGGCTCTGCCGGAACCGCTCCTCGAACGAACGCAGGTGGTCGACCTTGCCGCGCAGCTCGTCACGCTCGCTCTCCAGCACCGAGAACAGCTCGGTGCGACGCTCGGCGAGTTCGGCGTTCAGGGCCTCGGCCTTCGCCTTGGTCTCGGACGCCAGCGCTTCGGCGGCCGCGCTGGCCTGCTGCTGGATCTCCTCGGCGCGGGCGCGGGCGCCGGTCAGCGCCTCGTGCGCCTTCGCGGACGCGTCCTCCACCGTCGAGGTGGCCTTGCTGGACGCCTCGGAGCTGATCCGCTCGGCATCGGCTTCGGCGTCGCCGACCAGCCGCTCGGCCTGCTCGGTCGCCATCTGCAACAGCTTGGTGACCGCGGGCGCGGCATCCGCGGCAGCGGTGACCTCGATGTGCTCGATCTTCGAGGTGCGCTCGACCTGCGCCTCCCGGGCGGTGGCCAGATCGGCGCGGACGCCGTCCAGCTCGGACTGCAGCCCGCTGAGGCGCTCATCGCGACCGGCCAGCTCGCCCTTGACCTGGTCGAGTTCGGCCTGCAGCCTGCCGACCAGCTCACCCTGGTCGCCGTCGGCCAGCGAGCCCTTCGCGGTCTGCAGCTCGGCCCGGACGGTCTCCAGCTCGCTGCCGCGTCCGTCGAGTTCGCCGCGCAGTCGCTCGACCTCGGCGTTGGCGTCGGCGAGCTGCTGGCGCAGCTCATCGGCCTCGGCGCCACCGTCGGCGGCCGGCGGCACAGCACCGCCGTCGCCTGCGGTCAGCGCCTCGACCTGCTTCTTCAGGGTCTCGTTCTCTTCGCCGAGTTGCGCCAGCGTCACCTCGACCTTGTCGACGAAGTTGTCCACGTCCACAGGCTCATAGCCGTTGCGGCGAGCCAGGTGGAAACGAGTCTGACGGACCTGCTCCAAGGTCAAGGTCATGCTTCACCTCACGAAGGAAGGATGGGAAAGAGCCTCGGTCAGGTTATCGGTGCGGACACCCGAACACAAAGGTTCCCGGGCAGCTCCGGACGACGCTCAGACCATGAACAGCAGGACCAGTCGCTGCACGAACGAGAGCCCGAGGAAGAGCACCAGGAAGCCCAGATCCCAACTGGTCGAGCCGATCCGCACCGGCGGAATGATCTTGCGCATCAGCCGCAGCGGCGGGTCGGTGAGGGTGTAGACGAACTCGGCGAAGACCAGCATGAAGCCGCGCGGCTGCCAGTCCCGGACGAAGAGGGGGACGAACGAGAGCACGGCCCGTGCCATCAGAATCGCCAGATAAGCCCACAGCACATACCAGAGGATCAATCCGACCAGTTGCACGGGCACTTCCTTCGGTGATGAGCCTGGCTAGCTCTGGTTGTAGAAACCCCCGGCAAGCCGCTCCTTGTCCTCGGCGGTCACGTTGATGTTGGGCGGCGAGAGCAGGAACACCTTGCTGGTGATGCGATCAATACTGCCATGCAGTCCGAAGATCAGGCCCGCGGCGAAATCGACCAGCCGCTTGGCGTCCTCGCCTTCCATCTCGCCGAGGTTCATGATCACCGGGACGCCGTCGCGGAAGTTCTCACCGATGGTGCGCGCCTCGTTGTAGGTGCGCGGGGTGACGGTGATGATCCGGCTCAGGTCGGCCGGGCGCTGCACCGGCGCCGTCGGCCGGCGGGACTCCAGTTCGGTGACGGTCGCCGCGGCGGGCACCGGCGCGGCCGGAACCGCCTGTTGGTGAGCGACGGGCGCCGCCGCCTGCGGGCGTTCGCCCTCGCGCGGCACCTCCTGGGTCACGTCGTCGACGCCGTACTCGGATTGTGCGTAGTTGTTGTCCGAGACCAGCCCGAGCCAGACGGCCGCCTTCTTCAGTGTGTCAGCCATTTCCCATCCCTCGTCCGCGCGTACAAGCTGCAACCTAACCATGGTGACAGGCGGTCCAGCGGCAATCTTCATCCGACACGCGCGGCTACGAAGGTGTGCCGCCGGTCAGCCAGATGATCCCCGCCTGCCGTCCGGACGCGGCGGCATCGCGCCGGTAGGAGTGCAGGGTCGGGGTCTGCAGGGTGCAACGGCCGACCTCGTGCACTCGCACCCCCAGGCCGGTCAGCACCCCGAGGGCGCCCGCCCCCAGGTCGAGGCCGGGAGTGCCGCGGTCGGTGGTGCCGCGGCTGCCCGGCACCCGCTGCTCCACCTCGGTGGCCATCGCCTCGGGCACCTCGTAGCAGCGGCCGCAGATGTGCGGCCCGATCCACGCGGTGATCGCTTCCGCCCCCGCGTCGCGCATCGCGGCCACCGTGGTCTGCAGCACGCCGTCGGCCAGGCCGACCCGGCCGGCGTGGGCGGCCGCGATGACGCCGCCGGCGGCGTCCGCGAACAGCACCGGCACACAGTCGGCGACCCGGACGGCCAGGCCGATACCGGGACGGGTGGTGAGCAGGGCGTCGGCGCTGCGGGTGGCCAGCACGGCCAGATCGGTATCGGCCCCGACGACGGCGACGTCGGTGCCGTGCACCTGGCTCACCACGGCCAGCGGCACGCCCAGGTCGGCCTCCAGCACCGCCAGGCCGGGGGCCCGTCCGGTGGCGCCGTGCGCGCCGCCCAGGCTGAGCACACCGCCGTCGGTCGCGACCGCGTCGGAAAAGGCGACCCCGACGCCGTCGGCGCCGGGGTCACGGTAGAAGTCGTACATCGCTGAGGTTCCGCAGGTAGGGGCTGTCGAGTTGGGCGTCGTTCCAGTGCGTGCATGAGTGCCGCCGACGAGGGAGTCGTGGCGGAGCCACGACGACTGAGGAGAAGGTGCTCAGGTGCGTGCTGGGGCGGCGGCCAATCGACATACGCCCTACCTGTGGGACCTCCTACTTCAGGAAGTCGGGCACGTCCAGGTCGTCGTCGGCCGGCGGCTGCATCGGACGCGGCGCGTAGCTGGGGCGCTCGACCGGGGGCTGCTGCTGCGGGCGGGCGAACGGCTCGGCGGGCTGGGCCGGCGCCGTGGGCTGCACCTGCGGGGCCGGACGGGTGAACGTCGGCTCCGGACGGCTCACCGGCGCCGCGCCGGGACGCCCCTGGCGCAGGTCGGGTGACCGGGTGATGCCCGGCTGGCGTCGCGGCGGCTGCCCGCCGTCGAAGCCGGCCGCGATCACGGTGACCCGCACCTCGTCGCCGAGCGCGTCGTCGATCACGGTGCCGAAGATGATGTTGGCGTCCTCGTGGGCCGCCTCCTCGATCAGGTTGGCCGCCGCCGAGACCTCGAACAGGCCCAGGTCGGAGCCGCCCGCGATCGACAGCAGGACGCCGTGCGCACCGTCGATGCTGGCCTCGAGCAGCGGCGAGCTGACCGCCATCTCGGCGGCCGCCCGGGCGCGGTCCTCACCGCGGGCCGAGCCGATGCCCATCAGCGCCGAGCCGGCGTTGCTCATCACGGCCTTGACGTCGGCGAAGTCGAGGTTGATCAGGCCCGGGGTGGTGATCAGGTCGGTGATGCCCGAGACGCCCTGCATCAGCACCTGGTCGGCCTGCTTGAAGGCGTCCAGGATCGCCACCTGGTGGTCGGTCATCTCCAACAGCTTGTCGTTGGGGATGACGATCAGGGTGTCGACCTCCTCGCGGAGGTTGCTGATGCCGTTGTCGGCCTGGGTGGCGCGGCGCTTGCCCTCGAACGAGAACGGCCGGGTGACCACACCGATGGTCAGCGCGCCGAGCGAGCGGGCGATCCGGGCCACCACAGGCGCGCCGCCGGTGCCGGTGCCACCGCCCTCGCCCGCGGTGACGAAGACCATGTCGGCGCCCTTCAGCACCTCTTCGATCTCGTCGGCGTGATCCTCGGCGGCCTGCCGGCCCTTATCGGGATCGGCGCCGGCGCCGAGTCCGCGGGTCAGGTCGCGGCCGATGTCGAGCTTCACGTCGGCGTCGCTCATCAGCAACGCCTGCGCGTCGGTATTGACGGCGATGAACTCGACGCCACGCAGGCCCGATTCGATCATCCGGTTGACGGCGTTGACACCACCGCCACCGACGCCGACGACCTTGATGACCGCCAAGTAGTTCTGGGATGCACTGCCCACGAAGATTCCCACCTCAATAGCGCTGTATGCGTTGCCGAAAAAGTCTCAAGTTGCGGTGCAGACCGCACGGGGAAGGCAACTCGGTGACGTCGAGAGCAAGGCTACGCAGCCGCCAACACCCCCGTCCAACGCGAGGTGGCTCATCGGCGAGTCCCTCAAGTACTACTTCAGGGTTGTCTCGACCTCATCGAGTGACCGGGTTGGACGGCGCAGAGACGTCATACACCCGGTGCTGATGGGCCATCAGCACGCTCAGCACCTGCGCCTTCAGTTCGGATTGTTCCGCGCTGCCCCAGATCACCGTGACCCCGCCGGACAGGCCCAGGGTGATGCTGTCGGGAGTCTCGGCCGACAGCGTCCGGATCCTGCCGCGCACCTCGGACGGCAGGCTGCGCAGCACCGTGCCCAGGTCGCGGATCAGCCGGGCATCGCCCGAGGGCACCCGGGCGGCCAGCACCCCACGCGGCGGCTGCGCCGCCGAATCGAAGATGATGCCCTGATCGTCGGCGATCCAGTAGCCGCCGGGGGTCTCGATGGCGAAGGCCGGCGTCCGCTCGGTGAGGGTGATCCGGATCGTGTTCGGCCATTGCCTGGCCACCGACACCCGGGCGACGGCCGGCAGCCCGGCGACCCGGGTCGCGACGGCGTCCAGGTCGACCCGGGCCAGCGGCTGCCCGGCCGGCACGTCGGCGACCCGCTCCACCTCGGCCGCAGCGACCAGCTTGGCGCCCTGCACCTCGACGTCCTTGACGCCGAGCACGGACGAGCCGAACACCAGCCAGGCCAGGGTGCCGAGCACGACGACCACCGCTGCCGCGATCGCGATCAGCAGCACCCGGCGACGGCGTCCGCGGCGACGGCGCAGATCGAGCCGCTCGGTCGCGTCACTGACCCCGGTCACCGTCATCGGGCGGCCCCCACGGCCGCGGGACCGACCGCGGTGACGTCGCCGGCGCCCACGGTGAGCGCCAGGTCGCCGGGCCGCAGCAGGCCGGCCAGCACCTCCGGAGCACGCTGTTTGTCGGCCACGTAGGTCACCGCCGCGGCGCCGGCAGCGCGGGCGGCCTGCGCCACCAGCTCACCGGTGACACCGGGGATCGGGTCCTCCCGGGCCGGATAGACATCGAGCACCACCACTTCGTCGGCCGCCGCCAGGGCGGCGCCGAAGTCGGCCGCGAAGTCGCGGGTGCGGGTGAACAGGTGGGGCTGGAAACAGACCACCAGACGGCCCTCGCCGGCCAGTGGCCGGGCCGCGGCGAGCAGGGCCCGCACCTCGGTCGGGTGATGGGCGTAGTCGTCGTAGACCCGGGCACCGCGCACCTCGCCGACGTAGCTGAACCGGCGGTGAGTGCCGCGGAACGCACCGACGGCCTCGCGCAACACGGCTCCGTCCAGCCCGAGCGCACGGCCGATCGCGTAGGCGGCGGCCGCGTTGGCCAGGTTGTACCGGCCCGGGACGGCCAGTCGCAGCGGCCCGGCGTCGCCCTGCGCGGTGAGCGTCGCGGACGCGGTCGGGGTGTCGGTGACCAGGTCGCTCAGCCGGACGTCGGCCTCGGCAGATTCGCCGAAGGTGAGCACCCGGCGTCCGCCGCCCTCGATGCGCGGCCGCAGTGCCCGGGTGCCCGGGTCGTCGGCGGACAGCACCACGGTCCGGACGCCGGGGCGGGTCGCCAGCGCCACGAAGCCGTCGAAGTAGCGCTCGGGCGTGCCCCAGTTGTCCAGGTGGTCGGCCTCGATGTTGGTGATCGCCACCACCTCGGCCGGGTACTGCAGGAAGGAGCCGTCCGATTCGTCGGCCTCGACCACGAACGCCTCTCCCGCGCCCAGCCGCGAGCTGCTGCCGGTGCTGGCCAGCGGCGACCCGATCACGTACGACGGGTCGGCGCCGAGCGCGGTCAGCATCTCGGCGGTCATGCCGGTGGTGGTGGTCTTGCCGTGGGTGCCGGTGATCGCGACGCCACGTCGGCCCAGCATCAGCGCGCCCAGCGCCGCGCTGCGGTGCCAGACCCGGAGCCCGCGGCGGCGGGCCTCCGCGAGTTCGACGTTCGACTCCCGCACGGCCGAGGACACCACCACCGTGCGCGCGTCGCCCAGATTGGCCGGATCATGCCCGACGTGGACGGCGATGCCGGCCTGTTCCAGCCCGCGCAGGGTGGCCGAGTCGGCCTGGTCGCTGCCGGAGACTGCGACGCCGAGAGCCGCGTATGCGGCGGCGATCCCGCTCATCCCGGCGCCGCCGATCGCGATGAAGTGGACGCCACCCAGCTCGTCGGTGGGCAGCAGCTCCACGGGTTCGACCAGCGCCATCTCAGGACCGCCTCGGACGTGCCGACCCGGCATTCGTCGAACCGGCGATGGCCAGCACCCGCTCGGCCAGGGCGCCGGCGGCGTCCGGTGGCACCAGGTCGCGGCTCGCCCGGCGCATCGCCGGCAGCCGCTCCGGATCGTCGAACAGCGCCCGCACCTCGCGGGCCATCCGGACGGCGTCGAAGTCTGCGTTGTCGATCAGCAGCGCAGCCCCGCCGTCGACCAGGAAGGTCGCGTTGCGGGCCTGCTCACCGTTGCCGTGCGGCAGCGGCACGAAGACCACCGGCAGGCCGACCGCCGCGGTCTCCATCACCGTGCCGGCGCCGGAGCGGCCGACCATCAGATCGGCGGCGGCGTAGGCGTCCTCCATGGCGTCCACGTAGCCGAGCGGGACGTAGCGGGCGCCGGTGGTGTCGTCGGTCACCACCACGTCGGCGTCGGAGATGTTCTTCGGCCCGAGCACGTGCAGGATCTGGATGCCGGCGGCGAGCAGTTCGGCGCGGGCGCCCAGGGTGGCGGTGTTGATGCTCTGCGCGCCCTGGGAGCCGCCGGAGACCAGCAGGGTGGGTCGGTCGGCGTCCAGGCCGAACCCGACCCGGGCCTCCCCGCGGCGGGCCTCGACGTCCAGCTCGGCGATGCTGCTGCGCAGCGGCAGGCCGAGGTACTGCGCGCCCGGCAGCGGGGTGTCCGGGAAGGAGACGGCGACCAGCCGGGCGAACCGGGCCGCCACCTTGTTGGCCAGGCCGGGCAGCGCGTTCTGTTCGTGGATCACCACCGGGACGCCCATCGTGCGGGCCGCCAGGTAGACCGGCAGCGACACGTAGCCACCGAAGCCGACCGCGACATCGGCCTTCTCCCGGGAGAGGATGCGGCGGGCCTGGCGCACCGAGTCGACCAGCCGCCACGGCACCTTGAGCAGGTCGACGGTGAGTGAGCGCGGCAGCGGCACCGGCGGAATCAACTCCAGGCGCAGCCCGGCGGCCGGCACCACGGTCGTCTCCAGGCCTTTCGGGGTGCCGACCGCGACCACGCTGCCCGACGCGTCGGCGCGGGCGATCCGTTCGGCGGTGGCGATCAGCGGCGAGGTGTGTCCGGCGGTCCCTCCACCGGCCAGCACGACGTGAGCCATGATCCTCCTCGCGGTATGTCTCTCAGATGGGCTGCTGCGGGCCGCGGTCCAGAACTATCGGGATTCGACCACGGTGACCGCTTTGCGGCCCTTGCGCTTCTTGCGCTCGGCCAGCCTACGGGCGTCCGGCTCGAGCTTCGCACACGCCAGCAACAGGCCGATGCCGGCAAGGTTCGCCATCAACCCCGACCCACCGTAGGAGAGCAACGGCAGCGTGACGCCCAGCACCGGGATCATCCGCAGCACCACCATCACGTTGACCAGCGCCTGGATCATCAACCATGAGGTCACCCCGGCGGCCAGATAGCGGCAGAACGGCAGGTCGGAGCGCAGCGCGATGCGGAACCCGGCATAGCCCAGCACCAGGAACAGCGACAGCACCACCAAGGTGCCGACCAGGCCGAGTTCCTCGCCGATGATCGCCAGCACGTAGTCGGTGTGCGCCTCGGCCAGCGAGCCCCACTTCTGCCGGGACGCCCCCAGCCCCAGGCCCCACCAGCCGCCGGAGGCCAGGGCGAACACCCCGCGCAGCGGCTGCATGTTGACACCCATGGTGTCGTGGTCGGCGTTGAAGAAGCCGAGGATGCGGCCCATCCGGTTACCGGACGTGGCGACCAGGATGAGGACGGCCGCCGCCACCGTGACGCCGATCGAAGCGAGGATCTTCCAGGACGCACCGACGTACCACAGGATGGCCACCACGATGGCGCCCATGATCATGCCGGTGCCCAGGTCGTGCTGCAGCACGACCAGGCCGATCAGCAACGCCGAGACCGGCACGAACGGCACCAGCAGATGCTTGGGCTGGTCGAGCAGCTTCTGCTTGCGGGCCAGCAGATCGGCGCCCCACATGATGATCGCCAGCTTGCCCAGCTCGGAGGGCTGGATACGGAAGAACGACGTGCCGAACTGCACCCAGTTCTGGTTGCCTTTCGCCTCGCCCCAGCCGAGCGGGGTGAAGGTGAGGATCTGCAGCAGCAGCGCGGCGATCACCAGCGCCCAGCCCAGGATCTTCAGCGCCCGCGGTTGCAACCGCGACAACACCACGGCGGCGATACCGCCGACGGCGAGGAAGAAGACCTGCCGCTTGACGAAGTAGTAGGCGTCGCCGAAACGGACGCTGCCGAGCACGCTGGACGCCGACAGCACCATCATCATGCCGAGGCTGAGCAGCAGCACGGTCGGCACCAGCACCAGGTAGAAGCTGGCCTTCGGGTGCGCCAGCGCCTCGCCGATCACACTGGGCCGGCTGCGCCGGCGGGTGGCACGGGTGGTGGTCTGCTTACGATCCAGCGGGGAAGAAAGGATCGCCACTTGCCTCAGCCCTTCTCCTCGACTCCGGTGATCGCTCGGACCGCCTGGGCGAACGCCGTGCCGCGCGCGTCATAACCGCTGAACATGTCCTTGCTGGCACAGCCGGGAGCCAGCAGCACGACATCGCCCGGTCGGGCGAACCCGCGCGCGGCGGCAACCGCCTGCGCCATCGCACCAGTGTCGGTGGAATCGATGACGGTGACGGGGATCTGCGGCGCGTGTCGGGCGAGTGCGTCCGCGATCACCTCGCGATCGACGCCCAGCAGCACCGCGGCGCGCAACTTGTCGCCGTAGGCCTGGACCAGTTCGTCGAAGCTGGTGCCCTTGGCCTGGCCGCCGGCGATCCAGACGATCGAGTCGAAGGCCCGCAGCGACGAGGCGGCCGCGTGCGGGTTGGTGGCCTTGGAGTCATCCACCCACCGGACGCCGTCGGCCTCGGCGATGGTCTGGATCCGGTGGTCGCCGAGTTCCAGGTTCCGCAGCCCGTCGCGGACGGCGGTCGCCGGCACTCCGAACGACCGGGCCAGCGCCGCGGCCGCCAGGGCGTTCTCGACGTTGTGCGGAGCGTAGGGCCGGACGTCGGACAGCTTGCCGAGTTCCATCGCCGAGTCGCGACGCTGGGCGATGAACGCCCGGTCGACCAGCAGGTCGTCGACCACGCCGAGCTGACCGATGGTCGGGATGCCCAGGGTGAAGCCGATCGCCCGGGCACCCTCGGTGACCTCGGCCTCCTCGACCATGTGCAGGGTCGCCTCATCGGCCACGTTGTAGACGCAGCTATGGGTGACCCGGGAATAGATCCGGGCCTTGTCGGCGGCGTAGGCGGCCATCGCGTCCGCCGCGTCGCTGTCCCAGGACGCCGGGTCGGCGTACCACTCCAAGTGGTCGGGGTGCAGGTTGAGCACGGCCGCCGAGTGCAGGCTGAGCGAGTGGGTGGAGTGCAGCTGGAAGCTGGACAGCTCGACGGCCAGCACGTCGTAGCTGACCTCGTCGAGGATCGCCTCGACGATCGGACGGCCCACGTTGCCGACGGCGCTGGTGGTCAGCCCGGCGGCGGTCAGCATCGATTCCAGCATGTTGACGGTGGTGGTCTTGCCGTTGGTGCCGGTGACCGCCAGCCAGGGCACCACCCGGTCGGGTTGCATCATCCGCCAGGCCAGCTCGACCTCGCCCCAGACCGGCACCCCGCGCCGGCGGGCCTGCGCGATCAGCGGGGCGCGCGGCGTCCAGCCCGGTGAGACGACCAGCAGGTCGGCCTGCTCGGGCAGCGTCGCGGTCGACCCGGGGCCGAGCCGCACCTGGGCGCCGAGGATCTCCAGGATCTTCGCCTTCTCGGCGTTGGCCGCGGTGTCGGCGTCGTCGAGCACCAGTACCCTCGCACCCAGTTCGAGCAGTCCGTCGGCGGCCGCATAGCCGGACGCCGCCAGCCCGGCGACCACCACGGTGGCCTGTCCCCACGGCGACAGCCGGGTGGCGTCCGGCAACCAGTCGATCACGGTAGGCCCACCGTCCATTCGGCGTAGAAGATGCCCAGGCCGAGCGCGACGCACAGCCCGCAGATGATCCAGAACCTGATCACGATGGTGATCTCGGCCCAGCCCAGCAGCTCGAAGTGATGCTGCAGCGGGGCCATCTTGAACAACCGTTTGCCCTTGGTCGCCTTGAAGTAGCCGACCTGCAGCACCACCGAGAGGGTGATGATCAGGAACAGGCCGGCGACGATCAGCATCAGCAGCTCGGTGCGGGTGAATACCGACAGCGCCGCCAGGCCGCCGCCGATCGCCAGCGAGCCGGTGTCGCCCATGAAGATCTTGGCCGGGCTGGCGTTCCACCACAGGAAGCCGAAGCAGGCACCGGCCAGAGCCAGCGAAACCAGCGCCAGGTCGCGTGGATCACGCACCCAGTAGCACTGCGGGCCCGAGGTGGACAGCGTCGCGCAGGACTGGTTGTTCTGCCAGATGTTCACCAGGGCGTAGGCGGCGAACACCATGGTCGCCGCACCGGTGGCCAGGCCGTCCAGGCCGTCGGTGAGGTTGGCCGCGTTCGACCAGGAGGCGATCACCAGGACGATCCAGATCACCGCCGCCCAGATCGGCAGCTGCAGCCAGCTGATGTCACGCAGGAACGAGATGGCGTTGCTGGCCGGGGTGATGCCCTGGTCGTCGGGGAACTGGAAGGACAGGATCGCGAACGAGATCGCGACCAGCGCCTGCCCGGCCAGCTTGGCCCGGCTGCTCAGGCCCAGCGAGCGGGCCTTGGAGATCTTGATCCAGTCGTCGGCGAAGCCGACCAGGCCCAGCCCGGTGACGAGGTACAGCACCAGGATCCCGGACGCCGTCGGCGGCGACCAGGTGATCAGATGGGACAGCGCATAGGCGAAGATGACCGATCCGATGATGACGATGCCGCCCATGGTCGGAGTGCCGCGCTTGGTGTGGTGCGCGGTCGGGCCGTCGTCGCGGATGAACTGGCCGTAGCCGTTCTTGACCAGCACCCGGATCGCGAACCGGGTGCCGATCAGGGTGCCGAGCAGGCCCAGTCCGCCTGCGAGCAGGATGCTCCTCACGCCGTCCTCCCCGCCTCGCGCTGGGGGCCGGACGCCAGCGCGTCCGCCACCACGTCCAGGGCCAGCCCCCGGGATGCCTTGACCACCACGACATCGGACGGTTGCAGATCAGCCCCCGCCACCGCAACCGCGGCGGCCCGATCGGGGACCACCTGGACCGTCTCGCCAACCTCGCGAACCCCCGCGGCGATGTCGTCGGCGAACTCGCCCACGGCCACCACCTCGAAGCCGAGACCGGCGGCCAGCTCACCCAGCCTGCGGTGCTCGTCGGCGGCGTCCGGGCCGAGTTCGAGCATGTCGCCCAGCACCGCGATCAGCCGGCCCCCCGGACGCCGCATCGCGGCCACCGTGGTCAGCGCGGCCCGCATCGAGTCGGGGTTGGCGTTGTAGGAGTCGTTCACGATCAGCACGCCGTCCGCGCGTGGGCTGAGCTGCATCCGCCACCGGGACCGGGCGGTGGCGGTACTCAGTGCGTCGGCGATCAGTGCCGCCGGCAGGCCGGCCGCCAATCCGGCGGTGGCCGCGGCCAGCGCGTTGGCGACCTGGTGCCGTCCGGAACCCTGCAGGCGCACCGGCGCCGAGGCCTCGACCGCGCCCGCGGCGCGCAGGGTGAACGCGTAGCGCTGCAGCTCGTCCGGTGCGCTGTCGGCGGCCCAGACCCGCAGCTCCCCGGTGATCGGTTCGCCGGCCAGCGAGAAGGTGGCCAACCGAGCCGCGGTCCGGGAGGCCATGCCGAGCACCAGCGGATCGTCGGCGTTCAGCACCGCCCAGCCGTCGGCGGGCAATGCCTCGACCAGTTCGCCCTTGGCCCGCGCGATGCCGGCGACCGAGCCGAACTCGCCCAGGTGCGCGTGGCCGACGTTGAGCACCACCCCGATCCGCGGCGGCACGATGCTGCACAGCCAGGCGATGTGGCCGTCGCCGCGGGCACCCATCTCGCTGACCAGATAGCGGGTGTCGTCGTCGATGCGCAGGGCGGTGAGCGGCACGCCGATCTCGTTGTTGAAGGAGCCCTCGGGGCTCACCGTCGGTCCCGCCGCGGCCAGCACCTGGCCGAGCAGGTCCTTGGTGCTGGTCTTCCCCGACGAGCCGGTGATCGCCAGACAGACCAACCCGGACGCCGTCGCCTGCGCCACCACGCCCCGGGCCAGTGCGCTCAGCCCGCGCTCGGCGTCATCGACCACCAGGTGCGCCAGCGGCGCGTCCGTGGCCCGGGTACAGACCGCCGCCACCGCCCCGCGCCCGGCCGCCGCGGCGAGGTAGTCGTGGCCGTCGACGTGTTCGCCGGGCAGCGCCACGAAGACCGCGCCGGGCGTCGCCAGCCGGGAGTCGATCACCACGTCCGGGCCGGCCGGGCGGTCGCTGTCGATCGGCGCGGCACCCGCCAGCGCCGCGACTTCTCGAATCGTCCGTTCACGCACCTTCGCTGCTCTCCCCCACCAGTCGTTGCCATTCTTCGCGGAGCACCGCGACGTCGTCGAACGGGCTGATCACACCGGCCACGTCCTGACCGGTCTCATGCCCCTTACCCAGTACCGCCACCCAGCCTCGTCCCGCGGAGCGGCGCAGTGCGAGCCCGATCGCGGACCGCCGGTCGCCGCCGTCCACCACTTCGGCAGCCTCCGCTCGTTCGGCGCCGTCGCGGACGGCGGCCCGGATCGTCGCCGGATCCTCCGAGCGGGGGTTGTCGTCGGTCACCACCACCAGTTCGGCGTTCGCGGCCGCCGCGGCGCCCATCGGGCCCCGTTTGCTGGGGTCGCGGTCGCCGCCGGCGCCGAGCACGGCGATCCTAGGCGCCGGCAGGGCCGCCAATGCCGCTGCCACCGCCTCCGGGGTGTGTGCGAAATCGACAACGGCAGCCGGGGCACCCGGCCCCAGCTCGACCCGCTGCATCCGGCCCGGGACGGCGGCGGTGGCGAACGCCGGGACGGCCGCCGCCGCGTTCAGGCCGGCGGCGTGCACCATGGCCGCCGCGGTGATCGCGTTGGCCACGTTGAAGGCGCCCGGCATGCCGACGCTGAAATCGAGGGTGCCGGCCGGGGACGCGATCCGCACCGCCGTGCGGCCCGCGGCGTCCGGTTCGGCGCGGAGCAGCCGGAAGTCGGCCTCGGCAGCCCGTCCGGTGGTGAACAGCGGGGTGCCCTGGGCGCGGATCAGGCCGGCCAGCTGGCGTCCCCAGTCGCCGTCGATGTTCACCACGCAGGCCCGCGCCCGGCCGTCCAGGAAGAGCTCGGTCTTGGTCGCGAAGTAGCTCTCCATGTCGCTGTGGAAGTCGAGATGGTCACGGCCCAGCTGGGTGAACCCCGCCACGTCGAAGACGATCCCGCCGACCCGGCGCAGCGCGAGCGCGTGCGAGGAGACCTCCATCGCCACACTGCTGGCACCGGCGTCCCGCAGCTGAGCGAGCAGCTCCTGCAGGTCGGGCGACTCCGGAGTGGTGATCGTGCTGCGACTACGGTCGATGGCCGCCCCGGCCAGCCGGAAGCCGATGGTGCCCACAGTGCCGACCCGTTCGCCGAGCGCGGTCAGCGCCGCCTCGAGCAGGAACAGCGTGCTGGTCTTGCCGTTGGTGCCGGTGAGCCCGAACATGCGCATCGCCCGGGCCGGATAGCCGTGCACGGCAGCGGCCACCTCGGCCAGGGTGGCACGCGGGTCGTCCACCACGACGACCGGGACGCTCGCCTCGACCAGTTCCGCGCCGGCGGCGTCGGTGAGCACCGCTACCGCGCCGCGCCGGACGGCCTCGGAAGCGAACCGCGCGCCGTGGGTGCGTTGCCCCGGCAGCGCCGCATACACATCACCCGGCCGGACCGCCCGCGAATCGAGGGTCACGCCGGTGACGTCGGCGTCCCCCGCTCCGGGCAGCAGCCCGGCCAGGCGAGTAGCGCGCTCAGCCATGGTCACGACCCTATTACTGGAGCGGGAGTTTGACGCCCTTGGTGGACGACGGCGGGACGGCGTAGCGGGGCAGCGCCAGCTGCATCACGTCGTGCATGATCGGGGCCGCGACGGCCGCGCCGGAGGCGCCCTTCTTCGGGTTCCAGACCACCGCGTAGACCAGCACCTGGGGGTTGTCGATCGGGGCGACGCCGACCGTGGAGACCACCAGCCGGTCACGCGAGTAGCAGTTGCAGCCGGGATCGAACAGCCGCGCCGTTCCGGTCTTGGCGCCGATCCGGTAGCCGTTGATGCTGAACGCCGGGCTGGTCTGGTTCAACGCCTGCTGCTCCATCAGCGAACGCACCTGCGCCGAGGTGTTCTCGCTGATCACCCGGCGCGGCGTGGTGTCCTGGTTGGGCCGGGTGTAGGGCTGCCCGTCCATCGTCGAGATGACCGTGGGCGCGTGGTACACGCCGCCGTTGACGATCGCGCCGACAGCCGCCGCGTTCTGGATCGCGGTGACCGACAGTCCGCTGCCGAACGAGTTGCTGTCGCGGGTGTAGTCGGCGATGTTCGTCTTGGGCAACAGTCCTGCGGACTCGCCGCCCACCCCGATGTTGGTGCGCTTCCCGAGGCCGAACGCGGTGTAGTAGGAGTACAGCTGCTCCTTGCTCATCTTCCGGGCCAGGGTGATGGTGCCCAGGTTGGACGACTTGGCGAAGATGCCGCGGGCCCGCAGGGTGATCTCGCCGTGGCTCCAGGCGTCGTGCACCGAGTTGACCTTGTCGTACTTGATCACCGCCGGCACCTTGACCTTCTCGTCGGGGTCGATGGTGCCCGAGTCGAGCATCGCGGCGAAGGTGAGGATCTTCTGCACCGAGCCCGGCTCGTAGGCGTTGGTGGTGATCCGGTTGGTCATGTCCTGGGGATTGCTCTTGCCCGGGTCGTTGCTGTCGAAGGACGGCGCATTGGCCATCGCCAGCATCTCGCCGGTGTTCGGGTTCATCACCACCACCGCGGCCGCTTCGGCGCCGGTGTCGGCGAGCGCCTTGGCGAGCCGCTGCTCGGCCAGCAGCTGCAACGAGTTGTCGATGGTCAGACCGACGTTGTGGCCGTTCTGCGGCGGGATCAGTACGTTGTCGCCGAGCGGGATCTTGCCGTTCGGCGAGGAGTCGTAGACCTCCTTGCCGTCGGTGCCCTTGAGTTGCTTCTCCAGCGACAACTCCAAGCCGCCGGCCGCCTCGCCCTGCTGGTTCACCCAGCCGATCAGGTTGGACGCCAGCGAGCCGTTCGGGTAGCGCCGGGTCGGGGCGGTGATCCGCCGCAGGCCGAGCAGCTTGGCCTGGGTCATCTCAGCCTGGATGTCGGCGAAGGTCTGCGCGGGCACCCGCTTGGCGATGACCTTGTAGGACGACTTCGGGTCGGTCAGCTGCGGCAGGTACGACTGCGGGGTGTTGCCCAGATGCCTGGCCAGGATCTCGGCCAGCTGCTGCGGCGCCGCGGCAGCCACCTCGCGGTCGTAGCTGGTCATCTGGCCGTCGGTCATCTTGCCGTTGGTCCGGATCATCTTCGGGTCGGCCACCACCTGCACCGTGTCCTCGGTGAAGGCCAGGATGTCGCCGTAGCGATCGCTGATCTCACCGCGGGACGCGGGCAGCACCTGGGTCTGCTGCATCTGGTCGGCGGCCGCGGTCGCATAGGTCTTGGCGTCGAACGCCTGCACCTGCAGGGCGCGGCCGGCGCACAACGAGAAGACCACGGCGATGGCGATCAGCAGCGCCCGCAGCCGACGGATCGGCGAGACCAGCGGCAGCCGGGCGCGGCGCAGCCGGGACAGCTGCCGGGCCGCGGTGGACTTCGGCGCCGTCATCGGCCGCTCTCGTTCCGCTTCTTGCCGGACTCACCCGGCTTCTTCGCCTCTGCCTTCTTCTTCGCCGCCTCTGCCTTCTTCTTGGCTTCCGCCGCCTTCTTCTTGGCCTCAGCCGCCTTCTTCTCGGCCGCGGCCTTCTTCTCGGCGGCCTTCTGCTTCGCCTCCGCGGCCTTCTGCTTGGCCTCGGCGGCTGCCTTGGCGATGGCCTCCTCGCGGGCCTTCGCGATCTTGGCGAGTTCCTCGGGGGTCCGGTAGCGGACGTCCGGCACCTCCTGACCGGTCATCGCGGTCGGCTTGCCGATGATCTCGCCGCTGGGCAGCTGCAGGTAGGCCGGGTAGGGGTTGGGCACCATCCCGAGCTTGGACGCGGCCACCGCCAGCCCCTCGCTGGAGCGGGCCTGGGTGACCTCGGTCTCCAAAGCGGCCATCCGGTAGCCGAGCTGGGTGGCCACCTTCTGCTGGTCGCGCACCGCGAAGGCCTGCTCCTGCAATGCCGTGTTGAGCAGCAGCAGCCCCACCATGCCCAGCGCCAGCAGCACCCCGAGACCCAGGATGAACGGGATGCTGGCCACCGTGCGCTGCGGTCGCCGAACCTCGCGGAGACTCTCCCGCGGCACGCGTTGCTCGGAGCGACGCTGACCAGGATTGGGTTTCGGGGCCAGGAGTGCTGTCATGCTGCTACCTCGTTGATCCGTTCTCCCGCGCGCAGCCGTGCCGAGGCGGCGCGCGGATTGACCTGCACTTCGTCTGTGTCGGGACGCTCGGCGCCGCGGGTGAGCAGCACCAGCCGGGCCCGTAGGGCGGCCGGGACCTCCGGCAGCCCGCGCGGGGCGCGATCGGTGGCCGCCTCGCGCAGCGCGTTCTTCACCAGCCGGTCCTCACCGGAGTGGTAGGCCAGCACCGCCAGGCGTCCGCCGGGTGCCAGCGCGTCGATCGCCGCCGGCAGCAGGCCGGCCAGGGCGGTCAGTTCGTCGTTGACCGCGATACGCAGCGCCTGGAAGGTGCGCTTGGCGGGGTGTCCTCCCCCGGACGCGCGGGCCGCGGCCGGGATCGCCTGTTCGATCACCCGGACCAGCCGGGCGGAACCGGTGAACGGCTCCGTCGCGCGTTCGGCCACGATCCTGCGGGCGATCCGGTCGGCGAACCGCTCCTCGCCGAACCGGCGCAGGATGCGGGTCAACTCGGCGACGTCGGCGGTGTTCAGCAGTTCGGCCGCGGTCAACGTCTGAGTGTCGTCCATCCGCATGTCGAGGGGGGCGTCGGCCCGGTAGGCGAAGCCGCGTTCGGTGCGGTCGATCTGCATCGACGACAGCCCGAGGTCGGCGAGGATCGCCTGCACCGCCGGGCGCTCGGCCTCGGCGAGCACCTCGGGCAGTTCGTCGTAGCGGGCCTGGAACAGGGCCACCCGGTCACCGAACGGGGCCAGTCGGGCCGCCGCGGCGTCCAATGCGTGCCGGTCGCGGTCGATGCCGATCAGCCGGGCCTGCGGACAGGCGGTGAGAACGGCCTCGGCGTGACCGCCGAGGCCGAGGGTGCAGTCCACGTAGGTCGCCCCGGGAGCTTGTAGGGGCACGCTGAGCAGCTCAACGATGCGCGTGCACATCACCGGCACGTGCACAGCCTGCTGCCCGTCCATCTCGACCCCTCCATCAACCTTGGATGGCACCCTCGCGTGCGCCGTGGTTTCAATCCGTGGGGGCCGCCTGGCACCGGGGAAGGTGCGCCAGGGGGCGTTGCCCTCGGATTGAAGCCGCACCGCACGCGACGGTGTTGCTTCGGCGGGTTACCCCGCTCCGAATACCTCTTCGTCCATTTGTGCGAAGGCCTCCTCCTGCGCCGCGGCGTAGGAGGCCCAAGTCTCCGCGTCCCACACCTCGATGTGGTCCAAGGCGCCGATCACGACGATCTCCCGACGCAGGCCCGCGTAGTTCCGCAGGTGCTCCGGCACGGTGATCCGGCCTTGGCTGTCCGGTGTGGACGAATCCGCACCGGAGGCGAACATCCGCTGCACCGAGCGCACCTTCGCCAGGCTGGACGATCCCGCGATCATCCGATCGGCAGCCGCCTGGTAGGCGGCTGGGGTGAAGATCGCCAGGCAGCGGTCAGGCTGCCTGGTGATGACCAGGCCCCCGTTCAGTTCCTCGCGGAACTTCGCGGGGAGGAAGAAACGACCTTTGTCATCGAGCTTCGGCGTGTGGGTTCCCAAGAACATCTGGGACCCACCCCCTCGACTCTGTCCTCCACTTGGCGCCACTGTACTCCACTTTCCTCCACTGAGGTATCAGTGCGCGCCCGTCGGTGCGTCGGAGACGCCCGGTAGGGTGGCCGCAGCGCCGAGGCCAGAGGGGGAATTCGTGGAACGCAGCCCAGCGAGCCAGGTCGACGACCTGCGCGCTGTCGCCGACGACATCCGCACCGCGGTGCAGAGCGTGATCGAAGGGAAACCCGAAGCCGTGGAACTCGCCCTGGTGGCGCTGTTCTCGTCGGGTCACCTGTTGATCGAGGACGTCCCGGGCGTCGGCAAGACGATGCTCGCCAAGGCGCTGGCCCGGGCCATCGGGGGCACCGCGCAGCGCATCCAGTTCACCCCCGACCTGCTGCCCAGCGACATCACCGGGGTGTCGATCTTCAACGCCGAGCACCGGGTCTTCGAGTTCAAACCGGGCGGCGTGTTCGCCAACGTGGTGATCGGCGACGAGATCAACCGGGCCTCCCCCAAGACCCAGTCGGCGCTGCTCGAGGCGATGGAGGAACACCAGGTCACCGTCGACGGCGTCACCCATCCGCTGCCGCACCCGTTCCTGGTGGTCGCCACCCAGAACCCGGTCGAGATGGAAGGCACCTATCCGCTGCCCGAGGCGCAGCGCGACCGGTTCAGCCTGCGGATCTCGATCGGCTACCCGGTACGGGCCGCCGAGATCGCGATGCTCGACCACCACGGCGGCGGTGATCCGCTGGGCGAGTTGCAGCCGGTCACCGACGCCGACACCGTGGCCGCGCTCACCGACGCAGTGCGTGCGGTCTTCGTCCACACCGCGATCAAGGACTATCTGGTGGCGATCCTGGAAGCGACCCGGACCAGCCCCGACGTCCGGCTCGGCGGTTCACCGCGCGCCGGCCTGCAGCTGCTGCGGGCCAGCCGGGCCCGGGCCGTGCTGCAGGGGCGCAATTACGTGATTCCCGACGACATCCAGGCGCTCGCCGCACCGGCGCTGGCGCACCGCATCCTGCTCAGCCCGGCCGCCCAACTGGCCGGACGGAGCGCCGACGACGTGGTGCGGGCCGCGGTCGACGGTGTCGGCGTCCCCGACCGCGACTGACGATGGTCCGGCTGACCGCGCGCGGCCTGGGCCTGGTCACCGCGGCGGTGGTCCTGTTGATCGCCGCGGGCGTGACCGGACTGCGTCCGCTGGCCTGGCCGGCCGGCCTGCTGCTCGGCCTGGTGGCCGCGTCGACCCTGCTGGTCTGGCTGTCGGCGCGGCGCGCCTGGCTGCGGCGCCGACTGTCGACCGACCGGGTGGCGGCCGGCGCCTCGGTGCCGGTCCGGCTCGACCTGAGCCGGGACGGCATCGGGCTCGGCGCCTGGGGATATCTCGAGGACGCGGTGCCGCCGGGGCTGGCCGGTGCGCCGGTGTTGCCGGTGCCGTCCGGCTGGGGGCATCTGGAGACCGAGCTGCACTACAGCCTGGGCACCTTCCTGCGTGGCCGGTACCGGATCGGACCGTGCCGGTCGACGACGCTCGATCCGCTCGGGCTGGCCAGCTCCCGCCGCCGGCTGGGCGGCCGCAACCTGCTCACCGTGACGCCCGCCGTCCATCCGCTCGGCGCGACCACAGCAGGGGCGGGCACCGGCCTGGTCGGCGAGGCGACGCAACGCCGCAGCAGCGTGCTGGGCCCCGATGACGCGCTGATCCGCGAGTATCGGCCGCGAGACGAGCTCCGTCGCATCCACTGGCCCTCCACCGCCCACACCGGGACGCTGATGGTGCGCCGCGAGGAGCACGCCTGGGAGCCCAGCGCGCTGATCCTGCTGGACAACCGCAGCACCGGGCATGTCGGTGCGGGGCCGGCGTCCAGCTTCGAGTGGGCGGTGTCGGCGGCCGCTTCGGTCGGTGCGCACCTGATCGACGCCGGCTACGACGTCACGCTCAGCGAGACCGACGGACGCCGGCTGACGGTGGCCGGGGACGCCACCCGGGAAAGCCTGCTCGATCACCTGACCGACAGCACGCTGACCGATGCCGGGGACTTGGCCGACGCGTTGCGCTCGGACAGCGGCGGCCGGGCCGAGTTGCTGATCGCGATCATCGGACGGCTCTCCCGCGCCGATGCGCTGGCGCTCACCACCCTGCGGCGGCACGGCGCACTGTGCCGGGCGATCCTGCTGCAACCCACCGAGCCCGACCCCGACGACCCGGCTGACATCCTGCTGGCCAACGGCTGGCGGGTCGTCCGGGACGCGGCCGCCGGCGGGATCCCGCAGGCCTGGACAGCCCTGGCCGACGAGGTGCCGCGATGATCCGGGCCTCGGACCGGACCGGCGCCGCGGTCGCGATCGCGATGGCGCTGGCCCTCACCACGCTCGCTCCGATCACTTCCGACAGAGGGCTGTTCCTCGACTGCGTGCTGCTGATCGCGGTGATCGGCGCCGCCGGGATCGTCGCCCGCCGGAGCTTGCGCAACGACTCGGTGGCCGGGCTGGCGCAGGCCTCCCTCGGCGTCCTGGCGCTGGCCGGACTGGCCCTCAACGCCGGGCTGACCAACCCGTTCGCACTGCCCGCCGTGCTGTCCGACGGCGTGCATTGGGTGGCGGCCTCGTCGGCGCCGATGGGGCCCAACCTCGGCGTCCGGCTGATCACCACCAGTGCCATCGGCGTGCTCGCCTTCCTCGCCGATCAGCTCGCGGTGACCCATCGGCAGGCGGCCTGGACCCTGCTGCCGCTCGGCATTCCCTACCTGCTCACCGCGTTGGCGCTGCCGGCATTGGTTCCGTTCGGCGCGCTGCTCTGGCCAGCCGTCGGCTATCTGCTGGTGCTGTTGGCCGACACGTCCGGACGGATGCCCCGGTCGGCGGCGTCCGCCAGGACCGGCTGGGGCCTGCTGACCGGCGGCCTGGTCTGCCTGCTGGTCGCCACCCCGTCCGCACTGCTGGCCGGCCTGGTGACCCCGGGACTGAATCCGGGCAAGACGGCGCCGTTCACCGGCCAGGGCCCGGTGCAGATGGGTGACCCGTCGCTCGACCTGCGCCGCAACCTGCAACTCCCGGTGGACCGGCGGGTGCTCAGCTACACCACCAGCAGCGGCGACGGCACCCGGTTGCGGCTCACCTCGCTGCCCGCCTTCGACGCGACCGGCTTCCACCTCGAGCCGATCGACCTGTTCTCCGGACCGCTGCCGGCCCCGCCCGGGGTGACGGCCGGACGTCCGCGCTTCCAGGTCGACGTCAGCATCACCGACTTCAACTCCCAATGGCTGCCGCTGCCGTACGCGCCGGCGGAGTTCACGGCGTCCGGGAGTTGGCGGCACGACCCGCTCTCGCTGAGCGTGCTGGCGACCGGCGACGGACGCGACGCCGCCACCAATGGCCTGCATTATCAGGCCACCATCGTCGATGTGGCGCCGACCGCGCAGCAGGTGGCCGCCGCGGGAGCGGGCGATCCCAACGACCGCGGGGTAACCGCCGCGGTGCCCGCCGACCTGCCGGTCCGGATCCGTACCCTGGCCGAGGAGATCACCCGGCGGGCGACCACCGACGGGCAGAGTGCCCAACTGATCCAGGACTGGTTGCGCTCGCCCGCCTTCAGCTACAGCCTGGATCCCGCACCCGGCTCGGGCTACGACGCCCTCACCCGGTTCCTCTTCGACGATCGCCGTGGCTATTGCGAGCAGTTCGCCACCTCGATGGCCGTGCTCGCCCGCACCGTCGGCATCCCGGCGCGGGTGGCCGTCGGCTTCCTGCCCGGTGAGCGCGCCGGGGACGCCTGGGATGTGTCGATCCGCGACATGCACGCCTGGCCCGAGCTGTACCTGGAGGGTCTGGGCTGGGTCGCCTTCGAGCCGACGCCGGCGGTCGCCGAGCCACCCGACTATGCGACGGGCACGCAGACGACTCGGCCGACCCATTCGGCGACGCCGTCGGCCTCCGCCACTCCGAGCGAGGAGCCCGAGCCGAGCGTGGAGCCGGAAGCGCCCGAGCCCGAGGCGGCACCCACCGACCCGACGGCCGGGCTTGACCTCGGCTGGCTGGGCTGGGCCGGCGGTGCACTGCTCGCCGGCGCGGCGGCGGTCACGCCGACGCTGCTGCGTCGTCGGCGACGCACGCTGCGGTTGGCGGCCCGGACGCCGCGCGCGGCAGTGACCGGCGCCTGGGACGAGATCAGGGACAGCGTCTGGGACGCCGGACGGCAATGGCCGGCCGGCTCACCGCGACAGATCGGCACGACGCTCGCCGACGGATTGCCCCCCGACGCGGGTGCCGCGCTGCGGCGGGTGAGCCTGCAGGTCGAGCGGGCCCGCTACGCGGAGGATCTGGGCGAACTGGGCGAACTCGGTGCGGACGTGGCGGCGGTGCGCAGCGGCCTCGCTGCAGGCGTCAGCCGTCCACGGAAGTGGGGGCGGGAACTGCTGCCACGGTCACTGTGGCGGCGCCTGCACTGGCGCGGATAGCTGGGGATAGCCGAACGGGAGGGTTACTGGCCCTCGTCCTGGCGACGGCGCCAACGCTCTTCCATCTTGTCCATGAACGCCTTCTCACCCTGCGGCGAGCGGCTCGACGGGTGCGCGGCTGCGGTTTCGCCGACGTGGCGCCACGAGGTGATCGCGACCACGGTCGCGGCGAGCATGATGACGAAGCCGACGATGCTCAGCGCCGGGCTCAACTGCATGCCACCGATCAGGCACCCGATGCCGATCAGGAAACCGACGCCGGCCAACGCGGCTCGACGACGATGCAGCCGCCGGGTCGTGGTACCGCGCAGAGTACTGGCCAGCTTGGGATCCTCGGCTGCCAGAGCCTCCTCCAGCTGCGAAAGGAGTCGCTGTTCGTCCTCTGAGAGAGCCATGCCAACCTCCCTTCGGGTTCAATGGAGCACGCACGGCTGAGCCGCAAAGCAAGTCTAGGCTGGCGACCCACCAAACGGAACAAAGTTCGAAAACGGCTCACCCCGAAGGGGTGGATTCCGTCGCGTCGCGCCGGGTCAGCACCGCACGTTCCAAGCAACGCGCACCGAATTTGGCGCGCACCGCGTCCATCGCCAGCTCGGCCTCGCGCCAGCCACGCTCCGGGTCGCCCAGCGCCGGCTGACAGTACGCCCGGCCGGCCTCGACCAAGCCCTGCACCCGGACGCCGACCCGACGGACCCTGGCGTCGGAGCGGCCGATCCGACCGAACAGCGCGACCGCCTGAGCGTGCAGCTCGTCGGTACGGTCGGTGAGGCCGGTCAGTGTCGCCGAGCGCGAGGTGGTGCGGAAATCGGCGAACCGGATGGTGACGGTGAGCACTCGGCCGAGCACCCCGGCCCGGCGCATCCGCCGGGCCACCGTGGCACAGACCCGCAGCAGTTCGGCGCGCAGCTGCGCAGGGTCGGCGATGTCGTGGGCGAAGGTGTGCTGGCAGCCCACCCCGCGCTCACCGGGCCGGGCGATCACCCGGCGGGAGTCCCGTCCCCAGGCGAGTTCGGCCAGCAGCGCTCCCTGATGACGACCGAAGGTGCGCTGCAGGGTGCCGACCGGGGTACCGGCCAGGTCGGCTACTGAAGTGATGCCGAGCCGATGCAGCCGGGTGGCGGTGGACTCACCCACACCCCAGATCCGCTCGATCGGAAGCGGATGCAGGAACGCGGCCTCGCCGCCCGGCGGCACCTCGATCAGCCCGTCGGGCTTGGCCTGGGACGAGGCGACCTTGGCGACGAACTTGGTGCGGCCGATGCCGACCGAACAGGTGATGCCCTGCTCATCGGCCACCAGTGCCCGCAGATATTCGCCGAGCGCCCGCGCCGAACCGAACGCCCGCAGGCTGCCGGTGACGTCGAGATAGGCCTCGTCGATGGACGCCATCTCGACCTGCGCGGTGACCGATTCGAAGACAGCGCCGATGCCCGCCGACACCTCGGTGTAGGCATCGAAGTCAGGAGGGACCGCCACCGCCTGCGGGCACAGCCGGCGGGCCCGCGCCGAGGGCATGCCACCGACGATGCCGAAGGCGCGCGCCCGGTAGTTGGCGCTCAGCACCACACCCCGGTGGGCCCCGCCGACGTAGACCGGCAGCCCGGCCAGGTCAGGGCGGCGACGCAGCTCGACCGAGGCGTAGAAGGCGTCCATGTCGACGTGCATGATCACCCGCGGATCGACCGCCGGTGAGGCGGTCACGGTCATGACACGTCTTGTCGCGACAACGACCGGCCCAGCCGACGGGCCACCCGGTCGAGGAAGATGCCGACGTCGCGGAGCAGGTCATCGGCCTCGCGCGCGCTGATCACGGCCACTGCCCCGGAACGCACTGCCTCGCATTTCGGCGCCAGCGCGGCGAAGAAGCCGGCCCACTCGGCATACTCCGGGGCGGTCCGGGCGAGCACCTGCCAGACGTTCTGCGGACGAGTCGATGCCCTGCCGACGGTGCGGCAGGCGAGCACCACGGCCGCCACCCGCAGTGCGGCCAGGTGGGCCAGCAGGAACCGGTCGGACGGCCGTTCGGCGCATTCCGCCTCGGTCAATGCCGCAGTCGCCGCCGCCAGAACCGGGACGCCCGACCGGGAATCCTCACGCTCGTCGATTGCGCGCACGAAGTCCTCCCCTCGGTCACCACGTCGTTCGGCCGGAAAGGAGCCGCGATCCCCGGTGCGGACGGGGGTCGAGGTCCGTCCGCACCAGGGAGTTGCGAGCCCTCCCCCTGACTCATTATCGAACGTTTGTTCGATGTCGCTCCAGCATAGCTCTCCAGTGCCGGAACACGTCAA
The DNA here is from genome assembly GCF_027492755.1 of Micropruina sp. GTDB lineage: Bacteria > Actinomycetota > Actinomycetes > Propionibacteriales > Propionibacteriaceae > Micropruina. The sequence continues at coordinate 15,314 of NZ_JAPUED010000118.1, read as the reverse complement.
GCCTGACAGCGGGCACCGACAGAAAACCCGGGCGTCGCACCGGTGCTGTGCGACGGAGGTTCTCCGGGGACGCCCGTCGGGCAGCACCAAGGGGTCCGCAGGCAGGGCGTATGTCGGCTGGCCGGCCCCCACCTGCGGAACCTCTAAGGTGACGCCATGAAGCGCATCCTGCTGATCAGGGCGGTCAACGTCGGCGGCACCGGCAAGCTGCCGATGGCGCAGTGGCGGGAACTCGCGGAGTCGCTGGGCGCTCGCGACGTGTCCACCTACATCGCCTCCGGCAACATGGTGTGCACCCCGCCCGACGACGACGAGGCGTTCGAGCGGGCACTGGAGCGTGCCGTGGAGGAGAAGTTCGGCTTCTTCCGCGAGGTGATCAGCCGGTCCCGCGACGAGGTGATCGCCGCGCTGGAGGCCCACCCGTTCGAGATCATCGAGCCGAAGTACTCCTACATCAGCTTCCTCACCGCGGCACCCACCGCCGCGGCGATCGCCAAGGCCGGCGAGGTCGAGACCGGTGACGACCGCTGGGCGGTCCTCGGCCGGGAACTGCACCTGCGCTACGCGAACGGCGCCGGACGAGCACAGCTGAAGGACGCCGCCCTGGGCCGCGCCCTGGCCGTGGCCGGTACCGCGCGCAACCTCAACACCGTCCGCAAGCTGATCGAACTGGCGGCCTGATGCCGCTGCGGGCGGCGTCCGGGAGCCTGGCGTGAGCACGATCGGGGTGGTCGGCGGTTCGCTGGCCGGCATGGCGGCGGCGGCCCGGTTGGCGAAGGCCGGCCACCAGGTGCTGTTGTTCGAGGCCGGTGACCGGCTGGGCGGACGCTGGGCCGAGTCCGGTGCCCTGCCACCGGTGTTCACCTTCCCGGCGCCGTGGCGTGACCTGTTCCGCAAGTCGGGGCGTCCGTTCGATGCCGAACTGGCCCGCAGCGGGCACGCGCTGGTGCCGGCAACGCCCGCCGTCCATCATTTCGCCGACGGGAGTTCGCTGACGCTGCCGGCCGACCGGGGCGACCAATGGGCGGTGTTGAGCGAAGCCTGGGGCACGCCCGCGGCCGCCCGCTGGCGGGACCTGCTGGACGATCTCGACGAACGCTGGCAACTGCTGCGCCGGCTCGGGCTCGAGGACGAGTTCACCGACGCCGCGTTGACCCCGCGGCGCCGTCAGGCTCTCGGCCTGAACCACAGCCTGGCCCGGATGGCCCGCCGCTTCGGCCACCCGCAGGCGGCGGCCCTGCTGCGCTCGACGGCCTGGCGGATCGGGTCACGGCCGGAGCGAGCCCCGGAGTTCGTCGCCGTCCGGCTGGCGCTGGAGCGCACCTTCGGCCGCTGGCAGCTCACCCGCGACGGTGCACCGGTGCCGGCCACCGAGCTGATCGACCTGCTGACCGCACGCCTGGCGTTGCGCCGGGTCGAGGTGCACACCGGGGAACCGGTGACCGCACTCGCCGAAGGCACCCTGACCACCGCGTCCGGCACGGTCGCGGTCGATGCGATCGTCGCGACGGTCAACCCCTGGGAGTATCTGCGGCTGACCGGCGGTGAGCCGACGCTGCGTCGTCGCACCGCCTGGACCCGGCCCGCCCTGGCCCCCCGAATCACCGTGATGCCCGCGCCGGCGGAGATCGCCGAACAAGGATCCGGATCGGGCCTGGCTGACCAAGCCCGATCCGGATCCTTATCCGCTGTCGCGGGAAACCGCTCGGACGACATGGTCACCGAACACGTCCAGCACACCTCGACCGGGGTCAAAGTGGAGTACCGGCTTCCCGGCCAGGCCGGGCAGGTGATCATCCACGACCACACCGCCGGCACGCCCGATCCGTCGTTCGGCACCCGCTGGACCTCGCCCCGCACCTGGCTGCGGCAGCCGCCGCTGCGCCCGGAGACCCCGACGGTCACGCTGGCGAGCGCGTCCAGCCGGGGCGGCAACGATCCGTGGGCACAACTGCTGTCGGCGGCGCTGGCCACCTACGTCACCCACGAGAACCTCACCGGTGCCGACATCCGTCCGACCAACAAGGCGGTCAAGGTCCGCTGACACCGCTGGTTCGAGCTTGTCGAGGCCGGTGCCGGCGGTGCGGCGTCGATCAGAGCAGGAGCAGCACCAGCAGCAGGATCGCCACCGCGATGCCGGTGCCGAGACCGGCGGCCAGCATGATCGCGCCGCGGTTGCCGGCGCTCTTGGCCGGAACCAGCTCGCCGGGCGCCACACTCCCCTGCTCGATCACGGACGGCACCGCGAAGGTGTCCTTGGCCGGCAGGGCGGAGACCACGTCCGCGACATCACCCAGGGTGCGGGCGGCGAACACCCGGTCGAGCATCGCCCGGTAGTCATCGGTGTCGATCCCGCCGCGGGCGAACTCCTCGTTCAGCCGTCCGGCCAGTTCCTCGCGCTCGCCGTCGGTCAGCGGATCCAGCGGCCGCGAACGGTACTTCGACGAGATCGGCAGGTTGTCCACCCACCCAGGCTAGCCGGACGACGCAGCGCTCAGGCGAGCACCGTCATCTCGACCTCGACGTACATCTCCGATTCGGCGGCGCCGGAGTAGATGCCGCGCAGCGGCGGCACGTCGGAGTAGTCGCGTCCGATGCCGACCTCGACGTGGAACTCGCCAGGTGCCGAATCATTGGTCGGGTCCAGCCCGACCCAGGCGCCGTCCCAGTACTGCAGCCAGGCGTGCGACTCGGCCTTGCGAACCTCGCCGAGCACCGGATCAGCGGCCGGCATCAGGTAGCCCGACACGTAGCGGGCCGGGATGCCGACGCTGCGCAGCGCGCCGAGCGCGACGTGCACCATGTCCTGGCAGACGCCCGCCCGGGCCTTCCAGACATCGCGCGAGCTGGTCCGGACGTGGGTGACGCCGGGCACATAGTCCACCCGTTCCCGGATCGTCGCCGCGACCGCGGCGACCGTCTCAGCCGGACTGGCCTCGCGGGCGACACCCGCGGCGAAGTCACGCAGCTCGGAGCCCGGGTCGATGTGGTCGGTGAGCGTCAGCATCTCGACCATCCGGTCCTCGAGCCCGGGGTCGCGCAACTCGTCCCAACTGGCGCCGGGCGCCTGCTCGCCGGCGCGAGTCACTTCGACGGTGGCGGTGGAGGTCACCCCGAGCCGGGAATGCCGCTCGCGGATCTCGAACGAGGTCACCTTGGTGCCCCAGTAGTCGCGGTAGCTGAGCACCCACGGCGTCGGCTGAATGTCGATGCGGGACGACAGCACCCACTGCTCGCGGCTGGCCCGCGGGGTCATCCTGACCTCGTTGTGCGAGCCGAGCACCGGCTCGCGATAGGCGTAGCCGGTGTGATGGACGATCCGGATCTGCCTGGTCACTGTTCGCCTCCCCGCCACACAGCGGCTGTGGCGCCCTCGAAATAGCGTTGGCTGATCGCCGTGCTGGCCTGGTTGCACACCCACTGCAGGTCGGCCATCCGGCTGGGCAGGTCGTGCAGCACCTCGCCGGGCGGCCGGTACTCCAGCTCGGCCCGGGCGGTGCCGAGCAGCCGCTGGGCGGCGTCCTCGATGCCGGCCCGCCGTTCGGTCTGGCCGAGATCGGCCAGCGCCTCCTCGGCGGCGGTCAGGGTGAACACCAGCGAGCGCGGGAACAGCCGGTCGAGCAGCAGGAACTCGGCGGCGTCCCGGTCGGTGGTGACACCGCCGTAGGTGCGCAGGAAGGCGTGATGCGCGCCACAGCCGCGGAGCAGGTTGTTCCAGGCGCTCTGCGAGCCCGACGTCAAGGACGCCGACTGGATCAGCCGGGCGGTCATGTCGGCGCGCTCGATGGAGCGGCCGAGCACCAGGAACCGCCAGCCCTCGTCGTGGCTCATCGTCGAATCGGCGGTGCCGGAGATGACCGCGCAGCGCTCCCGGATCAGCTTGAACGCGGTGGCCGGACGCATCCGCTGCAACCGTCCGCCGCGCACCGAGTTCCAGGTGGTGTTGATCGCCTCCCACATCTCGGTCGAGACGGTCTCACGGGCCCGGCGGGCCGATTCCCGGGCGCCACCCAGCGCGGCCGCCACGGACGCCGGCGAGGCCGCGTCGTAGCACAGCGCGGTGAGCACGTACTGGGCGTCGGCGGTGCTGCCCTCCGGAGGCGGGCAGCCCATCACCTCCAGCAGCGACTGCCCGGCGGCGTCCTGGTCGACGCTCGGGTCGTCGAGCAGCAACTGCAGGTGCACCTCGACGATCCGGCAGGTGTACTCGGCGCGCTCCAGGTAGCGGCCGATCCAGAACAGCGACTCGGCGATCCGGCTCAGCATGACGCCTCCGTTCCCCGGCCCTGCTGTTGCTGCTGCTCCTGTTGCTGCTGGACGCCTTCCTCACCGATGTCGACCCGTGGCACGCCGATCGGCACCGGCTTGGGCCTCGACCGCTTCCGTTGCGCCCGGACGCCGTCGCGGGCCAGCACCCAGGTGTCCTTGGAGCCACCGCCCTGGGACGAGTTCACGATCAGTTCGCCCTCGGGCAGCGCCACCCTGGTCAGGCCGCCGGGCAGCACGTAGATGTTGCTGCCGTTGTTGACCGCGAACGGCCGCAGGTCGACGTGCCGGGGCCGCATGCTGCCCTCGATCATGGTGGGCACGGTGGACAGCTGCACCACCGGCTGGGCGATCCAGCCGCGCGGGTTCGCCAGCACCTCGCCGCGCAGCTTGTCGAGCTTGCGCCTGCTGGCGGCGGGGCCGATCACGATGCCCTTGCCGCCGGAGCCGTCCACCGGTTTCAGCACCAGCTCGTCCAACCGGTCCAGCACCTCCTCGCGGGAGTCCGGATCCTCCATCCGCCAGGTGTCGACGCCGGGAATGACCGGCTCCTCGTTCAGGTAGTAGCGGATCAGGTCGGGCACGTAGGTGTAGACCAGCTTGTCGTCGGCAACTCCGTTGCCGACGAAGTTGGCCAGCGTCACGTTGCCGGCCCGGACGGCGTTGATCAGGCCCGCGCAGCCCAGCATCGAGTCGGCCCGGAACGTCGCCGGGTCGAGGAACTCGTCGTCCAGCCGACGGTAGATGACGTGCACCGGGCGCAGCCCCTGGGTGGTGCGCACCCGGACCCGGCCGGCCTGGCAGACCAGGTCGCGGCCCTCGACCAGTTCGACGCCCATCATCCGGGCCAGCAGCGCATGCTCGAAGTAGGCCGAGTTGTAGACGCCCGGGGTGAGCACCACCACGTTGGGGTCGGAGATGCCGTTGGGTGCGGCGGCCCGCAACGCCGCCAGCAGCTGCAGCGGGTACTGCTCGACCGGGCGGATCCGGTGCCGGCTGGTCACCTCGGGCAGCGCCGAGAACATCGCCCGCCGGTTGGTCATCACGTACGACACCCCGGACGGCACCCGCACGTTGTCCTCGAGCACCCGGAAGGTGCCCTCGTTGTCACGGATCAGGTCGATGCCCGAAACGTGCACCCGGACGCCGTTGGGCGGCACGATGCCGTGCATCACCCGGTGGAAATGCGGCGAACTGGCCACCACCCGGCGCGGGATCACCCCGTCGTCGAAGACCTTGCCGTCGCTGTACACGTCGGCCAGGAACGCCTCCAGCGCCTTGACCCGCTGGGCGACTCCGGCCTCGACCACCGCCCACTCGTCGGCGAGCAGGATCCGCGGCACGATGTCGAGCGGGAAGGGCCGTTCCTCGCCACCGATGTCGAAGGTGACGCCCTGGTCGAGGTAGGTGCTCTTCAGGTAGTCGGCCCGCGAGCGGACCTCGTCCGCTTCGAGCTTGCCGAGCTGGCGCAGCGCGGACGAATACGCCGTCCGCACGCTCCCGTCGCCGGCGATCATCTCGTCGAAAGCCGGCCCCGATGCCTGGTAATCCGAGAACAGTGCGCTCACGTCGCTCAGAGTATTGCCGAAATGTTTCGCGGCGGTATCACTCGTGCTGTGTGTCCCGCCGGGTCGGGTACGGTGCTCTCACGTCCCGGTGCGTTCAGGCAGTCCGCACCGGCCGACTCAGCGACGCTGGTCCGAGGCCGGACCGTGCCCCTCAGACAGCCGGATCAGAAGGGTTTCGATGAATTTCCGCAATGTCCAGGCCCCGACTGCCGTGGTGATGGTGCGTCCGCACCGTTTCCGGGTGAATCCGCAGACCCTGGCCGACAACGCGTTCCAGACCCTGCCCACCGGTGAACTGGCCTCCGACGCGATCGCCGCCGCGGCCAGGCAGGAGTTCGACTCGGCCGTCGACCAGCTCTGCGCGGCAGGCATCACCGTTCACGTCTTCGACGACTTCGGCCAACTGGACACCCCGGATTCGGTCTTCCCGAACAACTGGTTCTCCACCCACCACGGCGGACGGATCGCGATCTACCCGATGTACGCACCGAACCGTCGCCGGGAACGCCGCGCCGACGTGATCGACCTGCTGAAGAGCACCTACCGGGTGCAGGAGGTGATCGACTACTCGGGCCTGGAGTACGACGACCTGTTCCTGGAGGGCACCGGGGCGATGGTGCTCGACCACGCCGAGCGGCTGGCCTACGTGGCCAACTCGCACCGCGCCGACCCGGTCATCCTGGAGCGGTTCTGCACCGCGTTCGGCTACGAACCGATGGCCTTCCCCACCGCCGGCCCGGACGGCCGCGCCGTCTACCACACCAACGTGATGATGGGCATCGCCTCGGAGTACGTGCTGATCTGCCTGGACGCGATCAGCGAACCGAAGCGGCGCGACCAGGTGGCCCAGCGGCTCGCCGACAGCGGACGCGCGGTGCTGGAACTCAGCTTCGACCAGGTCGCGGACTTCGCCGGCAACACCATCGAGCTGACCGGGACGAACGGACGGGTGCTGGCGCTGTCCGCGCGCGCCGCCGGGGCGCTCACCGACGCGCAGCGGGCGGTCATCGAGGAATCCGCGACGCTGCTGCCGCTGGACATCCCCACCATCGAGCGGGCCGGCGGGTCGGTGCGCTGCATGATCGCCGGGGTGCACCTCACACCGCGCTGAGAGTGAGACCGTTGGTTGAGCTTGTCGAAACCCTCACCACCGTTGGTTGAGCTTGTCGAAACCCTCACCACCGTTGGTTGAGCTTGTCGAAAC
>NZ_JAPUED010000118.1:0-8176 GCF_027492755.1 Micropruina sp. | reverse complement strand
CACTTACCGGCGCGCCCGCGGTCAGGTCTCGAGCTCGATCAACGGGTTTCAGTCAGGTAGCGGTCGAAGACGGCGATCGGATGATCGGCGGGCAGCGGGCCGGCCGGGTCACGCGCTAGCCACCAGCGGGCGATCTCGTCGCCGGTCGCCACCCAGCTGTCGCCGGCGTCCACGATCAGATCGAGCAGATCTCCCAGCATCGCTGCCCGCGACGGCGTCCCGATCAGTTCGGGGTGCAGGTCGAGGACGAACAGCAGGCCCTCCGCCCGGTGTGCGGAGAACTCGATCGACCAGTTCGCGAAGACGTCGCCGACCGGCGCGATCCGCGGGCTGCCGGCCGGGATGGCCGGGTCCAGGTTGAAGGCGAAGTAGGCGGCGTCGTCCAGTTCGTGGTGGTGCGGCAACTCGACCAGTCCGCAGGGCAGCGTGATCGGCAGGTCGTCGCCCCGCAGCTGCGACGACCAGGTGAAGCCGTCGGCGCGCAGCAGGTCGGCCAGCGCAGGGTGGGCGTCGCCACGCCCCGGCCGGAAACCGACGGCGCGGACGCCGTGCCGCTGCTCGATCCGCTCGCGAGCCTCGACCACGCAGCGATGCTGGTCGGCCAGGCCGAGCGTGCCGAAGTCCTCCAGGGCGAGCCCGCTGACGGCGATCTCGTGCCCGGCGGCGACCACCTCGGCGGTCAGCGAGGCGTGTGTCTCGGCGTTGCGGGACGGCAGGAACCAGCTGGAACGCAGGCCACGATCGGCGAGCACGGCGAGCAGCCGCTCCGCCCCTCGGTTCGTTCCGTAGCGCCCCACCGACAACGACTTCTGCCTGGTCACCGCGGACGGGTCGGCGGCCAGAACGCCCAGCTCGGCCTCCAGCGCGACCGTGATCAGGCAGGCGAGCTGGCCACCGTTGGGCCAACGGTCACTCATCGGGCGACGAGTTCCGGAGTCCGCGCCCAATCGGCGATCTCGGCGAGGGTGGCGAACCAGGGGTCGGCCGCTCGCAGTGCACCGAGCCACTCGGCGAGCAGCTGGGCGGGGCCGGGCCGTCCGACGAATTTGGGGTGGAAGATCGTCACCAGGCAGCCACCGGCCGCGTGGTAGCCGCTCGCCTCACGCCGCCAGGCGTCCAGCGTGGCCGGATAGGACGCGATCCGCGCCCCGCCCGAGGGCCAGTCCGGGTCGCGGGTGTAGGCGAGGCTGGTGTAGTCGTCGAGTTCGGAGCGGGCCGGGATCTCGATCAGGTCGGCGTCGGCGTGCCGGTACGGACGGTCGTCGTCGCGCATCGAGCTCGAGTAGCTGAAGCCCAGTTCGGCGAGCAGTTGCGGCGTGCCCGGCGTCCAGTCGCCGGACGGGGTGCGAAAGCCGACCGCCCGGCCGCCGAGTTCCGCGGCGAAGATCGCCTGGCTGCGTTCGATGATGGCCCGCTGCCCGGCCAGGTCGTGGTCGGCGAACCGCTCGTGCTGATAGCCGTGGTGGGCCACCTCGTGGCCGGCGTCGACCAGCCGCCGGCACTGGGCCGGCCAGTGCTCCACCACCCAGGCCGGGACGAAGAAGGTCGCCGGCAGCGGCTCGAGAAGACGCAGCAGCCGGTCCACCCCGCGCCACACGCCGTAGCACTTCTGGCTGAAGTAGGCCGGACGCCGGCGCAGCGAGCCGTCCAGCATCGCGTCACCGGTGGGGCCGTCCAGGTCGAAGGCAAGACCAACCGCGCTGGCCCGATCATCGGGCCAGCGCGGTGCAGACGTGGGTGAGGACGAACTCACTTGGTGCCGTTGATCACCGGCGCCAGCTTGTATTCCTCCAGGCCCCACTTGGTCAGGATCTTGTCGTACTCGCCGTTGGCCTGGATGTCCTGGAACGCCTTCAGCAGCGCATTCGCGAGCTGCATGTCGTCCTTCATCACGATGGCGCCGAACGGGGTGCCGGGCAGCGGATCGAGGACGACCTTGTACTTGCCCTTCTCGGTGAATTTGTCGAGGTAGGCGATGCCCTCGCCACCCTGCACGGCCAGGTCGGCACGGCCCTGCTCGATCTGCAGCCGGGCGGCGGCACCCGAATCGGTGCTCAGCCGCTCGATGGCCGGCTTGCCGGCGCTCTCGCACACCTTCTTGCTGACGTCCGCGACCTGGTCGTAGTAGTCGGTCTTCGAGCTGACCGCGACGGTCTTACCGCAGATGGTGTCCTCGCCCGTGTATCCGCCGGCCTTGTCGGTCAGCGCGTAGAACCTGCCCTGCGAGTTCAGGTAGTCGACGAAGGTGGCGCTCTTCTGTCGTTCGACGGTGTCCGAGATGCCCGACATCACCGTGTCGACCCGACCGGTCGCCACCGAGTTGATCAGCTGGTCGAACGGGGTCTCGACCAGTTCGACCTTGACCCCGAGCTGCTTGGCGACCGCATTCGCCAGATCGATGTCGGCGCCGATCGTCTCGTTGGCGTTGTCCGGGTTCTTGAACGCCATCGGCGCGTACGCGGGCGACGTCCCGACCTTGAGCGTGCCGCTCTGCGCGATCGCCGGCGGCAGGCCACCGGCCGACGCGTCGGCGCTCGGTGTGGTCTGCGCAGGCACGCAACCGGACAGGGTGAGCACGGCCAGCGCCGCTCCGGCCGCGACGGTACGGCCCTTTACTTTGATCATGGTGGCTCCTCTTATGGAAAACGTGGGTTCACAGGATGCGGGACAGGAATGCCTGGGTCCGCGGGTGTTGCGGATTCACCAGCACTTCCTCGGGTGGCCCGAGTTCGACGATCTCACCGTCGGCCATGAAGGCGACCCGGTCGGCGACGTCCTTGGCGAAGCCGATCTCGTGCGTCACCACGATCATCGTCATGCCGGAATCACCGAGATCGCGCATGACCTGCAGCACCTCGCCCACCAGTTCGGGGTCGAGCGCCGAGGTCGGCTCGTCGAACAGCATCAGCTCGGGGTTCATCGCCAGCGCACGCGCGATCGCCACCCGCTGCTGCTGGCCGCCCGACATTTGCCGCGGGTACTGATTGCCGCGATCGCCGAGCCCCACCTTCTCGAGCAACTCCTGGGCGGCCTGCTTCGCCTCGGCGGGCTTGCGCCTCTGCACCTGGACCGGGCCCTCGACGATGTTCTCGATCGCCGTCATATGCGGAAACAGGTTCCAGCGCTGGAAGACCATCCCGATCGACCGGCGCTGGCGGGCCGCCTCTTTGTCGGACATCTCGTGCAGCTTGGTGCCGACCTGGCGGTAGCCGATCACCTCCTCGCCCACCCAGATTCGTCCGGCGGAGACCGTTTCGAGGTGGTTGATGCAGCGCAGCAGCGTGCTCTTGCCGGAGCCGGAGGCACCCAGCAGCACCACCACCTCGCCCCGGTTGATCACCAGATCGATGCCGTTCAACACGTGCAGGGGGCCAAAACTCTTGTGCACCCCTTCGATCCGCACCAGTGGCTCCCCCACCGGCACCTGGGACGCATCCAAAGCCTCTGCGGTCATCTCAGCTCCTCTTGCCCGTGAAGACGGCCCGCAACTTCTGCAGCGGTGTGGGTGGCAGCGCCCGGCTGGACGCACCCTTGGCGAACGCTCGCTCCAGGTAGAACTGCCCGATCGACATCACCGTCGTCGCCGCCAGGTACCAGATCGCGCAGACGATCAGCAGTTCCATGATCTTGCTGTTCACGTAGTACACGTGCTGCGCCTGCGAGAGGATCTCGGTCACGCCGATGGCCGAAGCCAGCGAGGTGGTCTTCACCATCGAGATGACCTCGTTGCCGATCGGCGGAATGACCACCCGCATGGCCTGGGGCAGCACGATCCGGCGCATCAGGTGGATGCGGGTCATGCCGATCGCGCTGGCCGCCTCGGTCTGCCCCTCGTCGACCGACAGGATGCCGGAGCGAATCACCTCGGACGTGTAGGCACCCTGGTTCAGCCCGAGCGCGATGACGGCCGCGACGAACGGTGTCACCACGTTGATGGTCTTCACCACTCCCATGCCCGGGACGAAAAGCACCGGGAAGATCAGCGCGATGTTGAACCACATCAGCAACTGCAGATAGACCGGGGTGCCGCGGAAAACCCAGATGTACAGATACGCGACACTCGACGTGACCGGATTCTTCGACATCCGCATGATCGCGGTGACAACGCCGATCACCAGGCCGAGCGCCATCGAGATCACCGTCAGCACCAACGCGACCAGAATGCCCTCGATCATCACCGGGACGGTCAGGTATTCGGCGACGATCGACCAATCGATCTTGGCATTCGCCATCGCCAGGCCGAGCCAGACCAGGAAGGCGACGACCAGCACCGCACCCACCCAGCGACCGATGTGACGACGTGGGACGACGGTGAGTTCGTCGGCCGCGATGGCCGCCTCGGGTGGTGCCGTGCCGGCCGGGCCTGCGCTCATGAGTCGTCCCTTTCATCGCCGTTGGATCCTGGCTATTTCGGCCGGTCGAGCACCCTGACGCGCACAACTTGGGGGCGATACTCTCATGTCTCGGCCGATCCCGGCGTTCGCCGTCACGCTAACAGGACACCGGTATCTCAGGCTAGAGACGGACATATTCAAACAATCCCGCAACGAGGCCGAAACAAAGGACGACCGATGGCGGATCTGGCGCCAGAGCCGGCGAGGACAGGATCCCGACGCGCACCCACCCTGCAGCAGGTGGCGGATGCGGCCGGAGTCTCCCGCTCGACCGCCGCCCGCAGCCTGGGCAACTACGGCACCGTCGACCCCGCCCTGCGTGAGCGTGTGCTCCAGATGGCCCGCACATTGGGCTACCGCCGCAACGCGCTGGCCAGCAGCGTCAGCTCGGGCCGGTCCTGCACGATCGGAGTGGTGATCTCGGACGTCGAAGATCCACACTTCGCCCGCGCGGTGCGGGGGATCATCGACGCCGCCCGAGACCGCGGCTTCGACGTCATCCTGGCCAACACCGACGAGAAGCTCCAAGCCGAACGGGCGGCAGTCAAGGTCTTCCTGGACAAGCGGGTGGACGGCTTCATCGTCAGCCCGTCGTCCGGCATGGTCTCCAACCATCTGGACGAGATCCTGCAGATGCCGCGGCCGCTGGTGCTGATCGACCGGTTCCTGCCCGCACCCGAGAGCGACTGGGTGGGCGCCGACGACTACGCCTCGACCTGCGCGGTGATCGAACGGCTCGCCGGCGAGGGCCATCGCCGGATCGACCTGGTGGCGGCGACCTCGCGGTCGGTGGACGAGATCGAACAGGGCATCAGTCGGCCGATCTCTCCGATCGCGCAGCGCATCCGAGCGCTCCGGGACGCCACCGCCGCGCTCGGCGTCCGCTATCGGCTGCATACCGGGGCGATGTCGCGCGACTCGACCCGCCAGGTCGTCCGGGCCGCACTGGACGCACCCGATCCGCCCACCGCGCTGCTGGCCTCCTACAGCGAGATCGCACTGACCGCCTTCCAGGAGTTGCAGCAGCGCGGGCTGTCGGTGCCCGGCGATCTGTCCTTGGTCAGCCTCGACGACGCCCAATGGATGACGGTCAGTTCACCCGCGATCTCCGCCGTGCGGCGGCCGTCCTACGAGATGGGGGTCCGGGCGGCCGAGGTGCTGCTGGCCCGGCTGGCCGGTGACGGACCCGCCGGACGGCGGCACACGCTGCCCAACCTGATCATCGATCGCGAGTCGATCGGCGCCCCCCGTGTGACGGCCGAGTCGTCCAACCCGTAGCGGGCGACGCCGGGCCTACGCGCCGGCTATGCCGCCCAGCCGATGGACGCCGACCACCGATCGCGCGATCGAGCACTGATGACAGGTTCCGTCACTGCTTTCGCGAAATACCCCGAAAGCAGTACGCACATCGCGAAAGCTGTGGTCGATCGCGCGATCGGACGAGCCCGGCAGTAGGGGCTGAGCCCGCCGTACCATTGTCGTGGCACAATCGTGGCATGACACGACAACGGATCAGCACCACAGTGGACGCCGATCTGCTCGCCCGGGCGCGAGCGCTTGATCTCTCCGGTACCGACGCGAGCATGATCGAGCGGGCGCTGCGGGCGCTTCTGGCCGATGTCCGGGCGGGCGAGATCGACCAGGCCTACGCCGCCGGCTATGCCGCCCAGCCGATGGACACTCCTGACGAGTGGGGCGATCTGGCTAGCTTCGGCACCGCCATCCGCTCGCGCAGTCCTCGATGAGCCTTCCCGAATGGGGCGAAGTCTGGTGGTGCGAGCACCCCGAGATCGGACGCCGTCCCGTCGTGGTGCTCTCCCGAACGGCGGCCATCGCGGCGCGCCGGCTGGCCATGATCGCACCCTGCACGACGACGATCCGCGGCCTGCCCAGCGAGGTTCGACTCGAGCCCGGGGAGGATCCGGTCCCCCGTCCGTGCGTGGTCAACCTCGACTCCGTGGAACAGGTGCCGGTCGGCCTGCTCACCCAGCGGCTCGGACGGCTGGCCGGCGACCGCATGCACGCGGTCTGCGACGCCCTGGCGATCGCCGTCAACTGCGCGGAACGCTGAACCAGGAAGAACGTTCCCTGAACCGGTCCGGCGGCCCTACAGCAGCCCGTCGCGCAGCTGTTCGAAGATGAGCGCCCACCAGTCGTCAGGGTCGGCGAAGGCCGACGAGTCGATCCGTAGCAGCTCCTGTCTCAGGGTCGCCACCGACCGATCGATCGCGTCGTCATCAAGCTGCGGAAAAGTGGCCAGGGTGCTGGCGGCACGAAACAGGAACTCGGCGAAGGAGGCGAGGTCGGCGTTGACGCGGCGGATCGGACCGCCGTCCTCCCGGACCGAGACCACCTCGCCGTCCGGCGGACGGACGCAGATCCTCGATCCGAAATCGGTGCCGAACTGGATGGCTCCCGCTTCCGGTCCCGAGAAGACCGGGCGGAGCGGCCCAGCTGCGAACAAGGGCTCGGCCGCGTCCGGCAGACCCACCTGCACGAGGACGCCGGCAGCACGGCCGGTCAGACCCAGGTCCCGCACCAGCCCCGCCGGCCACCTGACCGGGTCGCCCCACACCCGCGCCGCATCCGTGGGGTCGGTCATCGCGGCCCCGGCAGCCTGCCGGCGTCCGCGGACACCACGATCTGGGCGTAGAGCAACCGGCGACCACCGTCGGAGAGCGTCGCCGCCACTTGGCGCCAGCACTTCGACTCGGTCACGGCTCAGTCGGCCAACGGGCCGAACTTCGCACCCAGCGCGGTCAGTTCGGCCTCGCCGCCGTCTTCGGCGGTCAGCACCCACAGGCCGTGCTTGGTCACCGTCATGGTGTGCTCCCAGTGGCAGGCGCGGGAGCCGTCCCGGCTGACCACCGTCCAGCCGTCGTCCAGGGTGGCGGTGCCTTCGCCGCCGAGGGTGAGCATGGGCTCGACCGCCAGGCAGATACCCTCGGTCAGCAGCGGGCCGCGGCCACGGCGTCCGTGATTGGGGACGTCAGGGGCCTGGTGCATCTGCGAGCCGATGCCGTGCCCGGTGAACTCGCGGATGATGCCGTACCGCTCCGGACGGCGGCTGCGCACATAGCCTTCGACGGCCGCCGAGATGTCGCCCACCCTGCCACCGATACGGGCGGCCGCGATGCCGCGCCACATCGACTCCCGGGTGACGTCGCTGAGCCGCTGGTCGTCCGGCCGGGGCTGACCGATGCTGAAGCTGATCGCCGAGTCGCCGTGCCAGCCGTCGACGATGGCTCCGAAGTCGACCGACACCAGGTCGCCCTCGGCCAGCACCCGTGAGCCGGGGATGCCGTGCACGATCTCGTCGTTGACCGAGATGCAGGTCACTGCGGGGAACGGTGGGATGCCCCAGCCGCCCCCGTAGTTCAGGAAGGAGGACGTGGCGCCCGCGCGGGCCAACTCGTCGCGGGCCAGCGCGTCCAGCTCAGCGGTGCTGACTCCTGCCGTCGCCGCGTCGCGCAGCGCCGCCAGGGTACGGCCGACCACCAGCCCGGCGCGCCGCATGACGCGTACCTGCTCGGGGGTTTTGACCTCGATGCCACCCGCCACGGATCAGTGACCGAGCCTCTCGGACAGCGCTGCCAGCACCCGGGCGGAGACCTCTTCGACGGTGCCCATGCCGTCCACCTCGATCAGCAGGCCACGCTCGCCGTAAACCTCCAGCAGCGGGTCGGTCTGCTCGTGGTAGACCTCCATCCGGTTCCGGATGGTCTCCTCGTTGTCGTCGGGACGGCCCTCGATCTCGGCGCGCTTCAGCATCCGCTGGATGA
>NZ_JAPUED010000117.1:7473-12005 GCF_027492755.1 Micropruina sp. | reverse complement strand
CCGGGAGTCAGACCGGTCACCGCCCGGAAGTCGTGAGTGAAATGTGCCTGATCGGTGTAGCCGAGCTCGGCAGCCAGATCGGCCAGGGTGCGGTCGCCGGCCTTCAGCCGGGCCACGGCGTCGTGCAGCCGGCGCCGTTGGATCAGCCACTTCGGGGTCAGGCCGACCCGGTCCACCACCAGCCGCTGCAGCCCGCGCTCGCTGAGGCCGAAGGCGTCCGCCACCTCGGAGACCCGGGTGACCTCGGGATGGGCCTCGAGCCAGTCGATGATCGCGTTGATCTGGCTGCCCTGCTCGTCGACGGGGAGGAACCGCGCCAAGGTCTCCTCGTAGGCGGCGATGGCGGCTCGATGGCTGGATTCGGCGTGGGGATCGTCGCTCATGGCAGCGTGGACGCCCTGCGCGAGCGTCGCGCCGTCCAGAGTGGTCAGCGAGTCGAGTTCCACGAAGGCGTCCACCAGTGTGCTGACCGGACGCCGGAGCAGCCGCCGTCCCGCCGCGGGCCGGAACAGGACGCCCACCGCCCACCCCTCGTCGGCCAGGGTGACTTCGGAGGCGCCGCGGGACACCCCGTAGAAGCGGGCGTAGCTGTTGCTGATCACGATCAAACAGACCGGGAACTGCAGCGTGCGCTGCGTGGACGGCTCGGCCAGCGACCAGACCGGAACCCAGTAGCGGGTGATCAGTTCGGCCATGCCGGGCGAGGGCGGATACCGGTGGATCGGTGGCGACGGGCGGGAGACCGAGGTCAGATGGGCCCGATCGACCGGGTCATCAGGCTTGTCGGATCGCACCGCAGAATGCTGCGGCACCTGTCGGATATTCACAAGATCACCGCCGACCCCGTTCGTAGTGTGAAGCCATGGACACCATCACGATCTTCCGCAACCGGGCAGACCGGTTCAACCAGCTTCTCACCAAGGTCGACGGGCGCTGGGACGCCCCGACCCCCTGCACCGACTGGGCCGTGCGCGACGTCGTCCGGCACGTCATCGACACCGAGCGCGACTTCCTCGACAGGCAGCAACTCCCGCTGCCCAACCAGGCGGCGACCGACGACCCGGCACAGGCCTGGCACAGCCATGCTGAGGCGGTCATCGACCTGCTGAGCTCCGACGGTGTGGCCGAGCGCAACTACGAGGGCTACTTCGGCCCGGCCACCATCGGCGACACCATGGCCAACTTCTACGGCTGGGATCTCGCCGTGCACGCCTGGGACGTGGCCCGCGCCATCGGCGAAGGCAATCCGATCAGCGACGCCGAGGCCCGCGAACTGGCCGCGGGAGCCGAGGGCTGGGGCGCCGCGCTCTACAGCGACGGCATCTGCGCCGCGGCACTTCCCGTCGACGACGACGCCGGCGACGCGGACAAGCTGCTGGCCAAGCTGGGCCGCGACCCGGAGTGGACTGCGGCCTGACCGCAGTGGACGGGCCGGACGCGCGGTCGGGGTAGCGTGCCGTCATGAACGACGGCGCGACTCCCGGCGGCTGGCTGCGGATCGGTGAGGTGGCGCGCCGCACCGGGCTGACCGTCCGGGCGCTGCACCACTACGACCGGCTCGGGCTGGTCGTGCCGAGCGAGCGCAGCTGGGGCGACCACCGGCTGTACAGCCCGTCCGATCTGCGCCGGCTGCTCGACGTCCAGCACCTGCGGGCGCTGGGGCTGAGCCTGGCCGAGGTGGCGGCGGCGCTGGACGATCCGGGGTTCGACCCGAACCGGGTGCTGGACGAGCACATCGACCAATTGCGGCAGCGGATCACGCTGCAGCAGCAACTGCTGGAGCGGCTGAGCGTGCTGCGCGCCGGCAACGAGGCGGCCTGGCCCGACCTGCTGGACACCATCGCGCTGACCGCGCGGCTGCGGCACCCGGACGCCACCGTCCGGGTCCGTGCCGTACTGGACGGCGAGGCGATCCCGCTGCCGGTGCTGCTGGACCGGCTGGCCACCGAGTCCGACCCGGCCGTGCAGGGCATGCTGGCCTGGGCCGTCGCACAGCACGGCACGCCGGCGGTCGGGCCGCTGGTCGGGCTGTTGGCCAGCCCGCACGCCGACGTCCGGCTGCACGTGGTGCAGGCGCTGGCCAAGCTGGGCGACCCGGCAGCGGTGGAACCGTTGATCGGTCTACTGGACGATCCGGCAGAGCCGGTCCGCTCGGCATCCGTCACCGCGCTGGGCAGGCTGGGCGACGAGCGTGCCCTGCCCGCACTGATCAGACTGCTGGGCGGCACCGAGGTGCCGCTGTCGGCGGCGGTGACCGATGCGTTGATCGACTTCGGCGCACCCGCTGCCCGGCTGCTGGCCGCGGACCCGCCGGCCGGGGCATCCGCCCGCAGCCAGGCCGTCGAGGTGCTGGCGCAGATCGACAGCCCGGCCGCCCGGGACGCTCTGCTGGCCCACGCGACGGATCCCGACCCACAGGTCCGGCTGGCAGCCGTGTTCGCGCTGGCCGGCGTTCCAGGCGAGGCGGCGGACGCGGCACTCGCCACTGCCGCCGCCTCCGGAGACCGTCAGCTGGTCGCCGTGGCCGAACGGATCATCGCCGACCGGCGACGTTGAGCGCTTCGATGAGTCGTCCTCTCGCGCCCGGCCTCTAGGTCTCGCGGGTTGAGCTTGTCGAAACCCGTTGCAGCGTGGCCTCGACAAGCTCGACCAACGACAACCAGCGCTTTCTAGGGAACTGCTCCCCTAGCCGGCAGACCTCTCGAGGCGCCGGAAGCCGGTCACCCGGATGCCGCGTCCGTACAGCAGCCCGTCGATGGTGACGCCGGGATCGGTGATGCTGACCTGCTCCAGCAGCACGTGCCGGGCGGCGTGATCGGCGGCGGCACCGGCGATCACCCGCCCGTCCAGTGTGTCGGGAAGGCCTTCGGCCCGCGCCCGGCCGAGGCTCGCGTCGCGCACCTCGTCCCACTCCTGCTGCGGGACGTCGGCCACCGCAACATGGCGCGGAGCCACCAGCGCCACCTGCAGCGCCAGCTTGGCGAGGATCCGGTCGGTCTCAGGGCCGGGCTCGCCGGTGTGACCGATCAGGACGCCGACGCGCGGCACACCGTCGACGAGCTGCAGATGATGACTGCACGGGCCGTCCAGCCGTTCCACGGACGTGATCACGACCGCCTCACCGGAGGCTGCCGAGAGCTCATCCAGCGCGGCGGCGACGCTGATGCCGTCCGGGAGTTCGGACGCCGCCAGCCCGGCGACGTCCAGCCCTAGACGGCTCGCCGCCAGTGCGGCGATCCGGTCGCCGAGGGTGCGCAGTGCCCGGCTCTCGGCGACCACGGCGCTCTCGCAGGCCAGTCCGACCAGGACGCCGGGAGCCGCAGCCACCAGCCCGTCCACCAGTTCACGACCTTCGGCCGGCACGGCCTCCGCCGGTGGCTCGGCGCGATGCCGGCGCACGAGGCGTGCGGCCAGCCGCCGCAGCCGGGGATCCGCTGCGTCCAGCGCCTCCCGGACGACCTCCCGGGCCCGCGGCGAGTCGAGTTGGCCGAGCACGTTCAGCGCTGCGAAGCCGACCATCGGATCGGGGTCGTCGAGTGCCTCCCGCAGGCTGAGCACGACCGGGTCGGCGTCCGGCGAACCGATCAGCCCGAGCGTGTCGGCGGCGTGCTCACGGATCGCCGCCGAGGATCCCCGGCGAACTCGCCGTGCGAGCGCCGGCACACCCAGCGCACCCAACGCCTCGAAGGCGATGGTCAGTGAGTTGCGCAGCTCGCTGTCCCCGCGTCCCAACTGGTCCGCCATCGCCTCGACGACCAGCGGTGAGCCGGTCTGCCCGGCTGCCCACCAGGCCCGGGACGCCACCGCGTCCACCGGATCGGCGATCACTGGCAGCAGGGCCCCGGCGTCGCCAGCATCCCCCAGCTTGCTGAGCACATGGCAGGCCTGCATCCGGGTCAGCCAGTTGGGGTCGCCGAGCGCGTCCAGCAGCAGCGGCCGGGCGGCGTCGGCGACACGCAACAACGCCCAGGTCAGGGTCTCCCGGATGGCGTGACTCGGTTCGACGCCCAGCCGGGCGACCAGCGCGGGAGCCGCCTCGGCGGCCCGCCAGGTGCCCAGATCGACTGCCGCGCGGAGCCGCAGCTCGGCATCGGCGTCGTCCAGCAGAACGGTGGCGGTGATGAGATCGGGTCGGGTGATGGTGTCGGTCATGCCGGGAACTCCACCACCTGACCCAGCGTCAGGTTCAACTCGGAGGGTTCCGTTGTCGCCGACTCGTGCCGTCCGAGGGACGACAAGCTCGACCAACCGGCGGCGCTGCCTCAGTGGGCGGTCTCGGTGACCCGGGATTCGCGCACGACCGTCACCTTGATGCTGCCCGGGTAGGTGAGTTCGGCCTCGACCTGCTTGGCGATCTCTTTGGCCATCACATGGGTGGCGGCGTCGTCGACGTTCTCGGGCTGCACCATCACCCGGATCTCTCGGCCGGCCTGCATGGCGAACACCTTGTCGACACCCTTGTGCGAGCGGGCGATCTCTTCCAGGCGCTGGAGCCGCTTCACGTACACCTCGAGGCTCTCCCGGCGGGCACC
>NZ_JAPUED010000117.1:0-7373 GCF_027492755.1 Micropruina sp. | reverse complement strand
CCAGGGGCCAGGTCGGTCAACCCCACCTCGGCGACCGCGTCCTCAGCCGCCCGCAGGCAGATCTCGTCGATCCGCCGCTTGCTGCGTTCGTAGACCTCTTCGATCCGCGCGGGATGGATCCGGCCGTCGGCGACGAGCTCGGTGAGGGTCAGCCGGGCCACCTCGCGGCGGACCGGGTCGAAGGACGACAACAGCACGCTCTCGGGGGTGTCGTCGATCATCACGTTGACGCCGGTGGTCTGCTCGAAGGCGCGGATGTTGCGGCCCTCACGGCCGATGATCCGGCCCTTCATCTCGTCGCTCGGCAGCGGCACCGTGGTGACCACCGATTCGGTGGTCTGATCGGTGGCCAGTCGCTGAATGGCGCCGACGATGATCTGCCGGGCCTTCTGGTCGCCGTCGCGGCGCGCCTCGGCCTCGATCGTGCGGCTCAGGTGCACGGCCTCCAGCCGAGCCTCGTGCTCCACCTGGGCGAGCAACTCCGTCTTGGCGGCTTGCGGCGTCATGCCCGCGATCCGGGCGATCTCCTTGCGCTGTTCCGCCTCCGCCTTGTCGAGGGCAGCCCGCTGGGCGTCCAACTCGGCAAGGGTGAGCTCCAGATCGCCGAGTCGCTCGTCGAGCTTGCGCTGCAGCCCGGCATGCTGGTCTTCGCGTTCAGCCACCCGGCGTTCCCGGCGCTCCACCTCTTGGAGCAGCATCTCCACCCGCTCGCGCTCCAGCCTGCTGGCGGCATCGCTCTCCAGCCGCGCTCGTTCGGCGTCGGCCCTGACGCGCTCAGCCTCAGCCCGCGCTGTCGCGATGATCTCGTCGGCCTCGGCCTTACGGGCCAGCGGATCGACCTTGGCGACCAGGGACTGCAGACGGGACCGTTCCTGCTTCTCGGCCTCGACCGCACGGCGGGCGGCCTGCTTCTGAGCCTGCTGCTGGTTGCGCACCATGGACACCACAACCAGCGTCAGCCCGACCAGGACGATCGCCAGGACGACGGCGACGATCGCGAGCAGCTGCATCGGATCCATCGGAACCTCCCGTCGTCGGTGAACATGGGTACGCCGAACGGGTCAAATCACCATGGCAATCAGGCGATGCCGGACCTACCGTCAGCACCGCCGTCCGCTCCGCCTGCGGGGATGGACGGAACTCCAATCACGAGTCGTTTGCTAAATCGTTGAAGAAGTCGATCGCTTAGTTGGGATGAATCGTTGACACACCTGTGCTGAGGTTAGGCGTCGACGGCGCTGTGTTCAAGCGCCGGTCCTTGTGGCGGTGGAATTCGCTAGCCGAAGTCAGGCTCCGCCAGGCCGCCGTCAACCTCGTCGGAGGGCAACTCGCGCAGCGCGGTGGCGATCACCGACGAGGAGAACCCGCGGCGGGCCAGTTGACCGGCCATTCGGCGGTACCGAACCTGGTGCGGGAACCGCTCCAGGGAGCGGGCCCGCTTGGCCACCAACTCGCGAGCCACAGCCAGGTCGGTCTCGTCATCGACCTCGGACGCCGCCTGCTCGATCACCTCGGCATCGACGCCCTTGGTGCGAAGCTCTTGCCGCAGCGCCCGGGTCGAGCGCTGTCGCCGCTGCTGACCGTCGAAGGTCGCGTCGGCGAACCGACGGTCATCGATCAACCCCACCTCGGTCAGCCGGTCGAGCACTTCGCGGACAGCCTCCTCAGGCACCCGGCGTTTGGCCAACGCTCGCTCGAGTTCACGGCGGGTCCGGTCACGGACGTCGAGCAGTCGCAGCGCGATCTCACGCGCCACCGCGACCGGATCGGCGTCCGGACCGTCGGGAACCTCGACCGCCACGCTCAGAACTCGACCTCGCCGGTCACCGGATCGATGCCGGGCGGAACTTCGGCGTGCTCACCGATGCCCAGGTGCTTCAGGATGCGGGTCTCGAGCTCGTCGGCCACCTCAGGGTTCTTTCGCAGGAACTTGCGGGCGTTCTCCTTGCCCTGGCCCAGCTGGTCGGCCTCGTAGGTGAACCAGGCACCCGCCTTGCGCACCAGGCCGGTCTCGACACCCAGGTCGATCAGGCTGCCCTCACGGCTGATGCCCTTGCCGTAGAGGATGTCGAACTCGGCCTGCTTGAACGGCGGGGCCATCTTGTTCTTGACCACCTTCACCCGGGTCCGGTTACCGACCATGTCGGAGCCGTCCTTCAGGGTCTCGATGCGGCGCACGTCGAGGCGCACCGACGAGTAGAACTTCAGCGCCTTGCCACCGGTGGTGGTCTCGGGCGAACCGAACATCACGCCGATCTTCTCGCGCAGCTGGTTGATGAAGATCGCGGTGGTGCCCGCCCCGGAGAGCGCACCGGTCATCTTGCGCAGCGCCTGGCTCATCAGCCGGGCCTGCAGGCCCACGTGACTGTCGCCCATCTCGCCCTCGATCTCGGCCCGCGGGGTGAGTGCGGCCACCGAGTCGATCACGATCAGCGCCAGTGCACCGGACCGGACCAGCATGTCGGCGATCTCGAGGGCCTGCTCACCGTTGTCGGGCTGGCTGACCAGCAGCGCGTCGGTGTCGACACCGAGCTTCTCGGCGTAGGCCGGATCGAGCGCATGCTCGGCGTCGATGAACGCGCAGATGCCGCCGGCGGCCTGGGCGCTGGCGATCGCATGCAGTGCCACCGTCGTCTTGCCGCTGGACTCAGGGCCGTAGATCTCGACCACCCGGCCCCGCGGCAGCCCGCCGATGCCGAGTGCCACGTCGAGTGCGATCGACCCGGTCGGGATCACCTCGATCGGCTGCCGGGTCTCTTCGCCCAGCCGCATCACCGACCCCTTGCCGTGCTGCTTCTCGATCTGCGCGAGGGCCGCACCAAGCGCCTTTTCGCGGTCCGCAATCGCCATCTCCGCTGTCCTTCCTCGTCCGGCCGTTGCCGTCTCTCAAGCCTCTGTTGTCACCTTACGAACGGGCACTGACAAAAACGTCAAACTCGCTTCAGGCTGTGGGTAACCGGCCGAAACACCCGGGGCCACGGGACAGAACACTACCGAACAGATGTTCGAAACACACTCGACACGCCGTCAGCGCTCGGACGCGGGAAGCTCCAGATTGCGCCACACCGCACGCCAGATCTCCTTGCACGGCACCCCTGCGGCCAGGGCTTCGCGCACGGTGCGGCTGCCGAGTTCGGAGACCACATGGCTCTCGGCCCAGATCAACGCAGGGACCCGCCCCATCTGGCGCGTCAGCCGCGCCCAGAGCTCTGCCTCGCGCACCTCAGGCGGCGACTCGGCGACGCACCGGAAGGTGGGCCACCACGTCGCGATCGTCGTACTTGTCGCTTACCCGGCGCAGCACCAGCGACAACGGAACCCCGAGTGCGCCGCAGATGGCGTTGAGCAACTCGCTGGAGGGCTCTTTCTGGCCACGCTCGATCTCGGACAGGTAGCCGAGGCTCACCCGGGCCGACGACGACACCTCGCGCAGGGTGCGCCGATCCGCGTTGCGCAGTTCACGCAACGATTCTCCCAGCAATTCCCGCATCAACTGCGGCCGGTCGGCCTCGGCGGCGATCATGCCCACGACTCTACCCATCCATAGCTCTCATCGACGTCCTGCATCAACACGCGTCGCGCAGGATATGTTCCAACTCGCACCCAGGGCGTCCGTCGCACGGGTTGGACACCCGTCGGGTGCCACGCACTCAGGCCCTGGCGTCAGTCCCGCTTGATCGGGTCGAGCAGATCCAGCAGCATCCGCAACGCGGCCTGCACGGTCTGCTCGCGCACCGGTTCCCGCTCGCCCTCGAACTGGAAGCGCAGCGCCGTCGGCGACGGCTGCATCGTGCCCACCCGCGGCCCGATCACGGCGATCCACACCTCGCCGGGCCGGTGTCCCTCCTGCGGGGCGGGGCCCGCCACACCGGACGCCGCCAGCGCGTAGTCGGCACCGGTCAGTTCCTGCACGCCCATCACCATCTCGACCGCGGTCTGCTCCGAGATCACCCCGTGCTTGCGCAGCACCGCGGGGTCCACTCCCCCGATCCGCGCCTTCTGCTCGGTGGCGTAGACCACAACCCCGCCCACGTAGTACTGCGAGGCACCGGGAACTCCGGTGATCGTCGCTCCCAGCAGCCCGCCGGTCAGCGACTCCGAGGTGGCGAGGGTGAGACCACGCTCGGTCAGCGTCCGTCCCACTACCTCGGCGAGCGAACGCTGGGTCATCTACTTCTCCTGTTCGGCCAAGCCACGTCTCCGCAAGGCGATCGCCTCGCGAATGTAGTCGACCGCGGTCACCAGGGTCACCACGACAGCGGCCGTCATCACGATCCAGGCCGTCCACTGTAGCCAGGACGGCATCAGTGGCAAGCCCGGCAGGTACAGCAGCAGCGCGATGCTCTGCAGCACGGTCTTCAGCTTGCCGCCGGCGTTGGCGGCCATCACGCCGTACTTCAGCATCGCCACCCGCATCCAGGTGATGCCCCATTCCCGGGCCAGCACCAGCACGGTCACCCACCAGGGCAGCTCGCCGACGATGCTCAGCCCGACGAAGGCCATGCCGGTGAGCGCCTTGTCGGCGATCGAATCCCACAGCTTGCCGAAGTCGGTGATCAGGTTGTAGCGGCGGGCGATCCGGCCGTCGATGGCGTCGGTCGCGATGGCGAACGCGAACACCGCGGTGGAACCCAGCCGCCAGGCCAGGTCGGAGGGATGACTCAGCAGCATCCAGGCGAAGACCGGCACCAGCACCAGGCGCAGCACGGTGAGGGCGTTCGCGGCGTTCAGCCGGCTCGGCTGGCTGGGCTGGCTGGTCATGACGCCTCGGACGCGGTCAGGTCGATGCCGTCGGCAGCGGTGACGGTGGCCCAGACCAGGCTCCCCACCTCGTGCCGGCGTCCCTCGACGCGGGTGCTGCCGTCCACTTCGGGGCCCTGGTGGACGGCCCTCCCGGTGCGGCCGTCGCTGTGCTCGATCAGGACACGGACGCGCTCGCCGACCCGGTCCTCGGCACGCTGCGCGGACACCTCCTCGGCCAGCCGGGACATCGTCTCCAGCCGTTCGGCGATCACCTCGTCGGGCAGCTTGCCGTCCAGGGTCGCGGCCTCGGTGCCCTCCTCGTCGGAATAGCCGAAGACGCCCAGGACGTCCAGCCGGGCCGCGGCCGCGAAGTCGCACAGGGTCGCGAAGTCCGCCTCGGATTCGCCGGGGAACCCGACGATGACATTGCTGCGGATGCCGGCCTCGGGAGCCAGGCTACGGACCCGGTCGAGCAGGCCGAGGAAGGAGTCCGGATCACCGAACCTCCGCATCCGGCGCAGCACGCCCGGCGCCGCATGTTGGAAGGACAGATCGAAGTAGGGCACCACCTTGTCCACCGCCAACATCCCCTCGATCATTCCGGGCCGCAACTCGGCCGGTTGCAGGTACGACACCCGGAGCCACTCGATGCCGTCGATCCGGGCGAGCTCGGCCAGCAGCAGCTCCAGCGCGCGTGGACCGGTCTGCAGGTCCTTGCCGTAGGACGACGTGTTCTCGCTGACCAGGAACAGTTCCTTGACGCCCTGCTCGGCCAGCCAGCGCGCCTCGCCGACCAGCTCATCGGTGCCGCGGGAAAGGTAGGAGCCGCGGAACGACGGGATCGCGCAGAAGGTGCAGCGCCGGTCACAACCCGAGGCCACCTTGAGCGGCGCCATCGGAGAATTGTCGAGGCGGTGCCGCAGCACCCGCGGCCCGGTGGCCGGCGTCCCGTGGCCCGGCAGGGTGACGGTGCGGGCGGCCGCCGGACGCTCGGCGGGAGCCAGCGGCAGCAGCTTCCTACGGTCGCGGGGCCGGTGGGCACGGTGATGTCCGCCGGCCATGATCCAGCGCAGCCGGTCGGCGATGTCGGGGTAGGAGTCGAAGCCGAGCACGGCGTCCGCCTCGGGCAGCGCGGCGGCGAGTTCGTCGCCGTACCGCTCGGCCATGCAGCCCACCGCCACCACGGCCTGAGCCGCTCCGGACTGCTTCAGGTCGGCGGCGGCGAGCAGTGTGTCGACCGAGTCCTTCTTGGCGGCGTCGATGAATCCGCAGGTGTTGACCACGATCGCATTCGCGGCCTCGGGGTCGTCGGTGACCTCGAAACCACCCTGCTCGAGGCGGGCCAGCAACTCTTCGGAATCGACGTCGTTGCGCGCGCAACCCAGGCTCACCAGATGTACGCGCGCGGTCACGTCAGCAATCTATCCCAGCACCCTGTGAGCACGGCCTGTCAGGCCGCCAAGTGTCGCGAGGGAAGCAGGTCGGGACGGCTCCCACGACACCGAAGTGACCAAGGGAACCGTCCACGGTGACCAAGAGACCCGTCCGCGCGCACCGCGCGTGTGATCAGCCCTCGCGGAGGTTGACCAGCACCTCATCGAGATCGTCGGGCTTGACCAGCACCTCGCGGGGCTTGGACCCCTCGGAGGGGCCGACCACGCCGCGGGTCTCCAGGATGTCCATCAAGCGTCCGGCCTTGGCGAAGCCGACCCGCAGCTTGCGCTGCAGCATCGAGGTCGAGCCGAGCTGCAGATTGACCACCAGGGTGGCCGCTTCGAGCACCAGTTCCAGGTCGTCGCCGATGTCCTCGGCGACCTTGGTGGACGACTCCGGGGCCGCCTGGACGTCCTCGCGGTACTGCGGCTGCAACTGGGTGGTGACGTACTTGGCGACCTGACGGATCTCGGCCTCGGTGACCCAGGCACCCTGCACCCGGATCGCCTTGGACGCGCCCATCGGCAGGAACAGCCCGTCGCCCTGGCCGACCAGCTTCTCGGCGCCCGGCGAGTCCAGGATGACCCGGGAGTCGGTCATGGACGCCGTGGCGAACGCCAGCCGGGAGGGCACGTTGGCCTTGATCAGGCCGGTCACCACGTCGGTGGACGGACGCTGGGTGGCCAGCACCAGGTGGATGCCGGCGGCCCGGGCCAGCTGGGTGATCCGGACGATGGAGTCCTCGACGTCGCGCGGGGCGACCATCATCAGGTCGGCCAGCTCGTCGACGATCACCAGCAGGTACGGGTAGGGCTCGAGTATCCGCTCCGAGCCCGGCGGCAGCTTCACCGCGCCGGCCCGGACGGCCTTGTTGAAGTCGTCGACGTGCCGGAAGCCGAAGGCGGCCAGGTCGTCGTAGCGGGTGTCCATCTCGCGGCACACCCACTGCAGCGCCTCGGCGGCCTTCTTCGGGCTGGTGATGATCGGCGTGACCAGGTGCGGAATGCCCTCGTAGTGGGTGAGCTCCACCCGCTTGGGGTCGACCAGCAGCAGCTGCACCTCGTCCGGGGTGGCCCGCATCATGATCGAGGTGATCAGCGAGTTGACGAAGCTGGACTTGCCCGAGCCGGTGGCGCCGGCCACCAGCAGGTGCGGCATCTTGGCCATGTTGGCGACCAGGTAGCCGCCCTCGACGT
>NZ_JAPUED010000116.1 GCF_027492755.1 Micropruina sp. | reverse complement strand
CGGTACCACTCGATCTCACTGAGCCCGGCGGCGGCGAACGCCGCGAGAACCTGGGCCTGGTCGTGCAGCACGAAGTCGATCTCGACCGGTTCGCCGACGAACTCGGTGACCCGGCGCACCTCGTCCCCGGCGTGGACGGCGACCGCGAGCACCCCGCCCGGGGTCAGCGTGCGGGCCAGCGCGGCGATCGCCGGCGCCAACTCCGAACCGGCCAGGTGGACCAGCGAGTACCAGGCCAGCACCGCGCCCCAGCCGGCGGCCGTCCGTGGCTTGAGCAGGCTGAACAGGTTGCCGACTTGGAAGTCCAGGTCGGGGAACTCCCGGGACGCCACCGCCACCATCTGCGGCGACAGGTCGATGCCGCTGACCGTGGCGCCGGTGTCGGCCAGGAAGGCCGCGACGTGTCCCGGGCCGCAGCCGACGTCCACGATCGGATCGGAGCCGGCCAGCGAGGCGATCCGCTCCAGCAGCCAGACGTCGAACGGTCGCTCGGTGAGTTCGTCGCCGAGACGTTCGAAGTAGGCGTCGGCGATCTGGTCGTAGGTGCCGCGTACCTGTTCGTCGCGGGTGTCGGTGCCCTCGGCGAGCACCACGTCCCGATCGACCGCGGCGGCGGCCGGAGTCGCGCCGGCCGACTCGGCGACCGGACCGAGCAGATGCACCCAGCGCCGATCCTGCTGGCCCGGACGCCGCTCCAGCTCGCGCACCAACGGTTCGGGCAGCGCGGCCATCCGGTGCAGCACCTGCTCGACGGCGTCCCGGTCGGCGAACGAATGCAGCCGCTCGGTGCGGGTCTTCAGCTCACCGGGCGCCTGCGGGCCGCGCAGCAGCAGCACGGTGAGCAGCGCGCGCTCGTCGGGTTGCAGGCTGAGCACCTCGTCGAGGAGTTGGTGGTATTTCAGCGTTCGTGAGCCTTTGCCGGCCCACACCACGCGAAGCAGGCCGCGTCCCTTCAGTTCACGCGCCGCCGTCTCGATGGTCTGGTCGTCGAAATCGGTGACCGGGTCGCGGCTGGAGGTCTGATTGCAGGCCACCCGCAGCGCGTTCAGGCTGAGCGGGTAGGTGGCGGGGACGGTGCGCTGCTTCTCCAGCAGGCTGCCGAGGATCCGTTGCTCGGTGGCATCGAGGACGGGCAGTGCCATGGCGGCAAGACTAGGCCTGTAGCTCCAGGGACTGCCAGTACGCGGGATGGGCGCGCAGCTCCGCGGTGCGTTGCGGGTTGGTGCTGCGCATGCCGAGGTTGCCGTAGCTGTCTGCCTTCCGTTCGGAGACCTGCACGTTGGCGGCCAGCACCGCGCCCGCGCGGATGCCGTTCAGCCCGGTCGTCCGCCATGGGATCTTCGCCTCCAGCAGATAACCGGTGGGGGTGAGGGTGATCGCGGCCTCCAGGGTCTGCGCGTCACGCGCCGTTTCGAACGAGGTGCGCTTGGCGTTCGGCCCCAGGATCGCGCGCTGCGGCGGGGTGCCGGCGCCGCTGGGCAGCCCGAACATGTAGTAGGCGTCAGTCGGTCTGGCCAGGTCGGACGCGGTGAGCCGGCGCTTGTCCGGGCCCAGCTCGAGAATCACCGAATCGCCACGGAAGATCTGGGTGGGCTTGCCGGGGTCGGGAGCGCGGGGAGTGGCGTCCTGGACCTGGGCGAGCAGATAGAGGGCCTGGTCGTCCCACATCAGGTAGATGTCGCCGGTGGCCTTGCTGGTGCCGGCGATCTGATGCTCGGCGTGGGACACCAGCTGCCACTGCCAATCGCCGGTGTCGCCGTCGATAGCCACCTGCCCACGCAGCGCCTTCAGCGCCGGCACCGCCCGTACCGGAGGCAGCGTGGTCGAGGGCCGGGTCGGTGTCGGCGATGTCGGACGGGTGGGCGTCGGCAGCGTCGGCTCCGGAGTGACCGGTGCTGTCGGCGACTCGACCGCGCCCGGTACGGACGCCGGGAACAGCCGGGGCCAGGCGAAGAAGACGATGATGGCCAGCACCGCCGCGACGGCGCCGAGGATCGCCCACTTCGCGCCCGACCTGGACGGCGCCGCCGGGTCGGGTGCCGGCTCGTACCCGGACGACCCGCCACCACCCGCGCCGCCGGATCCGCCGCCGGTCCAGGCGGGCGGCTCGGGTGGCTGTGGTTCGGCGGGTTGTGGCTGGGCCGTCGGCAGCCGGTGCCCCTGGTCGTAGCTCGCCCCCGGAGCGTCGGTGCCGGGCGGCCAGGGCGGGACCACCACCGGAATCACCCGGGCGCCAGCGGCGTCGGGAGCCGTCACGGGCTGATCCGCGACCGTCGGCGAGGGGTGCGACGCGACGTCGAAGATCCGGCCGTCGCTGGCCCGCAGGTAGAGCACCGGCGTGCCCCACTCGACGTCGTTGTCGTCGCTGAACACCGCGACCCGGGCCTCGGCCAACGCCGCGTCGATCGGGTAGCCGTCCGCCAGCGCGCTGTAGAACTCGGCGCTGAACACCGTCGCGGCCTCGTCGGTGATCTCGAACTGCATCGCGACCACCGCCGGAATGCCCTGCGCGACCAGGCTTTGGGCGACCCCGCCGAACGGATCGGCCGGGGACTGCCGGGCACCTTCGCAGGCGTTCAGCACCACCAGCCGCAGCTTGTCCTGGTCGTGGATCACCGTCGCCAGCGCCGAACCCGAGACCAGGTGCGCCAGCTGATGGTCGTCCTCGAAGGCGAGCATGCCGTCGCCGGTGCGATCGTCGAAGCCGCCGTGACCGATGAAGTGCAGCACGTGCACCGGAGCCCTGCGCAGCACGCCGCGCAGGTCGGCGAGGTGGGCGTGCGGCAGCACGGTGAGCTGCACCTGGCCGGACTGCTCCAGGCCGGCCAGGGCGTGCCGGATGCGCTGCACCTCGGCGTCCACATCCAGGGTGGCGAGGTTCGTCGGCGAGCAGACCACCACCAGCACCTGCAACGGCGGCGTCACGGTCAGCGGTGGCACTGCCCGCGGCTGCTCCAGGTAACGCACCACCGGGGTCTTGGTGGACAGCACCAGGAACTGCCGCAGGCTGGCCGGGTACAGGTACTCCCAGGGCACGTCGGCGAGCTGAGGCGCCTTGCCCAGCCGGAGGCGGACGCGCAGGCCCTTGCCCTGGGCGTCCGCCTCGTCGAGGCTGCGCCGGAAGCAGGTGCCGACCTCGCCGGCGAACACCGAGTCGTACAGCGTGCTGCCGAACTGCTTGGCGACCTGCTGGGTCGGTGAGCCGAGCGACCGGACGCCGGAGCGGGTCCGGCCGAGCTTGAGAATGACGTTCTCCAGGGCGTCCGGGTTGAACGGGAAGGTCATCTCGCCGCTGGCCTCACCGCGCGGCGACGCCAGCACCGAGACTTCGTAGCTGCCGGGCGTGGCGGACGCCTCGATCTCGAGATCGAAGTCCAGGTAGTCCAGCGCAGCCACGGTCGTCTCCTATCCGGTCAGCCAACTCGCGATCTGGGTGGCCACGTCGCGCTGGCCGAAGAAGCTGCCGTGGTAGACGCCGCGGGCCTTGGGCAGCACCAGCCGGCGATCCTCACGCACCTGCATGGCGTCATCGCCTTCGTAAACACCGGCGGTTGGCACCACCAGGTCGTTGGGCAGTTCCCCGAACACCCGGTCGACCACCACGTTCTGCACGCTCTTCACCGCCATCGCCCGCCAGCCGCCGGACGGGCTGAAGTCGGCGGCGATGGCGAACTGCTCGGCCGGCAGTTCGGTGCTGTTGAAGCCGTGCAGGAAGTCACCGGCGGAATCCATCGCGGCCAGGCCCGGAATGCCGACCAGGCCGTACTTGGCGATGATCTTCACCACCACCAGCACCGAGGTCAGGGCGGTCTCCACGACCGCGGCCGGGCCGTCCGGAATCAGGTTGACCATGGTGGTGATCCGGTCGATGAACGGCACCAGGTTGTTCGGGGTGGCCAGCGCGGTGCCGTGGTTGGCGCTCGCCACGTGCACGATGCGGCGGACGTCGAACACCGGGTCGCCGCCCTGCCCGGCCAGCGCCCGGCTGACCAGGCCGCCGCGGCTGTGGCAGACGATGTCGGCCTCGATCTGGACGCCGTCCGGCACCAGTTCGCGGACCAGGTCGGCGTTGCCGATCGGATCGACGCCCAGGGTGTGGTGGTCGATGGCGGCGACGCGTCCGCCGTAGTGGTCGGACAGGGCTGCCAGCAGATCGGACGGGAAGGCGCGAAACGCGCTGTCGGTGTTGACGAAGGTGCCGTGCACGAACCACAGCGAGCGGCCGGTCGCCAACCTCTCCCAGTCGGCGTCGGCCAGGCTGGGCACGTCGCCGCTGGTGTAGTTGGCCGGGGTGAAGCTGCGGGCCCGGGCGATCCTCGACTTGGACTCCCACAGCCGGGCGGCCGCCCCGGCCAGCGGCGGCACCACCAACTCGGCCAGCGGCAGTGCCACCAGTTCGAGCACCTTGCGTCCGATCAGGCCCAGCACGCCGCGGGTCTCGGCGGCCTCGCCGGCGTCCGGCGCGCTGGCGAAGGCCGGCACGATGAACCGGACGACGTCGCCCGAGCCGCGGGTGGTGGGCGCCAGGGTGTCCCCGGAATCGACCGGGAAGTTCCAGCTCACTACGCCGTTCTCATCGACCGCGAGCAGCACCTGGGCGACGTCCTCGCCGAGATCGGGGACGGTGACCTCCATGCCGGGCACGTCCGAGACCGGTGCCCGCAGGTCACCGGCGGGCGCCTGCGGCACCGGTGCCACGTCCAAGGTGATCACCCGCAGCCGCAGGAATCCCTCCCGGGTGAGTGCGGCGTCCAGGGCGGCGCCGGAGCCGTCCACCTCGGGCGCCCGGGTCTCGGCACCGGGCGCGACGTTGTGGGCGTCGGCCCGGCCACGCAGGCCGGGAGCGCGCACGGCGATGCCCTGACCCAGGTTCACCTGCCGGGAACTGCCGTCGAGTGTGGCCATCAGTGGGTCTCCTGCCTGGTGAGGATCAATCCGGGGTGCCCGTAGTAGGCGTAGGCGAGCGGGGTGGTCTGGTTCTGCCCGTCGAGGGTGGAGAACCGGCCGCGCAGCTCACGCATCACGTCACCGACTCCACGGCCGTTGCCGATGGTCTCGGCGTAGAAGGCGAGCGCGGTGTCCTTGGCGATGGTGTCGTTGACGTTCCACAGCGGTGCCACGAACGCCCGGGCGCCGGCCCGCAGGAAGGCCGCGGCGAGACCGCCCTCGATCAGCGCGCCGCCGGTCTCGGTGGCCAGCTGGCAGCAGTTCAGGAACACCAGCGGGGCGGCGGATTTGGTGAAGCTCGAGCCGATCACGATCGACTCGTCGATGCGCACCGAGGAGTCCGACAGGATCAGGCCGCTGTTGATCGGCGAATCCGGATCGACCTCGCCGTGCGACGCCACGTGCAGCACCTGCGCCACCACGGGGTCGCCGCGGTCGGTCAGTTCGCCCTTGAGCAGGCTGGCCACCTCGTCGGCGGTCGCCTTGACCCAGACCGACGGCTGGTAGGTGGTGGTCAGCTGCTTGCCCTCCTCGATGGCCTCCTTCAGCGACTTCATGCCCGAACTCGGACCGAACTCGCCGACCACGACGGCCAGGCTGCTGACCGCCATCGATTCGGCCGGCGTCGTGCTGGGCCGGCGGATCCCGGACGGCGTCTCCGGCCCGGCCGGACGCCAGCGTCCGACGATCGCCTGGGCGCCCAGCAGTTGCGGCGCGGCCGGGTCGACCAGGGTGCGGTCGACGATGAACTCCTCATCGGTGGTGGCCAGCTCCCACGGCACCAGCGACTCCTGCGACACCAGCAGCAGGGTCGGCAGCCGTCCGGCGTCCTTGGCGATCCGCCAGACCGGGGCCAGCACCTTCCAGAACCACAGCGGCATCACGCCGGCCACCTCGGTGGCGACGCCGGCGATCCGCAGTCCCGCGGTGGGGTTGCCGTCCACCTGGGCCATCTCGCGGATCTTGCGCAGCGCGAACGTCTCAGCGGTGTCCTGTTCCAAGTGGGTGATCACCTGCTCGTCGGGCAGCTGGACGGGGTGCGGCGTGGTGAACGTCCACAGGAAGGTGCCGGCCGCCTCGCCGCGACTGATCGACACGGTCAGGTCGATCGGCACGGTCTGGTCGAGGTTGACCGCCACCTCACCGCCCGAGGTGGAGGTGGGTGCCTGCGCGGGGGCGTCCGGGGCGACCAGGATCTCGCGCCAGGCGGTGCCGATCAGCAGGCCGTTCTGGCTGTACTCGACCTCGATCCGGCCCTGCCAGGGTTCGGTGACCGCGGGCGCGGTCAGCTGGAAGTTCGCGGTATGGGCGGTGATGTCGGACGGGTCGAACACCAGATCCCGGCGCACCTGGGCGACGGTGAAGTTCTCCGCCTTGATCTGCAGGGTCAGTTGACTCGTCGAATGATCGGCGGGCACCGCGATGATCATCTTGGCGCCCTGGACGCCGGGCTGGGCCTGTTGCGACAAGCCGACGACGACGTCGAAGGTGGCCGACGGCGGCACGGTCTCGGGGACGTCGACCCGCGGGAACGCCTGCACTGATTCGCTTGTCGGCGCTGGCGCTGGCGCTGGCGCTGGTGGGGCTTCGGCGTCGGCGTCCGCGGCCATCGGCGGGGGCTCGGCGAAGTCGATGCCGCGGGTGGGTTCGGGGGGTGCTGCGTCCGGGGGCGGTGCCATCGGACGCCGGGCACCGAAGTCGATCCCGCGGCTGGGGCCGCGATCCTGTTCGAGGGGCACGCCCCACATCCAGCCGACCGGACGGCTGCCGTCGATCACCAGGCCCGTCCAGTGGCCGTCGACGACCTCGGCGTCGTCGAGCTGACGCACCTTGTCGGCGCCGTGTTCGTGAAGGTCGAGAGAGACGCCGAGCGGCATCTGGTCGTCGACGGTCGGCCCGAGCACCCGGTCGCGGTCGTCGGGGGCGAGCGAGTACCAGAGCACCGCGCCGGGCGTGCGAGGGTCCGGACGGCGCACGACCAGCATCTCGTGGGCACCGGCCAGGCTGATCACCGACCGCGCGGCCGCCACGGACATCTCGGCATCGAGCACAACCACGGGATCCATCGACGACTCCTTTTGGTCGTATGAGTTGACCTGGGTGGACGGTGATACGGACGGCTGATCTGCCGCTGACTCAGCGCGGACGCCACACCCCGCCGCTGCCAGGGCTGGGCACCGGTGAGCCGGGCGTGGGTTGGGTGGTGGTGACCGGATCGCCGAGGCTGCCGTCCGGACGCGGCACCCGGACCGTGAAGGCCACGGTGCCGAAGCTCAGCCGGAACTCGTCTGTCATGGCGTCGCCGGCGCCGGTCACGGTGTAACCGGTGACCCGGACATCGGTCAGCCTCACCTCGGTGGCCGCCGATCCGGCCCCCCGATCGTGGGTCAGCACGGCCTGGGGCAGGGCGCGCCCGGTGGCGCAGTACTCGAGCAGTCGCGGCGAGGCGCTGCCACTGCGACAGGTCAGGGTGAGGGCGGTCAGATCCGGCCGGTTGGCTCGGGCGCCGGTGCCGAACGCCCCGGTGGCGAGACTGCAGCTGAAGCTCCAGGTGTCGATCTCGATTTCGCTTTCGTGGCGGGCCGCCACCGAATCCCCGGTGATTCCGGGGATCGCCAGGTAACTGGGCATGCGTGCCTCCTACCTACGTGGTGGTCGGAAGGTAGCGCCTGGGGCTGGTTTACGGAAGGGCGTTCAATTGCCTATTTCTTGCTCGCTCGTGGAGCATCGCCGGCCGTCGGCTGACCGTGTCCCGGTCGTCCGCCGGCGCAACCGGCCGCGCGCATTACTCTGCGGCCATGACGACCTTCGCCCTGACCCGCACCGACCACCCGACGCCCGCCGACGAGCGCGCCGCGATCGTGGCGAAGCCGGTGTTCGGGGCGAACTTCACCGACCACATGGCGCTGGCCACCTGGACCGACGGCTCCGGCTGGCACGACCGCGAGATCGTCGCCCGCCGTCCGTTCGAGCTGCATCCCGGCGCGGCCACCTTCCATTACGGCCAGGAGATCTTCGAGGGCCTGAAGGCTTACCGGCAGCCGGACGGCGGGGTCGCCCTGTTCCGTCCGGAGAAGAACGCCGCCCGCTTCGTCTCCTCGGCCCGCCGGCTGGCGATGGCCCCGGTGGACGAGGCCGACTTCGTCGCCGCCGTCACCGAACTGGTCGACCTGGACCGCGAGTGGGTGCCCTCGCCGGATGGCGAGCAGAGCCTGTACATCCGGCCGTTCGAGATCGCCAGCGAAACCCTGATCGGCGTCCGGGCCGCCAAGGAGTACACGTTCTGCGTGATCGCCTCACCGGTCGGGCCGTACTACCCCGAGCCGGTGACGTTGTGGGCGACCCCGAATTACACCCGGGCCGCCGAAGGAGGCACCGGCGCGGCCAAGTGCGGCGGCAACTACGCCGCCAGCCTGGCGGCCGCCGACGAGGCCGCGGAACACGGCTGCGGCCAGGTGATCTGGCTGGACGGCGCCGAGCACCGCTGGGTGGAGGAGTGCGGCACGATGAACATCATGTTCGTCACCGCCGCCGGCGAACTGGTCACCCCGTCGCTGACCGGCACCATCCTGGACGGCGTCACCCGTGACTCCATCCTGACCCTGGCGCCCGAGCACGGACTGCGTCCGGTGGAGCGCCGGATCGCCATCGACGAGGTCTTCGAGGGCGTCAGCAGCGGTGCGATCACCGAGGTGCTGGCCTGTGGGACGGCCGCCGTGGTCACCCCGATCGTCGGCTTCGCCGCGCCCGGCGTGAACGGAAGCGATCGCCGGTTCACCGTCGGCGACGGCGCTCCGGGCACGATCAGCCAGGCCATCCGGGCCCACCTGCTCGACATCCAGTACGGCCGGGTCGAGGACAAGCACGGCTGGCTGCGCCAGGTCTAGGGACGCAGCCCAACCCGACCACCGCTGGTTGAGCTTGTCGAAACCGGTCGTTGGCTGAGTTCGACACCGTTCGTTGGTTGAGCTTGTCGAAACCCCTTGTCAGGCCTTGGAGCCGGAAGGGTCTCGACAAGCTCGACCGACGAAAAGTCAATGCTTCTCTAGAGCGCGTCGCGGCTGATCGGGCAGGACATGCAGCGGGGGCCGCCGCGTCCCGAACCCAGCTCGGAGCCGGAGATGGCGACCACCTCGATGCCGGCCGCGGCCAGCCGCTCGTTGGTCTCGGTGTTGCGCTCGTAGGCGATCGCCACCTTGGGCTCGATGGCCAGGGTGTTGTTGCCGTCGTCCCACTGCTCGCGCTCGGCGGTCACGGGATCGAGGCCGGTGTCGATCAGCCGCAGCCGTTCGATGCCCATCGCGCTGGCGGCCGCGTCCAGGAACGGACGCAGCGGCTCGACCAGGACGCCGCCGTCGGCGGACGGCTTCAGCGTGGCGGCGGCCAACCGGTGCGCCACGTTCGGGTACATCACCATGGCGTCGGCGTCGACCATGGTGCAGATGGTGTCCAGATGCATGGTCGCCCGGTCCTGATCGATCGGCACCGCCAGCACGGTGTGTGCCAGGCCCTGCGCGAACGCCGTCCGGGCCAGCCGCTCGGCACCCGCCGGACGGGTCCGCTCGCCGACGCCGACGGCCAGCACGCCCTCGGCCAGCGCCAGCACGTCGCCGCCCTCGAGGAACTCCTTGTCCCAGCCATGGATCCGCTCGGTGCCGGCGAACCGTGGATGGAACTCGTAGATCAGCTCGGTGAGCTGGGTCTCGCGCACCCGGGCCGGCATCGCCAGCGAGGTGATGGTGACCCGATCGCCGACCCAGACGCTGGAGTCGCGGGTGAACAGCAGGTTGGGCAGCGGGTCGATCAGGAACTCGTCGGAGGCGTGCAGCGCCGCCACCAGGCTGCCGGTGTCGGACACCTCATCGTTGCGCAGGCCGGCCATCAGGATCTCGGCCAGATCCTCCGGTCCCTTGTCGTGCAGCAGATCGGTCAGGTAGTGCCGCAGCGTGTCACCCAGCCGCAGGTCGGTCATGGTGTGGGCGATGGCCGCCTCGCGCGCGTCCGCGTCGGCGAGGGTCTCGATCAGCAGTTGGCTGAGGTAGAGCACCTCCACGCCCCGGCTGCGCAGCGCGTCGGCGAACGCGTCATGCTCCTCCTGCGCGCGATCGACCCAGGGCAGCCCGTCGAAGAGCAGAGCGTCGTTGTTGCGGGGGGTCAGCCGGCGCAACTCGTTGCCGGGTCGGTGCAGCATGACGGTGCGCAGCCGTCCGACCTCGGAGCGGACGCCGTGCGGGAATTGTTCAGCCATGGCCCAAACCTTAAGGGTTCGTCGCCGAGTGTCACGATGAGGCCATGAGGCAACGCGTTGCGGTGGTCGGTGGTTCCGGTCGGATGGGTGCCCGGGTGGTGCGGGCGTTGAGCGAGGCCGGCGCCACGGCAGTGCCGCTGTCGCGCCGCACCGGCTTCGATCTGACCCGGTCCGATTCGGACGACCTGACCAGATCGCTGGAGGGCATCGAGGCCGTCATCGACTGTTCGGACGCCGCCGATCACCGGCGTGCGACTTTCGAGGCGTCGGCCAAGGCGTTGAGCCGGGCGGCCACCCGGGCCGGGGTGGGGCAGCTGGTGGTGGTGTCGATCGTCGGCATCGACCGCCCCGGGCTGGCCCGGATGGGCTACTACCAGGGCAAGCTCGCCCAGGAGCGGGCACTGGCTACCGGACCGGTTCCGGTGACGGTGGTCCGGTCGACCCAGTGGTACGGGTTCGCCGACCAGGTCTATGTCGCGCTCCGCCTGGGCGGCTGGGGTCGGGTGGGACTCGCCCCGGCGATGCGGATGCAGCCGGTCGCAGACGGTGCGGTCGCCGCGCGACTGGCCCGGGCCGCAATGGAGAGCCCCGGCTCGACCAGGATCGAGCTGGCCGGTCCCGAACCGATGAGCGTCGCCGACCTGGCGCGCAGGGTGTGGCGCGCCCGCGGCGTCCGAGCCCGGGTCGCCGTGTTGCCGGTCCCCGGCCTGCCGGGCTTCACCGACGGCAGCCTGCTGCCCGGCCCGGACGCCGAACTCGACCCGACCACGGTCGAGGAATGGGCCCGGACCGAAGGCCTCAGCCGGCCAGCGGGTTGACCCAGCGCAAGCCGGGAAAGCGAGCGAAATCGGTATCGGCCGAGACCACGGCGACCCCGTGCTCGATCGCCAGCGCGGCCAGTTGAGCGTCCGAGATCAGGTTGCCGCGCAGATCGAGCTCACGGATCATCCCGCCGAGAATGCGTGCGGTCGCGTCCGAGGTCTCCGGAATCCAGCTGTTGGGCGCGTTCAACCATTGCTCGACGACCTCCCAGGCCTGATCGGGTCGTAGCGGCCGGGTGAACGCCCGCGGGTGGGTGGAGATCCGGAGGAAGGCCCCGATGGTCTGCCAGGGCAGCCCGACTCGCCGGGGGCCCGCGAACGCGTCCGACAGCCAGGCGGCGCATGCGGTGTGCTGCCTACTGGAGCGGTCGATCGAATAGAGCAGCACATTGGCGTCAAGAAGCATGACCGTCGGCCCGATCCAGATCGTCGAGCAACTCGAGCGTGTCCGCCACGCTCGTCAGGTCGACCTGTAGACCGAGGTCGTAGGAGGGGTGGACGTAGCGGAAGTCGACCCGGCGAGTTGTGATCCCGCCACGAGCGAGTTCATTGACGGCTGCGGAGAAGCCGAGGCCGCGCTCGCGCTGCAGCCGGGCGACGGCCGCCGCCACGTCGTCGTCCAGATTGACGGTGGTACGCATGGCGAAAGCCTACGCATCATGATGCGTAGGCACAAGCATCATGATGTCAATGCGAACCTTGGCCGGACCCCGAGGTCGCGTTTACGAAACGTTGAGGTCGCTCGGGCAGAGTTCCTCGTGTTGGGGGGTTGAGCCACCACACCGGGCAGGACCGGAGTCGCGATTCGGGGGGACGCGAGATCGGTCGGGGGACTGCCCGACATGGTGAGAAGGATCGAGCCGGGTCGGAACGCAAGGGAGGAAGCGTTCCGGACCCGGCTCTCCGCTTTGAGCGCCGAGCTTGGTCGTCGGTCGCGCTGGCCGTTGGTCGAGCTTGCCGAGACCCTCTTGGCCGGTTAGGAACGTCATCCCGGGCTC
>NZ_JAPUED010000115.1 GCF_027492755.1 Micropruina sp. | reverse complement strand
GTGCAGCGGCTGATCCGGTTCATGCCGAAGGTGGTGATCGCGCTGGTCAACGGCTGGGCGGCCGGCGGCGGCCACTCGCTGCACGTGGTGTGCGACCTGACCCTGGCTTCGGCCGAGCACGCCCGGTTCAAGCAGACCGACGCCGACGTCGGCTCGTTCGACGCCGGCTTCGGCTCGGCCTATCTGGCCCGGCAGG
This sequence comes from Micropruina sp., assembly GCF_027492755.1. GTDB lineage: Bacteria > Actinomycetota > Actinomycetes > Propionibacteriales > Propionibacteriaceae > Micropruina. The sequence goes on along the minus strand of NZ_JAPUED010000115.1, from coordinate 11,881 downwards.
TCGGCCAGAAGATCGCCCGCGAGATCTTCTTCCTCGGCCAGACCTACGACGCGCAGCGCGGCTACGAGATGGGCACCGTCAACAAGGTCGTCCCGCACGCCGACCTCGAGGACGAGGGCCTGGCCTGGGCCGAGCTGGTCTGCGGCAAGTCGCCGACCGCGCAACGGATGCTCAAATTCGCCTTCAACGCCATCGACGACGGCCTGATCGGCCAGCAGGTGTTCGCCGGCGAAAGCACCCGGCTCGCCTACATGACCGACGAGGCGGTGGAGGGCCGGGACTCGTTCCTGGAGAAGCGGCGTCCGGACTGGTCGCGCTTCCCGTACTACTACTGAGCGGTCAGCTGGACGAGTCATCCCTCATGCGGAGCCGCATCCGTCATCCCGGGCTTGCCCCGGTGTCTCCGGCAACGGGATCCGGCGGCAAGAGATCCCGGCGTTCGCCGGGATGACAGGGGTCTCGACAAGCTCAATCAGCGACCGGGAACTCAATCAGCGACCGGGAATCTGCTCAGTCGAGGGGCAGGGTGACCTGCATCGGGAGGCGCATGGTGCGTAGCGGGGTCTCGCCCGGGGAGTCCAGTTCTGCGATCAGCAGGTCCATCGCGGCGGTGCCGAGCTCACTGCCGTCCACGTCGATCGTCGGCGTCCGGTGGTCGCCGATCGCGGTGCTGATGACACTCTCGGTGGTCACCACCAGATCGTCGGGAAGGACGCCTCGCGCTCCCAGGGCGAACGCCAGACCCAGCCCGATCTGGCTGGCGTAAGGGATCACAGCGCTCACCCCGGCGGCCAGGACGTCGTCCGCGACCGCGGCGCCGGCGGCGAAGGTGGGCGGCATCGGGCCGAGCACGACCAGTTCGGCACGCGCGGCCGCTCGTTCGGCGATGGCGCGGGTGCGTTGGGCGTCCTGCCAGGAGCCCGCCGGCCCACCGAGATAGGCGAGGGTGCGGTGGCCCACGTCGAGCAGGTGATCGGCCAGATCGCCGAACCCGTTCGCCGCGTCGGCGATCACCGAACGGACGCCGGCGACCTCGCGATCGACCAGCACGACCGGACGAGTGCGACAGATCTGCCGGACGTGATCGTCCGGCCCGAGCGGCGCGGCGAGGATCAATCCGTCCACCTGGCGGGCTAGGCGTTCCAGATCGCGGACATCCTCATAGGTCAGCAGCGGGTTGGCCGCGATGGTGAGCTGACGTTGCCGAGTGGCTGCCCTCCGCTGGGCGCCGACCACGATCGGCGTGAAGAAATGGTTGTCGAGATCGGGCACGACGATCGCGATCACCCCGGTGCGGCCGGTGACCAGACCGCTGGCCGCCCGATTGACCGCGAAATTCAGCTCATCAGCGGCTTTACGCACCCGTCTGACGGTAGCGGGCGCCACCAACTCGGGCCGGCTGAGGGCTCGGGAAACGGTGGATTTGGAGACGCCCACACGAGCGGCGACGTCGGACAGGGTGGCCACGGCAACCCCCTCCCGCGGTGGCCCTGCGACCACGATTCGAACCGATTGTTTGCGAGTCGAACACCCGCTGCCGCAGGGTTCTTTTCTCGATCGTTACCCAAGACGGTACCGGTACGGGCGTGGATGGGATAGCTTTCCTGCGACCAATGCAAACGATTGCAGGCCGATCCGCTTCCTGGATCGCCAGGAGGGAGCGCGATGAGAAGTCGTGCCGGTCTGCTCCTGGTTCCCGGACTCATCATTCTCGTGGTCGGCCTGATCGTGCCCGCGATCAGCATGCTCTTCTTCCCGCGCCGCTCCGGCCCGGGCGAGGTGCTCGCCGCATTCGGCAGCTTCTTCAGCGATCCGTTCATGATGAGCATCCTGTGGCGCACCGTCTGGATCGGTCTGGTCGTCACCGGCCTGTGTGTGGTGATCGGCTTCCCGATCGCCTACATGCTGGCCCGCAGCGGCTCGCGCTGGGTGGGCATGTGGCTGGCGTTGGCGATCTTCCCGCTGCTGCTCAGCAACGTGGTGCGCACCTTCGGCTGGCTGGTCGTGCTCGGCTCCCAAGGTGTGCTCGGCCGGGTGCTGATGGCCCTGCACCTGGTCGAGAAGCCGCCGCAGTTGCTCGCCAGCGAATTCGCCATCGTGCTCGGCCTGATCCAGCTCTTCCTGCCGCTGGCGATCATCTCCAGCTACTCGGCGATCGCGCAGGTGGACGCCACCCTCGACGAAGCGGCCCGCAGCCTGGGTGCCAGCCCGACCCGCACCTTCTGGAGCGTCGTGGTGCCGCTCTCGCTGCCCGGCGTGATCGTGGCGGCCACCCTGGTCTTCGCCGGCTCGGTGACCGCCTACACCACGCCCTTCCTGCTCGGCGGATCGAGCGACAAGATGCTCTCCACCCAGCTCTTCTACTACACCGACACCAACGTCGACTGGACGATGGCGGGCGCCGTCGCGCTGATGATGACGATCCTGGTGTTCGCGGTCGCGTCGCTGTCCAGTGCCACCGGCCGGCTCGGGAGGACGCAGTGAAGAACCGTCACCCGATCGCCCTGGTGCTGGCCGTCATCGGCTACACGATCATGGTCGTGCCGATCTTCTTCGTGATCGCGATCTCGTTCAACGCCGGCGACACGCTCACCTTCCCGCCGGATGCCGTCTCGCTGCGCTGGTTCGCCGCGGCGCTTGCCCATGAGCGGTTCACCAGCGCATTGGTGACCAGCCTGATCGTGGCGGTCATCGCCACCTTCCTCGGACTGGTGCTCGGCGTTCCGGCGGCGCTGGCGCTGGCCAGAAGCAATCTCCGGGCCAAGGGTGCGATCCAGAACATCTTCTTCTCGCCGCTGATCATTCCCGAACTGGTGCTGGGCGCCGCGCTCTACCAGCAGCTGGCGATCCCGCTGCGGCTGCAGAACTACCTGCCGGTGCTGATCCTCGGCCACACCATCCTGATGCTGCCCTACGCCGTCCGGGTGACCGGGGCGTCGCTGGCCAACATGGACGGTCAGGCCGAAGAGGCGGCGCGCATGCTCGGCGCTTCACCGGTGCGGGCCTTCTTCGACGTCACCCTGCCGATGCTGCGGCCCGGCATCTTCTCCGCGGCGCTGCTGTCGTTCATCACGTCGTTCAACAACGTGCCGCTGTCGCTGCTGCTGACCAAGGGCAGCACCACCCTGCCGATCGAGATGCTCGACTATGTGTCGCAAGGCATCGACCCGATGATCGCAGCCATGTCCACCCTCGTCCTCGCCGGAACCGTCGTGATCGCGTTCATCGCGGAAAAGACCGTCGGCTTCGCCCAGATCTTCGGAGGGATCAACAAATGAGCGTCCCCGCCGCCCAGTTCGTCAACGTCACCCAGACCTTCGGTGACGTGGTCGCCGTCGACGACATCTCGCTCGACATCGAGCGGGGCAAGCTGACCACCCTGCTCGGCCCGAGCGGCTGCGGCAAGACCACCTCGCTGCGGATGCTGGCCGGCTTCGGCAAGCCCACCTCGGGGCAGATCTTCATCGAAGGCGAGGAATGCACCCGGGTACCACCCGAGAAGCGTGGCCTCGGCATGGTGTTCCAGCAATACGCGCTGTTCCCGCACATGACGGTGCGCGACAACGTCGGCTACGGCCTCAAGCTGCGCAAGGTGCCGACCGCCGAGCGGCGGCAGCGCGTCGACGAGGCGCTCGAGCTGGTCGGGCTCACCTCCCAGGCCGATAAGCGGCCGCGGCAGATGTCCGGCGGTCAGCAGCAGCGGGTGGCGCTGGCCCGGGCGATCGCGATCCGGCCCCGGTTGCTGCTGCTCGACGAGCCGCTGTCAGCCCTGGACGCCCGACTGCGGGTCGAGATGCGCGCCGAACTGCGGCGGATCCAGGCGGAGACCGGGCTGTGCGTCGTCCTGGTCACCCACGATCAGGACGAGGCGCTGGAACTCTCCGACCAGATGGTGGTGATGCGGGCCGGCAAGATCGAACAGGCCGGGACGCCGCAAGCGGTGTTCAGCGCGCCGGCCAGCCGATTCGTCGCCGAGTTCCTCGGCTACGAGAACTTCCTCACCCTGGCCGACGGGCAGCACGCCGCCGTCCGTCCGGAACGGCTGGTGGTGGGCACCCCCGACGACACCCCGTCCGACGGTGCACTGCGGCTGGACGGCACCGTCGCCGATGTCGCCTACCGCGGCGTCGACCTGCTGGTCACCAGCGAGGTCACCGATCCGGCCGGCCAGCAGGTGCGGCTGGTCGCCGACATCCGCGGCGCCACCGCCGGGGCCTTCGCCCCGGGCCAGCCCGTCCGGCTCAGCATCACTCCCGACCATCTGATCGTGCTCGCCGCCTGAGCGCCGGGCCCCAGACCCAGGATTCACGTAAATCGAAAGGACAGACATGGCTCGATCGAAGCCCATGGTCATGATCGCCGCCGCGGTGGCAGCCGCGGGGCTGGCCTTCACCGGCTGCAGCAGCGCGGCGCCCGGTGGGGACGCCTCCACGGCCAAGACCCTCAAGATCAGCACCTTCAGCTTCGGCGTGGAGGGCTTCACCGAGGCCGTCGTGAAGCCGTTCGAAGCCAAGACCGGCATCAAGGTCGAGGTGGTCACCGGCAAGAACGCCGAGCGGCTCAACGAGCTGAAGGCGACCGAGAACAGCGCCGGCGTCGATGTGATGCTGATCACCGACAACTTCGCCGCTCAGGGCCAGACCGACAAGCTGTTCGAGCAGATCGACGCCGCCAAGCTGCCGGCGCTGGCCGATGTGGCCGACTTCGCCAAGGGCACCGACCTGTACGGCCCGGCCACCACCTACCAGCTCAACGGCATCGTCTACGACACCCGCAAGGTGAACGCCAAGCAGGCGAAGTCGTGGGACCTGTTCGGTGAATCGTCGGTGGCCGGCAAGGTCGCCCTGCCCGACATCAGCGCCACCTCCGGCCAGCTGACCGTCTCGGGACTGGGCACCACCTACGGCAGCGGGCCGTTCGACTACGACACCGCGCTGGCCAAGCTGGCCAAGTGGAAGCCGGGCGTGCTGAAGTTCTACGCCTCGACCACCGAGGTGTCGAACCTGATGACCCAGGGTGAGATCGTCGCCGCCGCCTCGATCAGCGGCTTCGCCGCCGACCTGATCAGCAAGGATTCGAACTTCGCCTTCGCCGTGCCCGAGAAGGGCGCCTACCTGGCGACCAACCGGGCGATGATCCCGGTCGGTGCGCAGCACGCCGACGCCGCCTACCAGTTCATCGACTACCTGCTCGGCGCCGACGCCCAGGCCGCGGCGCTGAAGGGCTACAACGACCTGCCGGTGAACAACAAGGTGACCGTGCCCGAGTCGATGACGAAGATGCTCGACGGTGCGGTGCCGGATCCGACCAAGGCCGGCTACTCCACCATCGACGCCGTCAAGGCGGCGTCCGAGTTCAGCACGCTGGCCGACCGGTTCGCCCGCGAGGTCACCGGCAGCTGATCATCGCTGGTCGAGACCTCCCCGGACGGGGCCGCGCCGGACGACTCCGGTGCGGCCCCTCGGTCATCCCGGCCCGCCTCGGTCATCCCGGCCCGCCTCCGTTCATCCCGGTCCGGAACAGCCCGGATGAGGTGCTGATCAACGTGACACCGCTGGTTGAGCTCGTCGAAACCCCTTGCCAGCGGCCCGACCGTCCAGGGTTTCGACAAGCTTGACCAACAAAGCTGACCACCAAGGAGCGTCCATGACTGTCGAGGCAGGCATCATCGCGCGGCTGCCCAAGGTCGACCTGCACTGCCATCTGATCGGGACCGTGCGGGCGTCCACCTTCGCCGAACTGGCCCGTCGTGAGCGTCTCGATCTGCCCGACACGCCCGAGCGGATCTACGCCGACTGCAACTCGCTACCGCCCGACGCCGACCTGTACCGGGACACCCGCATCCCCGTGCCGCAAGGCCGTTCGGCCGACGAGCCCGAGGTCTCCTACTCGCTGTTCCAGCTCTCCGGCTGGGTGACCGAAGCGCTGCGCGACACCGACGACCTGACCCGGATCGTCTACGAGGCGTTCGCCGACGCGCACACCCTGAGCGCGACCCGGCACCTGGAGGTGTCCATCGACGAACCCCACGGACGGCTGGCCCGAATCGGCTACCCGGCGCTGGTCGAGGCCTACGCCGAGGGCATCCGGATGGCCGAGCGCGAGTTCGGCATGTCCGGACGGCTGATCGCCGCCATCGACCGCAGCCGCACCGGCGAGCAAGCGCTGGCCTGGGTGCGCACCGTGGTCTCCCACCCGCACGAGTACCTGGCCGGGATCGGCCTGGACAACCTGGAAACCGTCGGCCCCCCGGAACGCTTCGCGGACGCCTACCGGCTGGCCGGCGACGCAGGCCTCGGCCGCACGGCGCACTCCTCCGAGCACGTGCCGGCCGCCGCCAACACCATCACCTGTCTCGACCTGCTCGGCTGCGACCGGATCGACCACGGCTATTTCGTGCTGCAGGACGACGCGGTGGTCGCTCGGCTGCGGGCCGAGCAGACCCCGATGACGGTCATCTCGACCACGTCGCGGCGGTCCTGGCGACCGTGGCGGCGAGCCTCCATCGCCGCGATGCTGGACGCCGGACTCAACGTGATCGCGGCGTCCGACGACCCCGGCATGTTCCCCACCACCCTGGGGACCGAGTACGGCATTCTCGCCGACGACCTCGGTGTGACCTACGCCCGGCTACGGCAGATGGCGCTGGCCGGCGTCGACGCCTGCTGGCTGCCGGCGTCCGAGAAGGCGGAACTGCGCGCCCGGTTCGAGCGCGAGCTGGCAGTGCTGGACGCCGAGCTAGCCAGCTGACCTCGCCATTGGTCGAGCTTGTCGAGACCCATTTGTGCACAAGTGGTTTCGACAAGCTCAACCAGCGGGATCACTCCAGTCCGATCAGCTTGCGGACGGGTTCTGCTCCGGTGACTGTCAGTTGGGGCCCGCGGACGAGGGCGTCCGGGGTGAGCAGGTATTCGTTGGAACTCACCCAGGTTTCGTTCCTGGGTACCCGCTGGACGCCGTTGAGGCGGTAGCCGACCTTCTGACTGACCTGGTTCGAGGCCGGGTTGTCGTCGAACGCCGACGAGGTGATCTGCTCGAAATCCAGGTGATCGAACAGGAAGGCGCACAGCGCTTGGCGCATCAGGGTGCCGATGCCGCGTCCCTGGAAGCGGCGGCCCAGCCAGGAACCGGTCTCGCCGGTGCGGGTGGCCAGGAAGTCCCGGGTGGAGACGCCCTGGGTGCCGGCCAACTCGCCTTCGTACCGGACGGCGAGATCCAGATCCCAAGCGCCAGGCGCGAAGCGCGACCGGACGCCCCAATGATGCTGCAGGTAGTGCAGGTGGAATCGCTCCGCCGGGGTCCGCGTCCACGGCTGCTGGAACGGCATCTCATCGTCGCCGTGAATGCCCTCCGCCGCCAGGTCGGCGAGTGCGATCAGGGTGCCGTCGTCCATTCCGGCCAATTCGATGGGTCCGGCGACGATCCGTAGACCGAGCACGGGGTAGGCCTCGGCGAGCGTGCGGCGTCCGATGGTCATGGGTGAACCCTCAGTGTTTCGCGCGCAGGAACAGCGAGAGTGCGGCGGTCACCGCGGCGATGCCGCCGCCGAGGTAGAGCAGGTTGAGTGGAGTCTCGCCATGCAACGCGCGCCCGAGGAAGAACACGCCGAGCACCACCACGACGACACCGATCAACTGGCTCTTGAGGTCGTCCAGCGAGTGGAAGACCAGCCATTCGGGCAGTCCGGGCAGATCGCCGATGAACAGCTCGTACAAGCCGATCGCGATGATGTACAGCACGACGGCAAGCAGGAACACGTCCGCGATCTCGACGAACGCGATCACGAAGGTCTGCGTCTCGGGGTGAGCGTCGAAAGCCATGGCGATCGTCTGATACACCTCGACCGCGCCGACGGCGGTCAATGTGATCGCGCCCACCAGCATGCCGAGCGCCGGGATGAGTACGACGAACCGGGTCAGCGAGAAGCCTTCCTTCTGGCGCTTGGGCCGGGTGGACGGGGACGTCTCGGGCATGGGACCTCCGTGCTCTGGGATGGTCCGACGCTATCGGCTGGTGAGCGGACAATGAACCATGGCTCAGCGCTACCCGCAGATCACCGACCGCATTCGGCGGTTCATCGAGGCACAACACATGTTCTTCGTGGCGTCCGCGGCCCGGACCGGCCGCGTGAACGTATCGCCCAAGGGGCTCGACACACTGCGCATCCTGGACGCGAACAAGGTGGCCTGGCTGAACCTCACCGGCTCGGGCAATGAGACCGCGGCACACATCCTGGACGTGCCGCGGATGACGCTGATGTTCTGCGCGTTCGAAGGCAATCCGTGGATCGTCCGGCTGTTCGGGACGCCGACCATGATGCAGCCCGGGGAGGACGGCTGGGACGAACTGGTCGGACTGTTCCCGCCGCAGCGCGGGTCGCGACAGGTGTTCGTGCTGGACATCGACCTGGTGCTGACCTCGTGCGGTTTCGGTGTCCCGCTGTACAGCTTCGAAGGCGACCGCGACGTGCTCGACTCGTGGGCGGCGAAGAAGGGCGACGACGGGTTGCTGGCGTACCAGCGGGAGAAGAACGCCGAATCGCTGGACGGCTTCCCGACCGGCCTGGTGCAGGATGGGCACCATGTCTGACGTCTTCGGCACCCTCGACGCGGTACCTGCCGCCAGCCGTCCGGAGCTGTTGGCGTCGCCCGTCCTGGCCGCCATCGGGCTGATCCCCGAGGCGCTGGTCGCAGCCATCGACCCGGCCTATGCGGACACCGAGAATCTGTGCTCCCACTACGGGGTTCCGATGGACGCCTCGGCCAACGCCGTGATCGTCCGGGGCACTCGGGCCGGCGTCGACTCACACGCCTGCTGCATGACCCTGGCGCACCGCCGGGTGGACGTGAACAACGTCGTCCGGCGTCGGCTGAACGCCCGCAAGGCGTCCTTCGCGCCGATGGATTTCGCCGTCGAGGCGACCGGCATGGAGTACGGCGGGATCAATCCGGTCGGGCTGCCCGAGGGCTGGCCGATCTGGGTGGACGGCGCCGTCGCCGACCGGGATTGGGTGTGCATCGGCTCAGGCGTGCGGCATTCCAAGCTGTTCATTCCAGTCGCCGGCCTGCTCGGCCTCCCCGGGGCTGAACGGGTGGACGACCTCGCCCGCGACGTCGGCTGAGCTTGCTCCGCGTCCCTGGTGGTCGGGAGATCCCGGATCAAGTCCGGGATGACGGTGAGGTCCGTCCTCGTCATCCCGGCGAACGCCGGGGTCTCAGTTCGGAGCCCATGGAGGGTGCGCTCACGGCCTGACGAGGGAGAGGGGCCTACCGCTCAGGCGAGTCGCGTGCAGGCGTCCCGGATCAGGGTGGCGAAGGCGTCCACGTCGGCCTCGGCGGTGTCGAAGGAGCACATCCAACGCACCTCGCGGGCGGCCTCGTCCCAGTCGTAGAAGAAGAACTCCGAACGGACGGCGTCCGCTACCCCTTCGGGGAGCCGGACGAAGACACCGTTGGCCTGGGTCGGCTGGGCGAACTCGACGCCCGGAATGTCCGCCACGGCGGCCCGTAGCCGGGTGGCCATCGCGTTGGAATGGGCGGCGCTGCGCAACCACAGATCACCCTCGTAGAGAGCGATCAGCTGAGCCGACACGAACCGCATCTTGCTGGCCAGTTGCATGTGCGTCTTGCGCAGGTAGGCGAGACCGGTGCAGGCGTCAGGGTTGAGCACGACGATCGCCTCGGCGCCGAGCGCGCCGTTCTTGGTGCCGCCCAGGCTGAGCACATCGATGCCGGCGTCGGTGGTGAAGTCGGCGAACGGAACGCCGAGCGCCGCCGCGGCGTTGCCGAGCCGCGAGCCGTCCAGGTGCACGGTCATGCCGAGGTGGTGTGCGTGCTCGGTGATGGCCCGGATCTCGTCGGGTGTGTAGAGGGTGCCCAGTTCGGTGGACTGGGTGATCGACACGGCCAGCGGTTGCGCGCGGTGCTCGTCGCCGAAACCGCGGGCCTCGACGTCGATCAGCTCAGGGGTGAGCTTCCCGTCGGGGGTGGGGACCGGGTACAGCTTCAGTCCGGCCACCTTCTCGGGGGCGCCGCCCTCATCGACGTTGATGTGTGCGGTCTGGGCACAGACCACCGCACCCCAGCGGGGCAGCATCGACAGCAGTGCGGTGACATTGGCGCCGGTGCCGTTGAACACCGGGAACGCCTCGACCTGCTTGCCGAAATGCCCGCGGAGTACCTCGGTCAGCTTCGCCGTGTAGGCGTCGCTTCCGTAGGCGGTCTGGTGTCCGCCGTTGGCTTCGGCGATGGCGTCCAGCACCTCGGGGTGGACGCCGGAATAGTTGTCGCTGGCGAAGCCCCGGCGGGCGGGATCGTGGAGTTGCACCTGGTCATCCTTCCATGTCGGTGCGGGCGGCCCGGTTGTCGCCGCCTGAACGGTGGGGGTACCTGGGATCAGTCTGAAATCGACCCCAGAGTGGTGAGTGAGAGGTGGCTTGCGTGTGCTGCCGAGGGTGGGGACATGCAGGCGGCCTGCTCACTCTGGGGTCGATTTCAGACTGATCGCGGGTATCCCCGTGTGGGAGAGGTCTCGACAAGCTCGACCGACGGGTGGTTGAGCTTGTCGAAACCACTTGAGGGGGTCTGGACAGGCTTGACCGGCGGTGACCAGCCCTCCATCGCCAACTCGTCATCCCGGCGAATGCCGGGATCTCGGGTGCGGCCCCAGATCCCGGGGCGAGCCCGGGATGACGAACACGAAAGCGCCGCCCGTGGCTGACTTGGCGCGTGTGCCGGCCGTTAGTCGAACAGGCTCGCCAGCCGCTGGCCGAGTTCGCTCACATGGGTCTGGCGGCTGAAGTCCTTGTCGGGGGACTTTTCGAGGTCGCGATCCGAGTACAGCGCCATCACCCGCTCGATATGGACCCGGCCGGGGCTGTCCTTCAGCGCGTGACCGACGGCGAGCAGCCAGGTCTCGGCGGCCGCCTTGGCGGCCAGGTAGTTGGCGTTGCCCGCGGTCGGCTTGGCCACCCCGGTCTGTGAGACGATCGCGAACCGGCCGGCCGGAGAGGCGGCGATGGCGTCGGCGAAGGCGCGGGTGGTGTTCCGCAGGGTGCCGACGATCATGGTCTGCAGCCAGTCCCAGTCCTCGTCGGACTGCCCGGCCAACCCGCCGCCGCCGCGCCAGCCGCCGACCAGGTGGATCACCCCGTCGACCGGGCCCAGCCGCGAGGCCAGATCCCGCACGGCGGCGAAGTCACGCAGGTCGCACTCGTCCGGCCCGATCTCGATCGCCTCGTGACCGTGCTCGCGCAGTGCGGACGCCGTGGCGTCGCCGGCGGGGCTGCCCGCGCCGGCGATCACCACCCGCATCAGTCCGCCGTCCCGGTGATGCCCGAGGTCGACGCGATGACGTCGCGCATCTTCTTCTCGAAGGCCTCGTAGAACATGCTCAGCGGGAACTCGTCGTCCATCACCTTGTCGGTCAGCTCGCGCGGCAACCCGGTCAGCGGCAGGTCGCCGGCCTTCCACGCCGACGCCGGGTGCGGCTCGACGGTGCCCGACACCAGCTCGTAGGCGGCCAGCCAGTGGCTGACCTTGGGCCGGTCGATGGAGCGCCAGTAGAGATGCTCGATGGCGGCGCCGAGTTCGTTGACGCAGTCCGGCACCCGGTCCCACTCGAAGGCGAGCTGGGTGTCGGTCCAGTGCAGCACTCGGTGCTGATGCAACCAGGCGAACAGCAACTGCCCGCCCAGTCCGTCGTAGTTCCGGACGCGGTTGCCGGTGATCGCGAACCGGAAGATCCGGTCGAAGATCACGCAGTACTGCACCAGCCGGGCGTGATGGGCGAGCTCCAGATCCTCAGCGGTCGGCTCGGCGAGGGCCGCGATCCGGCGGTCGATGGCGACCGACTCGCGGAAGGCGGTCAGGTCGCAGCGCAG
>NZ_JAPUED010000114.1:8972-12221 GCF_027492755.1 Micropruina sp. | reverse complement strand
TCCAGAGGCCACCATCGCTCGACCATCCGAGCTCGCACGTCCGGGGACGGTTCTTACGCATGCGAATCTCGCACGTCCGGGGACGGTTCTTACGCATGCGAATCTCGCACGTCCGGGGACGGTTCTTGGGCATGCGAATTTCGAACGTCGAAGAACCGTCCCCATCGATACGAATTTCGAATGTCGGAGAACCGTCCCCGGGCGTGCGAGCCGGTTGGTCCCGTTGGTCGAGCTTGTCGAGACCCTGCCGAGCGAGGTCGACAAGGTCAACCAACCACGGCCCCGGCCGGGGACGGTTCTAACCGGCTCCGGTGACCAGCCAGAGGTCGCCTCGTTCGCGCACGCGCAGCATGCCGGCGCGAATCAGCATGAAGGCCGTGAAGCCGAGCCAGAGCGCGACGGTCGCTGCCACCGGTCCCTGCGCGGCGAGGGCGTCCGCGTTGAGCCGCAGCAGGACGACGACCGGCAGGTAGCCGAGCAGGACGACCGCCATGCCGCCGGCCAGCCAGCGGGCGTCGCCGGCACCGATCAGCACGCCGTCGAGCACGAACACGTAGCCCGAGATCGGCTGCCCGACACCGACGACGATCAGCGCCGCGACCACCGCCGACTGAACCAGTGGATCGGCGGAGAACAGCGGCGCCAGCAGCGGGCCGGACAGCGCCACCAGCAGGCCCACCACGGCCCCGCCGATGACTCCCCAGCGGATCATCGTCGCCGTCGCGGCCCGGACGCCGTCGACATCCGAGGCGCCCAGCCCCTTGCCGGTGAGCGCTTGGCCGGCGATGGCGAGGGCGTCCAACGCGAAGGACAGCATGGTCCAGACGGTGAAGGCCACCTGATGCGCGGCCAGCGGCACCTGCCCGAGCGAGGCCGCGACCCAGGTGGTCAGCAGCAGAATGGCGCGCAGCGACAGCGTCCGGATGATCAGCGGGACGCCGTTCGCTGCGGCGGCAAGCACACCGGCCGGATGCAGTCGGGGCGTCGCGCCGGACGCCCGTAGCCGCACGAACCAGACGGCGACAAGCGCCGACGCCATCGCGTACTGAGCGACGACCGTGCCCCAGGCCGAGCCGGCGATACCCCAGCCGAGCCCGTAGACCAGGCCGACGTTGAGCAGCGCGTTCAGTGTGAAGCCGGCGATCGACACGAACAGCGGAGTGCGAGTGTCCTGGACGCCGCGCAAAGCTCCGATGATCGCCATCACGATCAGCATCGCCGGCAGACCGAGAGCCGAGATCCGCAGATAGATCGTCGCGTGGTGCAACACCTCGCCATCGGCACCCAAGGCAGCGCACAACGTCTCTGCCCCGAAGCCCACCCCGATCGCGGTCAGGACGCCCAGGATCGCGGCGAGCACGGTGCCGTCGAGCCCCGCCGAGACGACTTTGTCCGTGGCGCCCGCACCGAGCGCCCGCGCCACCGTGGCGGTGGTGCCGTAGGCCAGGAAGACGAACACCCCTGCGGCCGTGGCCAGCACTGACCCGGCGACCCCCAGGCCGGCGAGTTGCGGCGTCCCCAGGTGCCCGACGATCGCCGAATCCACCAGCAGGAACAGCGGCTCGGCCACCAGCGCGAAGAACGCAGGCACGGCAAGTCCGAGGATCTGCCGGGTCAGAGTGGGGCTGCGCACCCGATCAACGTAACCCTGACCTTGGTGCGTTCCCTCCGCCGTCCGCGAGAGCGCGGTCCGCTCCGGGCTCCTTCACCCGTTCGAACCGGATTCTGGTGGGTATCGGCGCCGTCCCAGCAGCACCATCAGCACTGCTGAGATCCCGATCGCGGCAACCGACGACCCGAGCCAGGACGGCGCGACGAACCCGATCGCCGAGGCGACCTGCACCCAGAAGGGTGACCAGCCGGGAACCGTGCCCGGGTTGATCAACTGGTAGATGACGAAACCACCGGCCCACGCGAGCACCGGCGCCCAGCGCACCCGGGAGTGCTCGCCGACGTCCCAGCGCTGCCGGCTGACCACTAGGAAGTCGGTCGCGGCTACGGCGAACAGCGGCACGAACACCGAGCCGATCAGGAACAGGAAGGACTGGTACTGCCCGAAGTCGAGCAGCCCGGCCAGCAATGTGGCGACGACACCGACCGCGATCGCGACCACCCGCCGATCGAGGTTCGGCGCGATGTTCTGGATCGACATGGTGGTCGAGTAGACGTTGGCGAACGCCTCGTCCACCTCGTCGATCAGCAGGATGCTGAGCGCGATCGCGCCGGCAGGAAGTGCCAGCAGCGCACCCAGAACGTCCGTCGCGCCCAGGTGGGCGACGGCGAAGACGCCGAGTGTGTAATAGGCGACGGCGGCCAGTCCGTATCCCAGCGCCGAGCCCCAGAAGGCCGCCCGCTTGGTCCGGGAATGCCGGCTGTAGTCGGCGGCCAGCGGCGCGAACGACACCACACCGGCCACTGCCAGGTCGACCGCCGGCCAGAACCCCAGCACCGCGTCCTGCGGGATGTCGCCGGCCGGCTGCAGCAGCACCTGGACGAACAGCACCACCGAGGCGAGCAGCACCAGCCACACCATGACCTTGCGCAGCAGCCGGACGCTGCCCAGCGGCCGGACGGCCATCGTGGTGGCGACCGCGCCGGCCAGGATCACGAACGGCCAGCGCCAGGCGTCCCCGACGATCGCGGTGGCGGCGGTGGAGATGACGATGATCTCCATGGTTGCCCAGCCGATGTTCTGGCCGATGTTGAGCAGCGTGGGCACCACCGAGGCACGGCGTCCGAGCAGTCCGCGCAGCGACACCATCGCCGGCACGCCGGTGGTCGCGCCGAAGACCGCCGAGGTGCCGAGCAGCGCCGCGCCGATGCCGCAGCCGAGCACAATGGCGGCGATCGCCGTCCAGACCGAGCCGGTGGTGGCGGCGATCAGCGCCCCGGTCAGCGGTCCGAACAGGCTGATGCCGAGGTTGGCCCACATCGCGAACTGGTCGAAGAACCGCAGCGGACGCGGTGGGCTGTCGGTGAGCACCACCGGCGCCTCGACGCGTTCGGACGCCGGACGCTGCCGGTTCGCAGTGGGCATGGTGGTCGGATCGGACGTCGCCATGGACGCAACCTCCCTACGCCGGCATTACCCGGACAGGTTCAGTCGGTCGGCGGACCCGCGATCACCGATCGCACTCCGCCCTCTCAGCCCGCCATCTGGCGCGAGCTCCCGAAGCTTGTTGGTAGCCGACACGCTAGCGGTCCTCGGACGTCACCGCATCCGTCCCTGCCGTCCCTGGCCGCTCGCCG
>NZ_JAPUED010000114.1:0-8872 GCF_027492755.1 Micropruina sp. | reverse complement strand
CTAGCGGTCCTCGGACGTCACCGCATCCGTCCCTGCCGTCCCTGGCCGCTCGCCGTAGGCATCCCCTGGAGTCAGGTAACCGCCAATCCCCAGCGTTACGAGTCGGGGATCCCGGGGCAAGCCCGGGATGACGAGGAGTCGGGACGCCGTCCAGGCTGAAGAGGTCTCGACAAGCTCGCCCGACGGTGGTTGAGCTTGCTCAACCCGAGGACGTCTCGAACAAAGAACGGCTCAGACGGCGGCGAAGCCGTACCACCAGACGACGGCAGCGAGACCCATCACCGCGATGCCGAGCAGGCCGTACCGCTGTTGAGCGGGCAGCTTGTCGTGACCGAGCGGGGCGCTGGCGACGGCGGCGACCGGGGGCAGCAGGACCAGGGCCGTCCACCACCACCAGTCCCCCACCGCAGCCATCAGCAGCAGGGGCGAGTAGCCGGCGACGTACGCGACCCAGAACCAGATGCCGAGCCCGCCGATCGCGCAGGCCGGCAGCAGCGCGAGCGCGTAGCCGGCCATGCCGATCAGCACCATCCAGCCCAGACCGCAGCTGGCGTCGTCGGTGGGACACAGCACCGGCAGCAGGGCGTTCCCGATCGCCAGCGCGATGCCCGCACCGACCAGCGCGGCCAATGCGGCGAGCATCGACCAGGCGGCCCGCTCGGCCAACTCGGAGCCGATCCCGCGATGGGTGGCCCGCACGCTCACCGGCCGGGTGACCGGTTTGGCCTTCGGCCTGGCCGCGGGCTGCGGCTTCACCTCAGCCGGACGCGGCTTGCCCACCGTCGCCGAGCGTGCGGCGATCTCACGCTCCCTGCGGGCGCGTTCCGCCTTGTCGAGCCGCTTGGCCAAGTCAGGCCTTCAGCAGGCTGCGCAGCACGTACTGCATGATGCCGCCGTTGCGGTAGTAGTCGGCCTCACCCGGGGTGTCGATCCGGACGATGGCGTCGAACTCCTTGTCGTCGGCCTTCACGTGCACGGTCTTCGGCGTGGTGCCGTCGTTGAGCTCCTCGATGCCGGTGAAGGTGAACGTCTCCTCGCCGGTCAGCCCCAGCGATTCGGCGTTCTCACCCTCGGGGAACTGCAGCGGCAGCACACCCATGCCGATCAGGTTGGAGCGGTGGATCCGCTCGTAGCTCTCGGCGATGACCACCTTCACGCCCAGCAACGCGGTGCCCTTGGCCGCCCAGTCACGCGACGAACCCGAGCCGTACTCCTTGCCTGCCAGCACCACCAGCGGGACGCCGGCCGCGGCGTAGTTCTGCGCCGCGTCGTAGACGGTGGTCACCGGAGCGTCATCGACGGTGAAGTCACGGGTGAAGCCGCCCTCGGTGCCCGGCGCCAGCTGATTGCGCAGCCGGATGTTGGCGAAGGTGCCGCGGATCATCACCTCGTGGTTGCCGCGCCGCGAGCCGTAGGAGTTGAAGTCCTTGCGGGCCACGCCGTGGTCGGTGAGGTACTTCCCGGCCGGGCTGTCGGCCTTGATCGAACCCGCCGGCGAGATGTGGTCGGTGGTCACCGAGTCACCCAGCTTGAGCAGCACCCGGGCGTCCGCGACATCGGTCACCGGGGCCGGTTCGGCCGGCATGTTCTCGAAGTACGGCGGCTTGCGCACGTAGGTCGAGTCGGCGTCCCACTCGAAGACCTCACCGGTCGGAGTGGGCAGCGAGCGCCAGGTGTCGTCGCCGGCGAACACGTCGGCGTAGCGGCTGGAGAACATGTCCGCCGAGATCGAGCTGCTGACCACCTGCTCCACCTCTTCGGTGGAGGGCCAGATGTCGCGCAGGTACACCGGCTTGCCGTCCGAACCCTCGCCCAGCGGCTCGTTGAGCAGGTCGATGTCCATCCGTCCGGCCAGCGCGTAGGCGACCACCAACGGCGGGCTGGCCAGGTAGTTCATCTTGACGTCGGGGTTGATCCGGCCCTCGAAGTTGCGGTTGCCCGACAGCACCGAGGTGACCGCGAGATCGTTGTCGTTGACCGCCTGGGACACCTCCGGGATCAGCGGCCCGGAGTTGCCGATGCAGGTGGTGCAGCCGTAGCCGACCAGGTCGAAGTCGAGCTTGGCGAGGTACTCGTCCAACCCTGAACGGGCGTAGTAGTCGGTGACCACCTTCGAGCCGGGCGCCAGGGACGTCTTCACCCACGGCTTGCGGGTGAGCCCCTTCTCGACGGCCTTCTTGGCCAGCAGGCCGGCGCCGATCATCACGCTGGGGTTGGACGTGTTGGTGCACGAGGTGATCGCCGCGATGGTCACCGCGCCATGGTCCAGGTCGAAGCTGGTGCCGTCGGCCAGGGTGACGTGCGTGACGTGCGAGGGGCGGTCGTGCACAGCGGACGCCACCGCGCCGTAGTGGTGCGGCTCGGGCGATCCGTCGCCGCCGGCGTGGCTGGGAGCGTCCGAGGCCGGGAAGGTCTCGGCGACCGCTTCGTCGTAGCCGACCTCGTCGTCGCCGACGTAGTCGCGCAGCGCCTCGTTGAAGCCCTCCTTGGCCTCGGCCAGCAGCACCCGGTCCTGGGGACGCTTCGGGCCTGCGATGGAGGGGACGATGGTGCCCAGGTCGAGCTCCAGGTATTCGGAGTAGCGCGGCTCATGATCGGCGTCGTGCCACAGTCCCTGGGCCTTGGCGTAGGCCTCGACGAGCGCGATCTGCTGTTCGTCGCGTCCGGTCAGCCGCAGGTAGTCGGTGGTCTTGGAGTCGATCGGGAAGATCGCGATGGTGGAGCCGTACTCGGGGCTCATGTTGCCGATGGTGGCCCGGTTGGCCAGCGGCACCTCGGAGACGCCGGGCCCGTAGAACTCGACGAATTTGCCGACCACCTTGTGCTGGCGCAGCATCTCGGTGATGGTCAGCACCAGGTCGGTGGCGGTGGTGCCCTCGGGCAGCTTGCCGGACAGCTTGAAGCCGACCACCCGCGGAATCAACATCGACACCGGCTGGCCCAGCATGGCCGCCTCGGCCTCGATGCCGCCGACGCCCCAGCCGACCACACCCAGGCCGTTGACCATGGTGGTGTGGCTGTCGGTGCCGACGCAGGTGTCGGGGTAGGCCTGCAGCACGCCGTTGACCTCGCGCGGGAAGATCACCCGGGCGAGGTGCTCGATGTTGACCTGGTGGACGATGCCGGTGCCGGGCGGGACGACCACGAAGTCGTCGAAGGCGCCCTGGCCCCAGCGCAGGAACTGGTAGCGCTCACGGTTGCGCTGATACTCGAGTTCGACGTTGCGGGCGAAGGCGTCCGGGGTGCCGAACAGGTCGGCCACCACCGAGTGGTCGATCACCATCTCGGCCGGCGACAGCGGGTTCACCTTGTTGGCGTCACCACCCAGTTCTGCGATCGCCTCGCGCATGGTGGCCAGGTCGACCACACAGGGGACGCCGGTGAAGTCCTGCATGATCACCCGGGCCGGGGTGAACTGGATCTCGCGGTTGGGTTCGTCGGACGGCTCCCACTCCCCCAGCGCACGGATGTCGTCGGCGGTGATGTTCGCGCCGTCCTCGGTGCGCAGCAGGTTCTCCAGCAGCACCTTCAAACTGAATGGCAGATTGTCCGAGCCCGGCACCTGGTGCAGGTCGAAGATCTCGTAGTCGGTCCCGCCGACTTCCAAGGTGGTCCTGGCGCCGAAACTGTCCTTGCTCATGCGTACCTCCTTGGATGCCCACGGGATTTATCTCGATGTCGAGATATTACCGCAGCCGTTCGCGTTCCGCCAAGCCTAGTGCTGTTGGCCCTCGCTCACACCGGGTGGACGATCGCGACCGCCTCGATGTGCTGGGTCATGCCGACCATGTCGGCTGCAGACGCGGGGACGGTTCTTTTCGTCCCACATCCGGACCGAAGTGGACCGCGGGGACGGTTCTTTCGGTCCACAGCCACTCTCGTCCCACTCGCGGCGCCAAGGTGACCGGAAGAACCGTCCCCCCCGTCCCACTCCCGGGTCAAAGTTGGGACGAAAAGAACCGTCCCCCCGTCCCACTCCCGGGTCAAAGTTGGGACGAAAAGAACCGTCCCCCCGTCCCACCGTTGCCGGCCCTCCGGCGCGGGTGGGGTCAGGACGGGTGCAGGACGGCGACGGCTTCCAGGTGCTGGGTCATCCCGAACAGGTCGAACGCTCTGATCGAAGAGGCGGTGTAGCCGGCCTCGGCAGCGATGCCGAGGTCGCGGGCCAGCGCGGCCGGGTCGCAGGCGACATAGGCGATCGCTCGGGGTCGCAGCCGAGCGATGGCGGTCATCACGGCGCGGCCGGCACCGGTGCGCGGCGGGTCCAGGACGACGAGGTCGGCGCGTCCGGGCAGCCGGGGCAGCGTGCGTTGGACATCACCGGAGAAGAAGGACGCCTCCGGCACGTTCCGCTTCGCGTGCCGGATCGCCGCCTTGCTGCCCTCGACGCCCCAGACCCGGCAGCCGGCGTCCACCAGCGAACCGGCGAACACGCCGACGCCGCAGTACAGGTCGAAGGCGCGCTCGCCCGGCTGTGGGCGCAGGCCGTCCAGAACCGCGCCGGTGAGCACGTCGGGTGCCGCCCGGTGCGACTGCCAGAAGCCGTCCAGATCGACAGTGAAGTCACGCGCCCCGACCCGTTGCGTCACAACGGCTCGGGACGCCGGCGAACCCGCCGCGACCAGCCGTCCGCCCTCGAGGCTGACCACCCCCAGGTACTCGTCCGGCTCGTCAACCGGCGACCGATTCCGGCCGCCGCCACGCTCACCGGGCGTCACAGTCGCCGAATCGGTCGCTGTTTCACGGAGGTACAGCGGCAGTGCGGGATCGGCCAATCGACAACCCTCGGACGGCAACGGCACCACCTCGTGCGACCGGTGCGCCCGCAACCCGAGCCGTCCCTCGGCACTAGCCACGAAACGCATCCGGCAGCGCGACCCGAGTAGGGGGCCCACCGGCTCGACCGCGCCGTCCCAGTCGATCCCGGCCAGCCGTTGCAGCTGTTCGGCCAGCACCCGACGCTTCCACTCCAGCTGGAAGGACGGCTCGACATGCTGCAGGTCGCAGCCGCCGCACCGGCCGGCGACCGGGCAGGGCGGGGTCACCCGGTGCGGCGAGGCGTCCAGGACGTCGACCGCGTCGGCCCGGGCGAACCGCTTGGTGACCTCGGTGATCCGCAGCCGCACCCGCTCACCGGGCAGCGCATGCCGGACGAACACCACCCGGCCGTCGACCCGGGCCACGCAATGCCCGCCGTGGGCGACCGGCCCGACCTCGACCGGACCGGTCAGTTCGTCGGCCTGCACGTCACTCCGACCTCATGTGCTGCCCGGAACGCACCGACCCGGTGCCCGGACGCCGCCAGGCCGCCGGGTTGTCCCGCTTGGCCCGGTCGATGGCGTACCTCGACGACGCGAGCAGATAGGGCACCGAGGTGACCATCACGCCGGCCATGAAGTTCAGCCGCGCCTTCAGGATCAGCGCCGTCTGGTTGTGCAGCACCTGCTCCCACCAGTGCCCCACCACGTATTCGGGAATGTAGACGCACACCACGTCGCGCGGGTTGTCCGAGCGGACCTCCTTGACGAAGTTCAGCACCGGCGAGGTCACCTCGCGGTACGGCGAGTCGATCACCCGCAGCGGCACCCCGAGGTCTTCGGCGTGCCATTCGTCGAGCAGTTCCTTGGTCTCGTCGGGATCGACCGAGACGGTGACCGCCTCGATCGAGCTCGGACGGGTGGCCTTGGCGAAGTTCACCGCCCGCACCGTGGGCTTGTTGATGCCGCTGACCACGATCACCGCCCGGACCCGGCTGGGCAGCACGTTGCGCTCGCCCTGTCCGACGGCGATCTCGGCCTCCACCTTGCGGTAGTGGGTGTGGATGGAACGCATCATCACGAACAGGACGGCCATCGCGAGGATGGCGATCCAGGCGCCGAGCAGGAATTTCACCGCCAGCACGATGCACAGCACGATGCCGGTGCAGCTCAGGCCGATGGCGTTGACGATCCGGGACTGCTTCATCTGCCGGCGCACCCGGGGATCGGTCTCGGTGGCGAGATGCCGCGTCCAGTGCCGCAGCATGCCTGCCTGGCTGACGGTGAACGACACGAACACGCCGACCACGTAGAGGTTGATCAGCGCCGTCACCGAGGCGTTGAAGGCCAGCACCAACCCGATCGCGGCAGCGGCGAGCAGCAGGATGCCGTTGCTGTACGCGAGCCGGTCACCGCGGGTGTACAGCGCCTTGGGCAGATAGCCGTCCTTGGCCAGGATCGAACCGAGCACCGGGAAGCCGTTGAAGGCGGTGTTGGCGGCCAGGAACAAGATGATGAAGGTGACGATGATCACGAAGTAGAGGCCGGGCGCGAAGTTGTCGAACACGGTGTGGGCGAGCTGTCCCATCGCGGTGCCGACGTCGACATGCACCACCTTGCCGTTGGAGACGAAGTGGCTGTGGCCGTCCGGATCGACCAGCTTCAAACCGGTCAGGTTGGCGAGCAGGATGATGCCGCCGAGCATCGACACCGCCACCGAGGCGAGCAGGGTCAGCGTGGTCGCCGCGTTGCGGCTCTTCGGCTTGCGGAACGCCGGGACGCCGTTGCTGATCGCCTCGATGCCGGTCAGCGCCGCACAGCCGGACGAGAAGGCGCGAGCCAGCAGGGCGATCATCGCGAACCCGACGAACGGGTCGTAGACCGCCGAGCCGATCACTTCGAGGTGCTTGCTGGGCGCCTCCAGGTTGTCGCCGAAGACGAAGATGCGGACCAGTCCCCACCCCGTCATTCCCAGCACGGCGATCATGAAGCCGTAGGTGGGGATCGCGAAGACGGTGCCCGACTCGCGCACGCCGCGCAGGTTCATCGCCATCAGCAGCAGGATCAGGCCGGCCGCGACCAGACCCTCGTGACCGTTCACCCAGGGCAGCAGCGCCTTCGCGTTCTGGACGCCGGACGACGTCGACACCGCCACCGTCAGCACGTAGTCGACCAGCAGCGCACTGGCCACGGTCAGGCCCGCGGTGGGCCCGAAGTTGACCGTGGCCACCTCGTAGTCGCCGCCGCCGGAGGGGTAGGCGTGGACGTTCTGCCGATAGGACAGCACCACGATCAGCATGACGAAGGCGACCGCCACCGCGATCGGCCACGAGTAGGCGAAGCCGACGACGCCGGCCATCGACAGGGTCAGCAGAATCTCGTCCGGGGCGTAGGCGACCGAACTCAGTGCGTCCGAGGCGAAGACCGGCAGCGCGATCCGCTTCGGAAGCAACGTCTCGCCGAGCTGCTTGCTGGCCAGCTTCCGCCCGACCAGCAGCCGTTTGACGGCACCGGTGATGCTCACGTCCGCTGACTATATGCCGGGTTGGACTCGATCGTTCACGCGGCGGTGCTCCCTATACTGAGCGGCGGGCAAATCGGTCGTTCACAAGTGCCCTTTCAGGCGGCACGAGGCAGGAGGCACGGTCGTGCACATCGTGATCATGGGTTGCGGCCGCGTCGGGTCGTCCCTGGCCCGCAGTCTGGAGCGGCGCGGCCATTCGGTGGCGGTGATCGACGCCCTGCAGGACGCCTTCCGCCGGCTCGGGCCCACCTTCCAGGGCAAGACCGTCAAAGGCATGGGTTTCGACCGGGGCGTGCTGATCAAGGCCGGCATCGAGCGGGCGGACGGCTTCGCCGCGGTCTCCAGCGGCGACAACTCCAACATTCTCGCCGCCCGGGTGGTGCGCGAGACGTTCGGCGTGCACAACGTGGTCGCCCGGATCTACGACGAGGGCCGTGCCGAGGTGTACGAGCGGCTCGGCATCCCGTCGGTCGCCACGGTGCGCTGGGCGTCCGACCAGGTGCTGCGCCGGCTGCTGCCCGAAGGCGCCGAACCGCAGTGGCGGGACCCGTCCGGCTCGGTGCGGCTGTCCGAGATGCATGTCAACGCGGGCTGGGTGGGCACCACGATCGGCGTGATGTCGGCGGCGGCGCACTGCCCCATCCCGTTCCTGATCCGGTTCGGCGTCGGCCAGGTGCCGACCGAATCGACCATCTTCCAGGACGGCGACCTGCTCTATGTCGCCGTGCACAAGGACCGCGAGGCCGACGTCGAAGAACTGTTCGACGCCCCGCCCGCACAGCACTGAGAGGCACGGACATGCGCGTGGTGATCGCCGGAGCCGGCAACGTCGGACGCTCCATCGCCCGGGAGTTGATCGGCAACGGGCATCAGGTACTGCTGATCGATCGCGATCCGCTGGCGATCAAGACCGCCAGCGTGCCGGACGCCGAATGGCTGCTCGCCGACGCCTGTGAGCTGGCCTCCCTGGAGGAGGCCGAGCTGGAGACCTGCGACGTGGCGATCGCCGCCACCGGCGATGACAAGGCCAACCTGGTGCATTCGCTGCTGGCCAAGACCGAGTTCGGGGTGCCGCGCACGGTGGCCCGGGTGAACCACCCCAGCAACGAGTGGATGTTCGACGACCTGTGGGGCGTGGACGTCGCGGTGTCCACGCCGCGGTTGATGTGCGCCCTGGTCGAAGAGGCGGTGACGGTCGGTGACCTGGTCCGGCTGTTCAGCTTCCGCGGCGGCCAGACCAACCTGGTCGAGATGACCCTGCCGGACACCAGCCCGCGGGTCGGCGTCCGGGTGGGCGATCTGGACCTGCCCGGCGACGCCGTCCTGGTCGCGATCATCCGGGACGGCACGGCCCGCTCCCCGGAGCGCGACGGTGCCGTCGAGGCGTCCGACGAGTTGCTGTTCGTGGTCGATCCCGACTACGAGGCCGAGTTGGCGCACTACCTCAGCCCCCGCGGCCGCGCCGCCCTGGTCGGCGTCCACAACTGAGACTCTCCGCCGCCGGTTGAGCTTGTCCCCACCACCGCTGGTTGAGCCTGTCGAAACCCCACCACCGCTGGTTGAGCCTGTCGAAACCCCACCACCGCTGGTT
>NZ_JAPUED010000113.1 GCF_027492755.1 Micropruina sp. | reverse complement strand
GCGGCGAACCAGGGCGACGCGTACACGTCGAACATGCCGATGGCGTTGTAGAAGCCGCCCAACTGCGGATTGTCCCGAATGAACTCATCCACCCGCACCGGAGCGGTGGGACGCTGCGGCAGCAGCGAGCCCGGCACAGCACCGAGCGCCAGCGCGAACAGCAGCACCAACGCCGTCCGCATCGAAGTCAGCTGGGTCCACAGGAAGCGCAGCGTCTCCCCCGGTCGAAGGCCTCCCGGCTTCCGCTCTGCCATCAGATCACCGTCCCGAAGCTGGCGGCCCATTGCCGCAGGGTGGCCATCAGGACATCCCAGCCGCCGGTCAGCAGCAGCACACCGACAACGATCATCATCACGCCACCGGTGACCTGCAGGGCGCGGTGGTGGCGACGGACGAAGGCGATCGTCGAGCCGAACCGGTCCAGGGCCAGCCCGGCGATCAGGAACGGCAGGCCCAGGCCGACCGCGTAACACAGCGCCAGCAGCGCGCCACGCAGTGCTGTCGCCTCATTGAGCGCCAGGGTGAACACCACCTGCAGCGCCGGCCCGATGCAGGGCGTCCAGCCGAGCGCGAAGACGATGCCGAGCAGCGGTGCCGCGGCCAGACCGACCTTGGGTCGCAGGTTGAGCCGGACGGTGCGGCTGGCGAACGGCACCCAGCCGGCGAACACCAGGCCCAGCGCGATGGCCAGCACCCCGCCGATCATCGTGATCGTGCCGCGCCACTGCATCAGCGTGGTGCCCAGCGAACCGAACAGGACGCCGCCCGAGACGAAGACGATCGCAAAGCCCAGCACGAACAGCGAGGTGCCGGCCAGCACCCGGCCACGTTGCTTGCCCTCGGCCAGCTGTGCCGCACTGAGCCCGCTGGCATAGGACAGGTAGCCGGGCAGCAGCGGCAGCACGCAGGGTGAGAAGAACGACACCAGCCCGGCCAGGATCGCGACCGGAGCGGCCAGCAGCATGCTGC
Organism: Micropruina sp.; assembly: GCF_027492755.1. Taxonomy (GTDB): domain Bacteria; phylum Actinomycetota; class Actinomycetes; order Propionibacteriales; family Propionibacteriaceae; genus Micropruina. The sequence continues at coordinate 11,366 of NZ_JAPUED010000113.1, read as the reverse complement.
CGCCGACCGCCTGGCGGGCCCAGTCGCCGATCTCCAGAACGATCATCAGCGGCCCGCCGCCACATCCTCGATCAGGCCGACCAGGGTGGCCTCGGTCGCCTCGCCCATCACCCGAGCGGCGATCCGGCCCTGATGATCGATCACCACCGTGCTGGGAATGGCGTTCAGCGGCAACTGGCCGGCGAACTTCAGCACCAGCTCACCGCCGGGATCGAACAGGTTCGGGTAGGGCACCTCGAACTCGCGGACGAACGCCTGACCCTGCGCAGGCGACGCGTCGCGCGTGTTCAGGCCGACGAACTGGGCGGTCTTCTCGGTCCGGCGCGCGGCCTTGACCAGCGCCGGCGCCTCTTTCACGCACGGCGGGCACCACGAACCCCAGACGTTGTAGACGAGCACCTTGCCGGTCACCGACGAACTGCTCCATGGCTCGTCGTCCAGAGTCTTGCCCGAGATGGCAGGGGCTGGGGTCCGCTGGTCGGGCGGCACGCGGGTGATGGTGCCGTCGCCGCTGACGAAACCACCCTCGGCAGCCGGCCCGGACCCGGTGCAGGCGGCGAGCAGCAGCGTCAGCACACTGACGCAGACGAGTGCCAGACGACGCATCACGAGCCGGGGCGGAACAGGACTTTTGATTTCTTGGCCGGCAGCAGGTCGGCGGCCGGTTCGGCGTAGTCGACGGCAGCGATCCGGTCGTCGATCCAGGTGAACGAGGTGACGCTGGCCAGCCGGCATTGCCGCTTGCGCGGGTCGTGCACCAGCGAGCGCCCTTCGGCGGCCAGCCGGGAGATCCAGATCGGCAGTTCGTGCATCACGATCACCGCCTGCCCACCGTCGCCGGCGGCCTTGGCGGCGTCCGCCATGGCGACCTTCACCCGGGCCACGATCGACGGGTACGCCTCGCCCCAGGACGGCCGCAACGGGTTGCGCAGCTGCCACAGGTTCTGCGGCAGCAGCAGCACCTGGTTGTACTTGCCGAAGTTGCGGCCCTCGAACACGTTGGCCGCCTCGATCACCCGGTCGTCGGTGACGATCTCGAGATCGGGATGCTCCGCGGCGATCGGCGCCATGGTCTCGCGGGCCCGTTGCAGCGGGGAGCAGCGCAGGTGGGTGAGCGGAACGTCGGCGAAATGCTCACCCAACCGGTCGGCCATCGCCCGGCCCAGCTCGCTCAGGCCGAAGCCGGGGAGCCGTCCGTAGAGGATGCCGTCGGGATTGTGAACCTGCCCGTGGCGGACCAGATGAACGACGGATTGCATGGGTGACGGCGGCCTTTCGGTGTGCTCGGGCTCCAACAATACGGGACGCCTCCCGCCCGCCGCCCGCGTCCCGCACCGCCGCGATCAGGGCGTGCCGACTCCGCCCGGCAGTCAGCTGAGGGCGGCGCGCAACTGCGCCTCGTCCAGGAACCAGATGGCGAGCCGACGCCCGTCCACGAAGGTGACCGGGACGTGGTCGGTGTGCTCGGCGAGCGCCGGATCGGCGTCGATGTCGACGACGCTGAGGTCTGCGCCGCGCTCGGCACAGACCCGCTCGGCGATCGCCACCGCGTCGACGCACAAGTGACAGCCGTCGCGCACGATGACCACCACGCGGAGGCTGGTCATCGTGACGGACGCCTGAGGACTACTTGCCGGCGCGGCGACGCTGGATGCGCGTGCGCTTCAGAAGCTTACGATGCTTCTTCTTCGCCATCCGCTTGCGACGCTTCTTGATGACCGAACCCACGCTAGGACCTCTCGATGTCGGCCCACTGGACGGGCCGGATAGTGCTCTTGGTTGGTGGCGGCCGGTTGCCCGGCAACTACGGCAGCTTACCGACTGGCTCACCCCGACGGCCAATCGCGCCGTGAGGCGGACCCCCGGGGCGACCTACCCCACCCGTCACACTCCGCCCCGCACGATGCGCGCCCGTTCCCATCGAGTGCGGTCCGGGCCCGGCCCTTCGTCACCGAACTTTCGAACTACGCCCAAGTCGGCCTGTATCAGACCGATGGCGCGTCGACACCTATGGGCGTATTTGCCAATCGCCGAGGCCAGGTTTACAGAACCTGACCCCGACTAAGTTCCGGAGGATTTGTGAATCGCTGAATTACCGGTCGCACCGGCGCCACTAGCGCGACATTGCATCGTCGGTTTTCAACCTGACCGCGAGTTCTCCTGCTCACCACTCCCCTCAATACCGTCCGCTCGTCAGCCTGTTAGGAGCAGCATGCGAGGAAAACACATCAAGCGAGGGTTCGCGCTCGCCGGAATCACCGGTCTCGCGTTGACCACCACGTTCCTGGCCACCCCGGCCAGCGCCCGCGCGGAGCTTCCCGCCGGACCTCCGGCCAAGGAGATCGTCAGCCATGCCAACACTCTGACGCCAGAGGTCAAGGCACTGATGAAGGGCACCGGCACAGCCGCGGAGGCGCGGGCCCTGGAGAGCTACTGGACCCCGGGCCGAATGAAGGCGGCCAAGCCCTTCGAGAAGTCCCCGTCGATGACCCGGCCCGGGAAGGCGCCCCAGCAGCAAACCCAGGCCACCAGCCCCGAGGGCAAGCTCGGCAGCGTTGCACCCTCGCGCACCAGCAAGGCTCCGAAACCCACCGTCAAGGTCGCGGTGAAGAAGGGCATCTCGCCGCAGTACAGCCAGCCGAACTATCCCTCCAGCGCCCCTGCCGCCCGCACCAACGGCAAGGTCTTCTTCAGCCGGGGTGGCAAGAACTGGGTGTGCTCTGCCTCCATCGTGAACAGCGAGGGGAAGAGCCTGGTGTGGACCGCGGGACACTGCCTCGCCGAGGACGCGGTCTGGTCGAGCAACGTGTCGTTCGTCCCCGCATATTCCAACGGCACCCGGCCCTACGGAACCTGGTACGCCAAGAACCTCACCACCACCACCAGGTGGTTCAACAACCACGACTGGGCCTACGACGTCGGTGCCGCCACCATGCAGGCCAACTTCGGCTACCGGATCGCCGACTATCTCAGCAGCCAGGGACTGATGTGGAACCAGACGCCGAAGACCTACACCGCGGCAGCCTTCGGCTACCCGGCCGCCTCGCCGTTCAACGGCGCCTACCTGTACCGGGCCGACGGAACCACCGCCGATCCCAACAACGGCACGCTCTACATGTATTCGGGCCTGACCGGAGGCTCATCGGGCGGCCCATGGTTCCGTAACTTCGACGGCAACTGGGGCTACGTCAACGGACACAACGACTTCATCTACACCAATCAACCGGTGTACATGTACAGCCCGTACTACGGCAACCAGGTCGCCGACCTCTACAACGCGGTTCGGTACCAGAGTTCCGACGCCGTCTCGGGAACGAAGCCGACGATCAGCGGCTCCGCCACCGTGGGGGCGACCCTGGCCGCCAACCCGGGTAGCTGGACGCCGGCGCCGATCACCCTGGCCTACCAGTGGAAGGCCAACGGATCCGCGATCTCGGGTGCGACCGGATCGACCCTGTCGGTTCCCGCCTCCGCACTCGGGAAGGCCATCACGGTCACCGTGACCGGCTCCAAGACCGGATACACGGGCGCTTCGTTCACCTCGGACAGCACCTCGTATGTCGCCGCGGGCACGCTGACCGGGGCAACGCCGAAGATCTCCGGCACCGTCAAGGTCGGCAAGAAGCTCACCGCCAAGCCCGGAGCCTGGACGCCGTCCGACACCGCCCTGAGCTACCAGTGGTACCGGGGATCGAGCCCGATCAAGGGCGCCACCAAGTCGACCTACAAGCTGGTCAAGGCCGACAAGAAGAAGCAGATCTCGGTGAAGGTCACCGGTACCAAAGCCGGGTACACCACGTTGACGACGACCTCGGCGAAGACCAAGAAGGTCAAGTAGCAGCTCTCCGGCTGTGAACCGCTGGCCGGCCCGGCTCGTCCGGGCCGGCCAGCAACCGAATCCCCCTATAAATGAGAGCGACCTTAGAATCCGGTTCGCTTCTCAGGCCACGCATAAACTTCGCCCGCGGGCGTCGGACAATTTCTCGGATTCGGCGACTCTATGGGAGCATTTGCCATCGGCTTTGGGTGGGGTTCGACGGATCCGACCCGGCCGTTCATCCCGGGGGGGGAGTTGTGAACCATCGCATCGCGGGCCGCACCGCTTGCCTTTTTGTCGCCATGCTGCATCGTCGCTATTCAGTCATGATGACGGATTCTCCTGTGCACACCTCGACCTCAGAACCCGTCCGCTCGTCAGCCTGTTAGGAGCAGCATGCGAGGAAAACACATCAAGCGAGGGCTCGCGCTCGCCGGAATCGCCGGCCTCGCGTTGTCCGCCACGTTCCTGGCCGCCCCGGTCAGCGCCCGCGCGGAGCTTCCGGCCGGACCTCCGGCCAAGTCCACGTCCATCGTCTCCCACGACAACGTCCTTACCAGCAAGGTCACGAAGCGGATCACGGGGACCGGCGTCGAGGCCCAGGCCAAGGCGCTGGCGGACTACTGGACGCCGGCGCGGATGAAGGCTGCCAAGTCCCTGGAGCGAACGGCCAACCGTTCCGACAGCGCTCGCCAGCGGACCCAGCAGTCCGCCCTTCAGGGCACCGCCGGCAGCGTGGCACCGTCGCGCACCAGCAAGGTCTCGGCGAAGATCGCGCCACAGTACTCACAGCCGAATCTGCCGTCGAACACCCCCGCTGCACGCACCAACGGCAAGGTCTTCTTCAGCCACGACGGCGGCAACTACGTCTGCTCGGCGGCCGTGGTGAACAGCGAGGGCAAGAGCCTGATCTGGACGGCCGGGCACTGCCTGGGCGAAGACGGCGTCTGGTCGAGCAACGTGGTCTTCGTCCCTGCCTATTCCAACGGCACGGCACCTTACGGAGTCTGGTACGCCAAGAACATCGCCACCACCTCCAGGTGGTTCAACAACCACGACTGGGCCTACGACGTCGGTGCCGTGACCCTGCACGCGAACTTCGGCTACCGGATCGCCGACTACCTCGGCGCCCAGGGCATCAAGTGGGGCGAGAAGACGAAGACCTTCACCGCCGCGGCGTTCGGCTACCCGGCCGACGATCCGTTCGACGGCGAAACTCTCTATCGAGCCGATGGAAAGACCACCGACAAGGGCGATGGCACCCTCTTCATGACCTCGGGTTTGACCGGCGGCTCGTCGGGCGGCCCGTGGTTCCGCAACTTCGACGGCGACTGGGGTTACGTCAACGGGCACAACGACTTCATCTACCTCGACGCGCCGCTGTACATGTACAGCCCGTACTACGGCGCCCAGGTCGCCGATCTGTACACGCACGTGCGGAAGATGAGCGCCGATGCGGTGTCCGGACCGACACCGAAGATCAGCGGCACCGCCAAGGTCGGCAAGAAGCTCACCGCCAAGCCCGGGACCTGGAAGCCGTCCGGCACCAAGCTGAGCTACCAGTGGTACCGGAACTCGACCAAGATCAGCGGTGCGACCAAGTCCACCTACAAGCTGGTCAAGGCCGACAAGAAGAAGAAGATCACCGTCAAGGTCACCGGCAAGAAGGACGGCTACGCCAATACGACGAAGACCTCCGCCAAGACCAAGACGGTCAAATAGCAGCGCCCTGATTGACCCGCTGGCCGGCTCGGTGACACCGGGCCGGCCAGCAACCGATCTGCACGATGACTCTGAGAGCAGAAGCCGACCCGAAGGAGGCCAGCGATGATTCCATTCACGACCCGCAGCCGAGGCGGCGCGTTCCTCGCGCTGGCCCCTGTCGCCCTGCTGATGTTCGCCGCCTGCACCAGCGGCCAGGCTGCGACGCCGTCCGCCGACCCGTCCGGCGGCATCGTGACGTCCGGCCCGCTCACTCCGCCCACGGACGGCGCGCCGACCCAGCCGAACCTGGTCACACCTGAGCCCGTCAAGGACGCCCGCAAGCAGGCGTTCACCAGGGTTGAGGCCGTGCCCGGCAAGTCCGCCGTACGCGTCGAGGGCACGCTGATGACGGGACCGCCCTGCAATGTGATCGGACGCGCCGAACTCGTCGAGACCAACACGCAAGTGACCATCACGCTGTGGGCGGGCGCCCGTCCGGACGCCAAATGCGACGGCCCTCAGGCCACGGTGCAATACCCGTTCGCCATCGAGGTGCCGCTGAAGGAACCGCTGGGCGAGCGCGCCGTGATCGACGGAGCGCTCTGAGCCGCCGCCCGACGGGTCGGCGGCTCTCAGCCGGCCAGTGCCCGGCTACGATCCCGGGCAGCCTCCATCGCGGTGAGGAAGGCGGCCTTCACCTTGTGGTCCTCCAACTGCCGCAAGGCGGCCGCGGTGGTTCCACCCGGTGAGGTGACCTGCTCGCGCAGCACCGTCGGGTGCTGACCGGATTCGACCAGCAACTTGGCCGAGCCGAAGACGGTCTGCTGCACCAGCGTGCTGGAGATGTCGCGCGGCAGGCCGAGCAGCACACCGGCGTCGATCATCGCCTCGACCACGAAGAACAGGTAGGCCGGGCCGGAGCCGGAGATCGCGGTCACCGCGTCCTGGTACGCCTCCGGCACGGTGATCGCCTTGCCCAGCGCGGTCATCAGTTCCATCGCGTGTGCCACGTCGGCCTCGGACGCCGTGGTGCCGGCCGAGACCGCCGCCATGCCCTCGCCGACCAGCGCCGGCGTGTTCGGCATCACCCGGACGACCGCCGTGCCTTCGGGCAGGTGACCCTCCAACTGCGCGGTGGTGACGCCCGCACACAGCGAGACCACCAGAGTCCCCGGCCGCAGCACCGGCGCGATCTCGGGCAGCACGGCACCGACGTCCTGTGGCTTGACCACCAGGATCACCGTGTCGGCCTCGGCCGCGGCCTCGGCGTTCCCGGTCGCCCGGACGCCGTGCGCAGCGGTCATCTCGGCGCGCCGGAAGTCACGCCGGTCGGCGACCACGATCGCGTCGCTGGACCAGCCGGCCCGCAACAGTCCGCTGACCAGCGCCTCGCCCATCACACCGGCGCCGATCACCGCCAGCCGGGTCATCGGTTCACCAGCAGTTCGGCGACCTGGACGGCGTTGAGCGCGGCGCCCTTGCGCAGGTTGTCGTTGCTGACGAACAGCACGATGCCCCGCCCGTCCGGCACCGACTGGTCGACCCGGATCCGGCCGACGAACGACGGATCCTTACCGGCCGCGAGCCGCGGCGTCGGCACATCGACCAGCGCCACTCCGGGCGCGGTGGCGAGCAGGCCGCGGGCCCGGTGCGGGCTGAGTTCCTCGGCGAACTCGGCATGGATGACCAGCGAGTGGCCCGAGAACACCGGCACCCGCACGCAGGTGCCCGCCACGGCCAAGTCGGGGATGTGCAGGATCTTGCGCGACTCGTTGCGGAGCTTCTGCTCCTCGTCGGTCTCGTCAGTGCCGTCGTCGACGATCGAGCCGGCGACCGGGATCACGTTGTAGGCAATCGGCGCGACGTAAGGCGCCGTGTCGGCCACCTCGCCGACGCGCCCGTCGAGGGCGAAGGCGGAGGGGTCGACGACGTCCTGGCTCTGCGTGAGCAGCGCGTTGATGCCCTTCACACCCGATCCGGAAACCGCCTGGTAGGTGGCCACCACCAGGCGCTCCAGGCCGGCCGCGTCGTGCAGCGGCTTGAGCACCGGCATCGCGGCCATCGTGGTGCAGTTCGGGTTGGCGATGATGCCCTTGGGCGGGTTGACCGCGTCTTCGGGGTTTACCTCGCTGACCACCAGCGGGACGTCCGGATCCTTGCGCCAGGCCGACGAGTTGTCGACGACCAGCGCACCTGCTGCCGCCACCTTCGGGGCGTACTCGCGCGACATGGTGGCACCGGCCGACATCAGGGCGATGTCCAGGCCGGAGAAGTCCGCGGTCGCGGTGTCCTCGACGGTGATCGGGGTGCCCTTGAAGTCGAGCGTGCGCCCGGCCGACCGGGCCGAGGAGAAGAAGCGGACGGAGCTGATCGGGAAGTCCCGCTCGACCAGCAGCGAACGCATGACATTGCCGACGGTGCCCGTGGCACCGAATACACCCACATGCATGGGGTTCACCCTATCGCCCGGGTGCGAGTGCCCCGGCCCAGGTCACAGCCAGGTCAGGTACGGCGCCAGCAGCGCGTAGCCGACGAAGGCCGCGATGTCGAGGACGGCATGCGCAGCCACCAGCGGCCCGACGCGCTTGGTGCGCAGGTAGATCCAGCCGAAGATCAGGCCCATCGCGACGTTGCCGACGAAACCGCCGAAGCCCTGATACAGGTGGTACGAGCCGCGGATCAGCGCGCTCACGATCAGCACCGCCGGCACACCCCAGCCCACCTGACGCATCCGGGTGAACCAGAACCCGACGATGATCACCTCTTCGAGGACGCCGTTCATGATCGCCAGCCCGATCAGCACCGGAACGGTCCACCAGTTCTCGGCCAGGTTGGCCGGCTGGACGATGGTGTTCAACCCGGCAGCCCGGGCCGCCAGGTACAGCCCGATGCCGGGGATGCCGATGCCTGCCGCGATCAGGAAGCCCCAGCCCACGTCGCGCCACGGACGGCTCAGGTCGAACCCGATCCGTTCCCGGTCGCCGGACAGTCGCAGCAGGTAGAGGGCCAACAGCGCCGGCACCAGCGGGAAGACGATCCCGGCCAGCTGGTAGGACAGGTCGAGCCAGGGCCTGTCGGGGGTGACGCTGGTGTTGATCTGGGTGGTCTGCTGGTTGAGCGGTACCGCCCGGGTCAGCTTCTCGGCGATCGACAGCAGCGAGTACACCGCCGACTGCCCCAACGACACTCCTAGGACGAGCAGCACCTCCCGCCCCGGACGGATCACGCGGCGCCCTCGATCTGCCCGAGGTGTTTGCGGGCGAAACGCAGGGCATCGGCGAGGGCCTCTTCGCGGGCCGGGCGATCCAGGTCGTTGGTGTTCACCTCGAGCACCACATGGCCCCGGTAGCCGCGTCCGGCCAGTTCGGCGAGCACGGCGTCGGCACGCTGCGATCCTCGTCCCGGCAGCAGGTGCTCATCCTTGGCCGATCCATTGCCGTCGGTCAGATGGACGTGCGCCAGCCGGTCCTCCCAGCGCCGCACCAGGTCGAGTGCGCTCTGCCGGGCGGTGGCGGCGTGGGACAGGTCGAGGGTCAGATGGTCGTAGTCGAGATCGGTGGGATCCCAGCTCGGACGGTAGGCCTGGAACTCGCCGCCGCCGGGTGCCCGCCAGGGATACATGTTCTCGACCGCGATGGTGACGCCGCCGGCCGCGGCGAGTGCCCGGACGCCCTCGACGAACCTGGTCGCGTAGCTGCGCTGCCAACGGAACGGCGGATGCACCACCACCACGTCGGCGCCGAGCTGGTTCGCCGCCTCGGTGGCCCGCTTCAACTTCGCCCACGGGTCGCTGCCCCAGACTCGTTGGGTGACCAGCAGGCACGGCGCGTGCACCGCCAGCACCGGCAACTGGTGGTAGTCGCGGAGCCGCTCCACGGCGTCCACGTCGGCCGCCAAGGGGTCGATTCCGACCATCACCTCGACCCCGTCGTAGCCGAGCAGCGCCGCCACTTCGAACCCGGCGGCGGTGTTCTCCGGGTAGACCGAGGAGGTCGACAGGGCGACCTTCGACTCGGCTCGGGGACCACTCACACCGGTCATCATAGGCGGGCGGCAACGAGCCCACCGGAGCCCGGGAGGACCGGTAGTTGACCGGTCAAAATTTCATCATGGTGACGTTTGTGTGACGCTTGGGCAGCCCCCCGGCCGCCGATTTCGCGGGAACGGCCTCTCATGGTGACAATGTCTCCATGCATGTCGATCACCTGACGTTCGCAGCAGGTCCGGACGGTCTCAAAGCGGAGGCCGAACGGCTCGGGGAACTGCTCGGCGCCAAATTCCGTGACGGCGGTTTTCATCCCCGCTTCGGCACCCGAAACCGCATTCTTCCGCTGGCCGACGACCGGTACATCGAAGTGGTCGAGGTGCTTGAGCACCCCGCCGCCGAGAAGGCGCCGTTCGGGCAGGCCGTCCGTGCCCGTTCCGAAATGGGAGGCGGCTGGCTGGGCTGGGTGGTGTCCGTCGCCGACCTCGAGCCCTATGAGCAACGCCTCGGACGCCACGCCGTGGTCGGCTCGCGGCATTTCCCCGATGGTCGGCTGCTGGAATGGGAGCAGATCGGCGTCAAGGGACTGATGTCCGACCCGCAGTTGCCGTATTTCATCAAGTGGACCAGCGACGAATCGGTGCTGCCCCGCGCTCTGGGCGGTGACCTGCAGTTGGTCGAATTGGAGATCTCGGGCAACGAAGAGCGGGTCGAGGACTGGATCGGCGCCGAGGTCGACGGCAACTTCGACGGCGTCAACATCCGGTTCACCTCGCCCAACGGCCAGCCCGGCCTGGACGCCGCCACCTTCCACACCTGCAACGGCACCGTTCGCATCTAGTCCTTCAGCTCAGCCCCCGCCTCACGTCATCCCGGGCTTGCCCCGGGATCTCCCGGCTGAGCGATCCTGGCCGAGCGATTCAGTGCTTGGAGATCCCGGCATTCGCCGGGATGACGAGGGCCGGCGAAAACTGTCGGCGGCACCCTCTAGCCTGCGGAGCATGGCCAAGAACAGCACTGCCCACCGATGCACCGAGTGCGGCTGGACGAGCGCCCGCTGGGTCGGGCGCTGCAACCAGTGCCAGAGCTGGGGCTCGATGGCCCCGCACTCCCCCGCACCCGCTGCGGTCGGTGCGGTGCGCGGCTCTCCCACCGGGCCGGCTCGGCCCATCCGTGACGTCCCGCTGGCCGAGGCGGCGTCGGTGCCGACCGGCGTGGCCGAACTCGATCGGGTGCTGGGCCAGGGCCTGGTGGCCGGCGCGGTGGTGCTGCTGGCCGGTGAGCCGGGGGTCGGCAAATCGACTCTGCTGCTCGATGTCGCCAGCAGGTGGGCAGGTACCGGACGCCGCACCCTGTACGTCTCGGCCGAGGAGTCGGCGGCTCAGGTGCGCTTGCGAGCCGGGCGGATCGGAGCACTGGCCGACGAGCTCTACCTGGCCGCCGAAACCGATCTCGGCGCGATCCTGGCCCACATCGAACAGACCGCACCCGAACTCCTGGTGCTCGACTCGGTACAGGCCGTCGCCGTCGGTGGCAGCGACGGCGTCACCGGCGGTGTCGCCCAGGTCCGTGAGGTGACCAACGCGCTGGTGCGGGTGGCCAAACAGCGCCGGCTGCCGGTGCTGCTGGTCGGTCACGTCACCAAGGACGGCACGGTGGCCGGGCCACGGCTGCTGGAACATCTGGTCGATGTGGTGCTCTCCTTCGAGGGCGACCGGCACAGCGGGCTGCGGCTGGTGCGGGCCACCAAGAACCGGTTCGGTCCGGCCGACGAGGTGGGCTGCTTCGAGATGATCGAGGACGGTATTCGCGAGGTCGCCGATCCGAGCCGGCTGTTCGCCTCCACCCGTGCCGAGCCGA
>NZ_JAPUED010000112.1:9172-12478 GCF_027492755.1 Micropruina sp. | reverse complement strand
CGCGGTACAGCTCCATGCACTGCTGGCCGGCGCCGCCGTGCACGTCGTCCAGCACGTTGATCGCCGACGCCATCGCCCCGTTCAGCGGCAGCCCGCAGGTGACCGACATCCGGCTGATCGCGATCGACGGCGCGTGCGGCCCGTGATCGACGGACGCCACCAGCGCGGCCTCCAGCAGGGACGCCTGGTCGGCGCTGGGCAGGTCGCCGCGCAGCATCAGCCAGATCATCTGCGGGAAGCTGATCCGGCCGATCAACTGCTCGATCGGGTAGCCCCGGACGCCGATCTGACCAGGGTGGATGTCGATGATGTCGGTCGACCACCAGTTGTGGGCGGCCTCCACCAACTCCTCGGGGGACTGGGTCATCGGTGGGCCTCAGGCGTCCGCGGGCTCGAGGGCCGGGTCGTAGAAGTCGCCGAACAACTCCTCGTCGCTGGGCTTGTCCTCGGGGATCGGACGGGCCACCCAGGTGGTGTTCAGGTAGTGCTTGAGGTGCACGTTCTCGCTGGTGATGTTGCCGCCCCAGGTGCCGCAGCCCATCGACGAGGTCATCGGCATGCCGTTGTTGAACGCGCCCGCGTTGGCCTTCGACTGCGGCTGGCGGACCATGATCCGCGACACCGGCGCGGCCAGGCCGAGGCGGTGGATGTGGTCGTCGTCGTGGGAGTAGATGCCGCAGGAGTGGCCCTTGCCGCCCACCTCGTAGACGGCGCGCATCGCGTCCAGGGCGTTCTCGAACTCGCCCTCGTAGCGGTGCACCGTCAGCAGCGTGGTCAGCTTCTCGCGCGAGAACGGGAACTCGTCGCCGATGCCGTCGCCCTTCACGAACAGGAAGGTGGTGCCCTCGGGGACGTCGAAGCCGGCGGCCTTCGCTAGTTCGGCGGGCGCGATCGCGACGGTGTCGGGCAGCCGGTGCGCCTCGTCGTCCCACATCACCTTCGCCAGCGCCTCGCGCTGCTCGCCCTCGGCGAGGTAGCCGCCCTCGGCCTGCAGCGCGGCGATCATGTCGTCCCAGATCGACTCGTGGATGATCAGGTTGCCGTCGGCGGAGCAGCCGGAGCCGAAGTCGGAGGTCTTGGAGATCCGGGTGTTGCGGGCGGCGATGTCGACGTCGGCGGTCTCGTCGATGATCATCGTCGAGTTGCCGGCGCCGACCCCGTAGGCGGGGGTGCCGGAGCTGTAGGCGGCGCGCACCATCGGCTGCCCGCCGGTCGCGATGACCAGGTCGGACGCCGCCATCAGCGCCTGCGACATGGCCACGCTGGGCTGGGTGATGCACTGCAGGATGTCGGCGGGGGCGCCCTCACGCTCGAGCGCCTCGCGCATCAGCCGGACGGTCTCGAAGGTGGTCTTCTTCGACCGCGGGTGCGGGGAGAAGATCACCACGTCGCGGGCCTTGATCGCGTAGATCGCGTTGCCGGCCGGGGTCAGATCGGGGTTGGTGGTGGGCACGATGCAGCCGATCAGGCCGACCGGCTTGCCGTACTTGACCAGGCCCTTCGCCTCGTCGGTCTCGATGATGCCGACGCTGGGCTGGCGCAGCGCGTCGCGCAGCACGCCGCGGATCTTCATCCGCTTGCCCATCCGGCTGACCGGGTCGCCCAGACCGGACTCCTCGATGCCCTCGTGCACCAGCCGGGTGAAGGTCACCTTGTTGGACACCGCCCAGGCGACCGCCTGGCAGAGCCGGTCGACCTTCGCCTGGTCGTAGGTCTCGATGATCTTCTGCGCGGCGCGGGCCTTGGCCAGCAGGTCGTTGAGCTCTTGCTCCTGCTCCGGGCGGAGGGGTTTCGGTTGGCTCGTCGTCGATGCCATCAGTGCGTCTCCCGAGTGTGAATCGCGATGTCGTGGGCATCAGTATGCAGACAAAATCGCGGTTTGTGAACCATCTGGTTAGTTAAATATGGAGAAGTTGGGTTGAGAGGCCAGTTGGATCATCGTCTCGGGACGCCAAACCGCCCTCTCGGGCCGTGAAACCGTCATCCGGGCTTGCCCCGGGATCTCGGCCGCACGCTGATCGTTCGGAGATCCCGGCGTTCGCCGGGATGACGGGGCTGGGCGCAGTGCGGAAGGGGTTGCGACAAGCTCAACCAGCGTTGGGGGCGAACTCAGTCGCCGGCGGTGCTGAACAGCACGCCGTCGGCCTGCAGCGACTCGATCTCGGAGGGGGTGAAGCCCAACTCGGCGGCGATCTCGGCGTTGTGCTGACCCAGGTCGGGCGCCACCTCGGTGACGGTGGTGTCGCAGTCGGAGAACCGGAACGGCAGGTTCGGCAGTCGCAGCGTGCCGTAGCGGGGGTGTTCCTGCTCGATCACCATGCCGCGGGCCTGGATCTGCGGATCGTCCAGCACCTCGTCGATCCGCTGCACCTTGGCGCAGGGGACGTCGGCGGCGTCCAGTTGGGCGAGCACCTCGGCGACGCCACGCGCGGCGACCCAGTAGCGCACCCCGGACAGGATCTCCTCGCGGTGCGCATTGCGGCCTGACAAGGTGTGGAACCGGGTGTCGGTGCCGAAACCGGCCGGTCCGCCGGAGGCTTCCAGCAGGTCGGCGAAGCGGCGCCAGCTGTCGTCTTGCTGGGCGGCGATGACCAGGTCGCCGTCGGCGGCCCGGAAGACGCCGTACAGGGTGGAGGCCGGCATGTCGTGGCCGGTCTGCTCGGGCAGCACCCCGCCGATCGTCCAGTTCTGCACCGCGTACTCGTGCATCGAGAACAGGGTGTCGTACAGCGCCAGGTCGATGTGTTGACCGCGTCCGCTGCGCACCCGGCCGAGCAGCGCGGCGGTGATCGCGGCCACCGCGTGGCTGCCGGTGTACATGTCGCCGAGCGAGATCCGCAGCAGCGGGGGTGGTTCGCCGGGCGTCCCGACCATGGCCATGATGCCGCTCTTGGCTTCGGCGATCAGCCCGAAGCCGGGGCGGTGGGCGTCCGGGCCGGTGTGGCCGTAGGCCGAGATCGAGCAGTACACCAGGCCCGGGTTGCGGGCCGACAGGTCGGCATAGCCGAGGCCGGCGCGGTCGAGGGCGCCGGGCCGGTAGTTCTCGACGAAGACGTCGGCGGAGTCGCACAGCCTGTGCATCAGGTCGCGGCCGCGCGGGTCCTTCACGTTCACACTGAGGCCGCGTTTGCCCATGTTGAGCTGCAGGAAGTAGCCGCTCTGCCGGTCGTCGAGCACCGTGGCGTGCTGCCGCCCAGCATCTCCCGTGCCGGGGCGTTCCACTTTGATCACGTCGGCGCCGAGCGCGGCCAGGCAGCGTCCGACGTAGGGCCCGGCCAGGAAGTGGCTGTTGTCGACGACCCGGAT
>NZ_JAPUED010000112.1:1922-9072 GCF_027492755.1 Micropruina sp. | reverse complement strand
GCCGTGCTGGTTGATCAGCTCGGTCGGCAGCACCACGATGCCCCAGTCCGGACGGCTCCGGCTGGCCCGCATGCTGCCCACCCGGAAGACCACGTGCAGCACGTCGTCGACCCGGATCGGCAGCCGGAAGTCCCACGTCCAGCCCAGCGACATGCCGGGAAGAAACCGGTAGTCGGACTGGGTTTTCAGGCCGTCGGCGATAGCCAGGCCGAACAGCCCGTGGGCGACGATGCCGCCGAAATGACTGGCCGCCGCGTATTCCTCGTCGACGTGCACCGGGGTGTGGTCCCCGGTCAGGTCGGCGTAGGCCTGAATGCGCTCCCTGGTCACGACGTAGGTCGGGCTGCGGCACTCATCGTCCTCGCGGGCGTCGTCCCAATAGCGTTCGACGACCGTCATGGTCAGGCCTCCGCTCGCGGGTCGATGGCCAGCGCCTGGGCCACGGACGCTGCCGGCGCGGCCTGCATCAGCTCCAGCCGCAGGCCGTCGGGTAACTGCAGCCAGTTGCGTCCCTTGGGTAGTTCGATCACGTCGAAACGGTGTGCCGCGGTGAGTGCTGCGTCCAGGTCCTGGCACATCAAGCCGAGGTGGGCCAGCCGTCCTTCGGGCGCGTCGTGGTCTGGGTCGTGGATGAGCTGGATGCCGCCGACCGTCCAGTACTGGCGTGGCGCCGCCGGGTCGCCGTCCACCTCGCGACAACCCATGCCGAAGACCTCGGCGAAGAACCGAATGTGCCAGCCGATGTCCCGCACCGTGATCGCTGTGTGTTCCAGATAGGCGGTGGCAGCGGTCATGCCACGGTCTCCCTTCGCTTGTCGGAGTTGGCTCGTTCCAGGCCTTTGACCAGCGCGACCAGGGTGTTGTTCACCGGCGTCGGCACCCCGTAGCGCTTGCCGATCCGCACCACGGCGCCGTTGATCACGTCGATCTCGGTGGGCTGCCCGCGTTCCACGCTCTGCAACATGGAGGTCTTGAAGTCTCCCGAGAGCCCCTCGGCGGCGCGCGCCCAGACAAGGGTCGGATCGTTCGTCGACAATCGGACGCCGGCCGCGGCGGCCACCGCCATCGCCTCGGCGACGGCGTCCGAGGCGGTGGCCAGCAGCAGCGGCTGGCCGGCGAGCTGGCCGTAGGTCAGGCCGGTGAGGGCCGCGATCGCGCCGGTGGCCACGTTGATCAGCAGCTTCTCCCAGCGGGTGGAAGCCATGTCGTCGCTGACCGAGGTCGGCAGCCCGGCACTGGTCAGCAGCGAGGCCACGGCGTGGGCTCGCGGTGTCCCCGGACCGTCCACCTCGCCGATCCAGGTCTGCCGGTCCGCCGTGCCGGTGCGGATGTGCCCAGGGCCGAGCAGCACCCCGCCGACCAGGGTGCTGCCCAGCAGCACGTGTTCGCCTCCGATGGCGGCGCTCAGCAGGTCTTCGTGACCCAGGCCGTTCTGCAGCGAGAGCACCGCGGTCTGGGGGCCGACCAGGGCTCGCGCGGCGTGCATCGCCTCCTGCGTCTGGAACGACTTGACGAGCACGATCACCAGGTCGGCCACGCCCGCCTCGGCAGGGTCCGCGGTCGCCTGGACGGCGATGGTCCGGCTGCCGGTGTCGTCGTCGACCCGGAGTCCGTCGGTGCGCAGCGCGTCCACGTGGGGTCCGGGGCGTCCGATCAGCCAGGTGTCGTGACCCGCCTCGGTGAGCGCGGCTCCGATGGTGCAGCCGAGCGCGCCGGCGCCGAGGATCGCTGTGGTCATGGTGTCGGCACGGTAGGCAGCGTGCGTTGTCTGTGACAATGGGTGCAATGGCGTCATTGTGAATCACAATGACCTGGTGAGTGATCTGCCCGAGACCAAGCTGCTGCAGCTGTTCGACGTCCTCTATGAGGTGCGCAGCGTCACCAAGGCCGCCGGACGGCTCGGCCAGAGCCAGCCCACGATCAGCATCTGGCTCGGACGGCTGCGCCAGCAGGTGGGAGATCCGCTGTTCGTCCGGATTCCCGGTGGCATGACCCCGACCCCTCGCGCGGACGCCCTGATCGGGCCGTGCCGCGAGATCCTGGCTTCGCTGAGCCGGCTGACCTCGACCGAGCCGGCGTTCGATCCGGCGATCGCCGGGCGCCGCTTCCGGATCTGCATGACCGACGCCAGCCACATCACCCTGCTGCCGCCTCTACTGGAGCGGGTGCGGGCATTGGCGCCCGGCGTCCGGCTGGAGGCGGCGGGGATCGACGGCGGCACCGAGCAGGCCCTGACTTCGAGGGATGCCGATCTGGCGATCGGTTACCTGCCCTGGCTGGGTGGTGCGATCGCGAGGCAGGAGCTGTTCGAGCAGGACTGGGTGTGCCTGGCGAACCCCCGGCACCCCCGCGTCCGGGAACGGCTTGGACGCCGCCGGTACGTCGCCGAGGGGCACGTGTCGATCACCGCCGGCACCGGCGCGACGCTGCTGCATCGTGCCCTGACCACGCAGGGGATCGAGCGTCGGGTCGTCCTGGAACTGCCCGGCTTCCTCGGCCTGGGCGCGATCATCGGCGGCACCGACCTGCTCGCCACCCTGCCGCGGCACATCGGCACCACGCTGGCCCACGGCAACGATCTGGCTCTGTGGCCCTGCCCGCTGCCGGTCGACCAGTTCGAGGTCGCCCAGTACTGGCATCCGCGTTTCGACAACGAACCGGGCAGTCGCTGGCTGCGCGATCTGGTCGCCGAGCTGTTCGGTTCGGTAGCCACCGCTGGTTGAGCCTGTCGAAACCTCTCGCCCATACCGGGCCGTCCTTGGGGTCTCGACAAGCTCGACCAACGAGGAGGCTTTGGTCTCGACAAGCTCGACCAGCGAAAGGGGTCAGTTCACATCGACGATGTCGACGGGCGTGCCAGTGCGCGCGGCCTCGACCACGGCTTCGACCACCCGGAGCGTTTTCAGGCCGTCGCGGGCGCTGCAGATCGGTTCGGCTTCGCCGCGGATGACGGCGGCGAAGTGGGTGATCTGGTTGGCCAGCGGGTCGGTGCGTTCGACGCTCTCGACGGCGGTCTCCATCGGTTCCCACCAGGACCGGGTGCCGGGGAAGGTGCGGACGCGCATGGTCGGCACCGACAGCGACCCGTCGGTGCCGGCGAGGTGGTAGCAATCCTCGTCCGGGAAGGTCGAATAGCTGAGGTTCTCGCGGGCGGTCTGCTCCCAGGAGCGGGCGGACGCGGCGGTGTCGGAGAGCAGGAAGGTGCCCAGGGCGCCGTTGGCGAAGGTGAACACCATGGCGGCGGTGTCCTCGACCGGGAAACCACGGGTGGCGTTCGAGGTGACCGCCTGCACCCGGACGATGTCGCCGACCAGTGACAGCAGGTTGTTCACCTCATGGATCAGGTTGAGCAGGATCGGCCCGCCGCCGGGCATCCGCCGCCAGCCGTCACCGACGTCGAAGTAGTCGTCCGGCTTGTAGAACATCGCGGTGCCGACGACCGCGACCAGCCGCCCGAGGCGTCCGCTGGCGACGATCTCGCGCGCCTTCGCCATCACCGGGCTGTAGTTGCGGTGGTGGCCGGTCAACACCGGGACGCCGGCGCGCTCGGCCGCCTCGACCAGCCGGACCGCGTTCTCCACGGTGTCGCCGATCGGCTTCTCGACGATGGTCGGGACGCCGGCCGCGACGCATTCCAGGCCGCCCTCGACGTGCAGCCGGTTCGGCGTGGCGAGGATGACGCCGTCCGGCTTACCGGCCGCGAACAGGTCGCTGAGCGAGGCGTAGAGCGGCACCCCGTACTGCTTCGCCAGCGGTGCGCCGTCCGGACCGGGCTCGACGATGGCGTGCAGCCGTGCGGCGTCGCTGCGTTCGATCTCTTCGAGATGGCGCTTGCCGATCAGGCCGGCACCGGCGACGGCGAGTCGGACTTGCTCCACGATCGTGCTCAGTTCTGCTTCAGCTGCTCGATGACGAACTCCAGCGCCAGGGTGTAGCCCATCACCCCGAAGCCGGCCATCACGCCGACCGCGACGTCGGAGAGGTAGGAGTGGTGCCGAAAAGGCTCGCGCTTGTGCACGTTGGAGATGTGCACCTCGCAGAACGGGACCTCGGCGGCGCCGAAGGCATCCCGGATCGCGACGCTGGTGTGGGTGAAGGCGCCCGGGTTGATCACCACGAACTCGGTGCCGTCGGTGCGGGCGGCGTGCAGCCGGTCGATGATCGCGCCCTCGTGGTTGCTCTGGAAGCACTCGACCTGGTGACCGGCAGCCTCACCCTGGGCGATGGCGGCAGCTTCGACGTCGGCGAGCGTGGTGGAGCCGTAGATGCCGGGCTCGCGGGTGCCGAGCAGGTTCAGGTTGGGGCCGTTGATGACAAGGATGGACATGCGGGCTTCCTTCGTTGGACGCGGGATGCGGTGGGGTTATCGTGCCAGGTCGGCGAGTGCCAGTTCGACGATTTCCCGCGGCGGATGCGCCTCGACAGGGTGGCCGAGCTCGCGCAGCACGATGAACCGCCAGCCGTCGCGGAACTTCTTGTCCCGGTCCAGCGACCACTGGAGTTGTTCGATGGAGAACTCAGCGCGGGTCGGCAAGCCGAGGGCGTCGAGCACGCTGCGGTGGGCGTCCACCGCTTCGGCGGGCAGCCAGCCGAGCCGGCGCGAGAGGTGCGCGGCCGCCATCATGCCGAGGCTGAGTGCTCCCGCCGGTTGACCGGGGGAGGCCGCCTCGAAGGCCCGGCTGAAGGTGTGGCCGTAGTTGAGGTGGGCGCGGGCACCCTGCTCGCGCTCGTCGGAGGTGACGATGTCGGCCTTGATCTCGACGCTGCGCCGGACGGCGTGCAGCAGGGTCGCCGGCTCGGCGGCGGTGAGGTCGGGTGCCTTGCGACGCAGGAAGTCGAGCAGGTCGGGGTCGGCCAGCAGGGCGTGCTTGGCGATCTCGGCCAGCCCGGACGGGTAGTCGGGGCGTCCGGTGGCCAGGTCGGCGTCGCACATCACCAACACCGGCTGATGCACCAGGCCGAGCAGGTTCTGGCCCTGGGGCAGGTCGAGCGCGTTCTTGCCGCCGATCGCCGAGTCGGCCTGGGCCTCGAGGGTGGTGGGAACCAGGGCGAATCGCATGCCGCGGTGGTAGGTCGCGCTGAGGAAGCCGACCAGATCGACGGTGGCCTCGCCGCCGACGCCGATCAGCAGGTCGCCGCGGTGGATGGCGAGTTCGGCCAGCTCGCCGGCGAGCCGTCCGACCTGTTCCAGGCTCTTCACCTGACTTGGGGTACTGCCGTCGTCCAGCCGGAGCCGGTGAACCTCGGACACGCTGGTGGCTACGGCCTTTGCGACCCGTTCGCCGATTGCGGCGTCACCGGGTCCGGAGATCACCACGACCTGGCGCACCTCGGGCAGCTCAGGCAGAAGCCGTCCGAGCTGGTCGAGGACGCCGTGGCCGACATGGACGCGGTAGCTGCCGCCGGGCGGGGCGACCAGGATGCCGGGACTGCCGTCCAGTTCGGCCGTCGCGGTGAGCCGGGCCAGGATCTCGAACGCGACGTCCTCGACGCGGCGTCCGGTGGTGAACGAGGTGACGGACGCCGTGGTGGCGTAGATGTCGAGCCGAGCGGTGTACAGGTCGCTCAGCCCGGGCCGGCCGAGCAGCGGGCGGTAGGTGTCGCCGCCGACCCGGCTCAGTGCTTCGGCGAGTTCCACGTGCAGGTAGATGACGGTGTGCCGACGCAACAGCTCGCGGGTGGCGGCCGAGCCGCAGGCGCCGCCGCCCAGCGAGAGCACGCAGGCCTGGCCGTCCAGCAGGTCGGCGATGGTGCGTTCCTCGAGCGCCCGGAAGCCGGGTTCGCCCAACTCGTCGAACAGCGACGAGATGCTGCGGCGCTGCTGGTGTTCGATCACCAGGTCGCTGTCCACGAACGGCAGGCCGAGGCGTTCGGCGAGCAGCCGTCCGATGGTGGTCTTGCCGGCACCCATGAATCCGATGAGGACGATCACGGTGTGCTCCTGGTCAGGCGCTCGGGCCCCGCCTCGTTGCGGACGGCTGGTCGCTCGGGAGTCTAGTGGCCAGGTTCGAGATAGCCGTGCGGCGTTCGGACGGTGGCTCGGAACCCGCCGAGGATGCGAGTTCGGCGAGCCATCGAGTTCGACTGCGGCAGCGAACGACTCGTGACACAGTTCTGGACATGCCAACCGCAGACAGTGGGCAACTCTTCCCCGGTAAGAAGTTCATCTCCACCGTGCTGGAGGCACTGGAGACCAAGACCGCGATGTTGAGCGGTGAGATGCGGCGGCGCTATCTGCAGCGGGCCGCCATGGCGGGGATCATCATCGGCGTCTTCTACCTGATCAACTACACCGTGATCGCCGGTTTCGTACAGGTCGACCCGGGGCTCCGGCCGATCGGACGCCTGGTCGGCGGCCTGGCCTTCGGCTGGGCACTGGTGTTCATCTACTACTCGAAGTCAGAACTGCTGACCTCGAACATGATGATCGTGTCGATCGGCGCCTACTACCACCGGACCGGCTGGATTCAGGCGCTGCGGCTGCTTGGCATGTGCTTCCTGGGCAACTTCATCGGCGGCCTGGTGATCGCGCTGATCGGATCGATGAGCAGCCTGATTTCAGGCGATGTGCTGGTCGAGGTGCTCGGATCTGTGTCCCACAAACTGGAGTACGTCTCGGCTGGGCCGGCCGGCTGGGCCGACTTGCTGGCCCGTGCGATCCTGTGCAACTTCATGATCAACATCGCGATGCTCCAGGTCTACAACGGCCTGATCAAGGAAGACATCACCAAGTGCCTGGTCATGGTGGTAGCGGTCTTCGTATTCGCGTTCGGCGGGCTGGAGCACTCGGTGGCCAACACCGTGCTGTTCACCGTCGCCGGATTCCGCGACGGAATCGACATCGGTCTCGCGATGGGCAACGTCGGGATCGCCCTGATCGGCAACTACATCGGTGGTGGCGCCCTGATCGGCTTCTACTACGCCTACTGCAATGACGACAGCCGGTACCGCGAGATCCATTCCTCGATCGACTAGTGGTCGGCTCCGCCCTTCTCAGGCCACGACTCTGGGTATCGCAAGTCGATCCTGAGGGTGCGGCTCACTCCGCGGAGCTGCACCCGACCACCACGACCCGACCACAGAAGGGTTTGGACAAGTTCGACCGGCGGTGGAACGAAAAGAACCGTCCCCGCGTACCGGTCAGGCGATG
>NZ_JAPUED010000112.1:0-1822 GCF_027492755.1 Micropruina sp. | reverse complement strand
GGCGGTGGAACGAAAAGAACCGTCCCCGCGTACCGGTCAGGCGATGCCGCCGCCGTCCACGACGAGGGCTGAGCCGGTGACGAAGGAGGCCTCGTCGCTGGCCAGGAAGACCACCGCGGCTGCGATCTCCTCGGGACGGGCCATCCGGCGCAGCGGGCGGTCGGCGGCGTCGGCGAGGAAGGCGTCCTCGGTCCAGCCGATCTGGGCGGCTTCGGAGCGCAGCATGCCGGTGTCGGTGTCGCCCGGGTTGATCGAGTTCACCCGGATGTTGGCCGGACCGTGGTCGATCGCCAGCGCGCGGGTCATGTTGACCACGGCACCCTTCGAGGCGCAGTAGGGCAGTGCCCGGGCGCCGCCCTTGAGACCCCAGCCGGAGCCGGTGTTGACGATCGAACCGCCGCCGGCGGCCTCCAGGTGCGGGATCGCGTACTTGCACATCAGGAAGATCGAGCGGACGTTCACCGCGAAGGACAGCTCCCAGTCGGCCAGCGCGGTTTCTACGGCGGTGGTCCGGCGGGCGATGCCGGCGTTGTTGAACACCACGTCCAGTCCGCCGAACTGGGCGACCACGGCTGCGACGGCAGATGCCACCGCGGCCTCGTCGGA
The DNA here is from genome assembly GCF_027492755.1 of Micropruina sp. Lineage (GTDB taxonomy): Bacteria > Actinomycetota > Actinomycetes > Propionibacteriales > Propionibacteriaceae > Micropruina. The sequence continues at coordinate 1,216 of NZ_JAPUED010000112.1, read as the reverse complement.
GACGTCCACGCTCAACGCGATCGCGGTGCCGCCGGAGGCGATGATCGACTCGGCGACCGCCTGGGCGCCGGCCTCGTCGAGGTCCAGCACCGCGACGGAAGCGCCTTCGGCGGCGAAGGCGGCCGCGGTGGCTCGTCCGATGCCGCCGGCTCCGCCGGTGACGATGGCGCGCTTGCCTGCCAGTCTCATGATCTGCCCCTTTGATTGGTCGGTTGCTTGGTGGTGTGCGAGCTGTGGTCGGCCGAGGCCGCGTCGGCCCGGACGAGTGCGATGTCCTGGGCGCCGGTGGAGATCCGCTGATGCCCGGCGAGTTCGGCGTCCAGCTCGGCGTCGCCGGTGTCGATCAGCAGTGGGCCGCCGATGCCGAGCAGCTTCGTCGTGGTGGCACCGATCAGCAACCTCGGTTCGGCGAGCCGGCGGAGCACCGCGGCAGAGAACTGCTGGTTGCCGCGGCCGAGCAGGAAGCCCTGTCCGCCGATGCTGGTGATCACTGCGTGACAAGGAGACTCGGCGGTGAAGCCGAGCAGGTCGTGGGCGCTGGCATCGGCCAGCAGCAGCTGTCCGTCGCGGACGACGTCCACTCCGAGCGGCGTCTTGGCCACCCCCAGTTCGGACGCCAGCGCGGCCATCGTGCTGCCCGGGCCGAGGAAGTAGGTGTGGCCCGGCTGCAGTTTGGCGGCCAGGCCGGCGGCGACGCCGCGGACGGCGTCCGCTTCGGAGGCGGCGGTGGCCGACTTGCGGGCCTGGGTGCGCCCTCGGACCGCCGGGGTGGGTGCGGTGCCGAACAGCGTCGCCTCGACGATGCCGGCGCGGATCTGCTCCTCGCTGATGTCGACGACATCGCGTTGCTCGATGCTGACATCGCCGCCCTGGACGATGGCCGCGGCAATGCTGCCGGCCGCCGCAGGGCTGACCGCGAAGACGCCGGAGTACATCTTGACGCCGCAGGGGATGCCGAGGATCGGGGTGCCGGTCGGCTTGGTCTCGCTGGGCTCAGCCATCCGTTGGTCGAGCTCGTCGAGACCCCTGGTGGTAGTGGTTTCGACAGGCTCAACCGGCGGTGGTGGGGTTTCGACAGGCTCAACCGGCGGGGGTGGGGTTTCGACAAGCTCAACCGGCGGGGGTGACGAAGCCAGTCCGCGGAGAACGTCACGTGCGGTTCCGTCGCCGCCGGCGAACAGGATCAGCCGAACCCCCTGCCGTACCAGCGCCTCGA
>NZ_JAPUED010000111.1:7333-12586 GCF_027492755.1 Micropruina sp. | reverse complement strand
GTCAGCGGGAGAAGTCGGCCAGCGTCTCGCGGGCCTGGTCGAGCCAGGTCTGGTAGGTGGCGATCGAGTCCCGAGCCTTGTCAGCGGCCCTGTTGTCGCCGCGGGCCTCAGCCTTGACGATCTTCTCGGTCAGCTTGTCGATCTCGTTGCTGAGCATCGCCACCGTCTCCTCGGCGCGCGAACGGGCTTCGGGATCGGTGCGCTTCCACTCGGCGTCCTCGGCGTTGCGAATCGCGGTCTCCAAGGCCCGGACGCGGTTGTCCAGCCCGCGGATCGACTCCCGCGGCACCTTGCCGTGCGCGTTGTAGGCGTCCAGGAAGCTGCGGAACGCGGCCCGCGACGCGGCCAGGTCACGCACCGGGACGACCTCGGCCTCGGCCTGGGCCAGCAGCGCCTCCTTGGCCTCCAGGTTGGTGCGGAATTCGGCGTCCTGCTCGGAAAGAGTGGCTTGCCGGGCGTTGAAGAACTGGTCCTGCAGGCCGCGGAACTCCGCCCACAGCGCGTCGTCGACCTCGCGCGGCGCCGCGCCGGCCGCCTTCCAGCGAGCCATCAGGTCGCGGAAGGCGCCCGAGGTGGGGCCCCACTCGGTCGAATCGGCCAAGGTGCGGGCCTCGGCGATGATCTGCTCCTTGAGCCGCCGGGCCTCGTCGCGGCGTTCAGCCTGCTCGGCGAACTGGGCCTTGCGACGGCGCGTGTAGGTGGTGCGGGCGGCGGAGAACCGATGCCACAGGGCGTCATCCGTGGCCCGGTCGATCCGGGGGAGCGCCTTCCACTCGTCCAGCAGGCTGCGGAACCGGTTCACGCCACCGCGCCAATCGTTGCCCTGGGCCAGCTTCTCGGCCTCGGCGACCATGGCCTCTTTGGTGGCCTTGGTCTCTTCGGCCTGTCGAGCCCGTTCGGCCTTGCGGGCCTCGTTCGCCTGGGCCAGCACGGGGGCCAGCGCCTCCAAGCGGGCCAGCAGCGCCTCCAGATCGCCGACCGCGTTGGCTCCGGTCACGTTGTTGCGGACGGTGGAGATGCTGCCGCGGGCCTCGTCCGGTGACAGTGCCCCCGAGGCGATGCGGCGCTCCAACAGGCTCACCTCGAGCTCGAGCGCCTCGAACCGGCGGGTGTAGAAGGCGAGGGCCTCTGCCGCGGGCACGTCCGGGATCTGTCCGACGCTGCGCTCGCCCTCGGCGGTACGGACGTAGACCGTCCCGTCGGAGTCGACACGACCGAAGTCAGCCGGGCTGGTAGAAGTCATGGGGACATCTTGCCGTATGCCTGCCCGGTTTGTGATCGCGCCCGCGCGGGGCGCCGCCGGTCGGTGGTACAGCCGACGGCGGGTTCGTCTAGGCTGACGGGGTGTTTCTGGCCTCCTTTCCCGCGGGCCCCTGGCAGGCCAACTGCTATCTGGCCGCGTCGTCCGCGGGGAGCGAGTGCGTCGTGATCGACCCCGGCGTGGACGCCTACGACGGCGTCCGGGCCGCCGTGACCGAACACGGGCTGACCCCGGTGGGTGTGCTGCTCACCCATGGCCACATCGACCATGTCGCCTCCGCCACCCGGGTCGCCCAGGAATGGGGCGTCCCGGCCTGGATCCACGCCGCCGACCGTGAGCTGCTCACCGACCCGGTGGCCGGGCTCGGACCGGCCAGCGCCGACCTGCTGGCGCAGGTGCTGGGCGACGTCGAGTTGACCGAACCCGACGACCTGCGCTTCTTCGAGACCGGTCTGGACGTCGCGGGCCTGACCTTCGAGGTGATCCACGCGCCCGGACACCGGCCCGGTTGCGTGATGCTGTCGACCGCGCTGACCGGGCACGACCAGTTGGACGCCGTGGTGTTCTCCGGCGACGTGCTGTTCGCCGGCTCCATCGGCCGCACCGATCTGCCCGGCGGTGACCACGCCGTCATGCTGGACACCCTGCGCGGCCAGGTGCTGGACCTGCCCGACAGCGCCGCGATCCTGCCCGGACATGGGCAACAGACTGTGATGGCCCGTGAGCGGGCCACCAACCCGTACCTGCAAGCCGACTATTTAGGTGGTGTCCGCACCCGATGAGCCGTCCGAAGCCGCTGAGTGGCTTTCCCGAATTCCTGCCCGCCCAGCGGATCGTCGAGCAGCGTGTGCTCGACGCCCTCGCCGACACCTTCGAGCTGCACGGTTTCGGCTCGATCGAAACCCGGGCCCTGGAGCCGATGGCGCAACTGGCTCGCAAGGGCGAGATCGACAAAGAGGTCTACGTCGTGCGGCGGCTGCACGCCGAGCGCCACGGCGGAGGAGCGGACGCCGACGAGCTGGGCCTGCACTTCGATCTGACCGTGCCGTTCGCGCGGTACGTGCTGGAGAACTCCGGGCACCTGAACTTCCCGTTCCGGCGCTACCAGATCCAGAAGGTGTGGCGCGGCGAACGCCCCCAGGAGGGCCGCTACCGGGAGTTCCTGCAGGCCGACATCGACGTCGTCGGGCAGGCCGTACTGGCCGACCACCACGATGTCGAAGTGGCGCTGGTGATCCTCGAAGCGCTGGAGCGGCTGCACACCGAGTTCGGTCTGCCGCCGGTGCTGATGCGGGTGAACAACCGCCGCCTCGCCGAGGGCTTCTACCGCGGTCTCGGCATCGACGACCACCTGGCCGTGCTGCAGCGCGTCGACAAGCTCGACAAGATCGGCCCGGACGCCGTCCGTGACCTGCTCACCGGCGAACTCGGGCTGAGCGTCGAGGTGGCTGACCGCTGCCTCGAGCTGGCGACCATCTCGGCGCCGGACGAGTCGTTCGTCGACCGGGTGCGCGCGCTCGGCGTCAGCAACGAGCTGCTGGACGAAGGCCTGGCGCAGCTGGCCGCCGTCGTCCGGGCGGGCGCGGCCGCGGCACCGGGCCGGATCGTCGCCGACCTGAAGATCGCCCGCGGGCTCGACTACTACACCGGCACCGTCTACGAGACCGAACTGGCCGGCCTGGAGCACCTCGGCTCGATCTGCTCCGGCGGGCGCTATGACTCGCTCGCCTCGGACGGCCGCACCAGCTACCCGGGCGTCGGGCTGTCGATCGGCGTCACCCGCATCCTGGTCCCGCTGCTCAGCAAGGGGCTGCTGACGGCGTCCCGGTCCGTGCCGACCTGCGTGCTGGTCGCGGTCGACTCCGAAGAGACCCGGGGCGAGGCGGACGCCGTGGCCGCCCGGCTGCGGGCCCGCGGCATCCCCACCGAGGTGGCGCCCAAGGCGGACCGGTTCGGCAAGCAGATCCGCTACGCCGACCGGCGCGGCATCCCGTTCGTCTGGTTCTCCTCCGGCGAGGTCAAGGACATTCGCTCGGGCGACCAGACGCCGGCCGACCCGGACCACTGGCGACCGCCCGCCGAGGATCTCGTACCGAAGGTGAGCGCCTGATGAGGACCCTGCCCGTCCCGCCGCTGAGCGGCACTCTGGAGCGTTACCGGGCCGCGGCCGACCCCCTGCTCACCGCCGCCGAACGAGCCGCCACCGCGGCCCGGATCGAAGCGTTCAGCCAGAATGAGGGCCCTGAGTTGCAGGCCGCACTGGAGGCCTTCGCCGCCGCCGAGGACGCGGCCGGACGCAGCTGGCTCTCCGAGGCCTGGTTGGCCGGCTACCTGACCACCCGCGGGCCGATCACGCTGACCAGCAACGTCGGCTTCCTGATCAACTGGCCGGGCTCGGCCACCGGGATCGAGCGCGCCGCCGATCTGGTGCATCGGATGGCGTCCGTCCACCTGGCGTGGTTGCGCGGTGAGCTTCCGGACGAGAGCACCCCGCGCGGCGACGTCCTCGACCCGCAGCAACTCCGCTACCTGGCCGGCGGGCTCCGGCATCCTCGCCCCGGCGCCGACGAGTTCATCGAGGGCCCGGCCGCAGCCGCGGATCGCGAGATCGTGGTGTTCCGGGACGGCGCCCCGTACGCCCTGCGGATCAGCGACCGTGCCGGACGTCCGCTGAGCGTGCCGGCGCTCGCCGCCGCCCTTGCCGAGGTGGCCGGGCGTGACCCGCAGGGCCGGGCCGGCTTCAGTAACCTGTCGTACGTCGGCAGTGACCCGGCCGCAGCCCTGCTCGACCGGCTACTGGCCGACGAGGCGAACGCCGCCACCTATCGGCGACTGACCGATGCCCTGTTTGCCGTGAACCTGGCCGACGACGGGGCGGACCCCGACGACCACCTGCGGCGGGCCATCTTCGAGCTGGGGCGCGGCTGGGCCTACAAGCCCGCCACCTACGACATCGACCTGACCGGGAATCTGGCCTCGGTGCACCTGGAGCACACGGTGGTGGACGGGGCCACGCTCAAGCGGGTCGTCGCCATGGCCCAGCATGCCGTCCCCGACACCACCCCGAGCGCGGCGCCGGAGTGCGAGCCGCTGCAGTGGCGCCTCGACCCGAGCCTGGCCGACGATATCGACGCGGCCGCGCGGCACTACGCGAAACGTGCCGGCGACTACCGGGTCCGCACCGTCTTCGACCCGCTGCCGGCACCTGCCCAGCCCTCGTTCAAGCTGAGCCTGGACGGCGTCCAGCAGTGGGTGATGCTGTTCGCCCAGCTGGCGTATCACGGCGGGCCGCCGCGCAGCACCTACGAGGCCGTCGACATGCGCGAGTACCGGGCGGGCCGGACCGAATGCCTGCGACCGGTGACCGCCGAGGCGGTGGCGCTGGCCCGATCGCTGCAGACGGGCGACGCCACCCCCGAACAGCTGTTCGCCGCCCTCTCCGCGCACAAATCGTGGGTGATCGCGTGCAAGACCGGCAACGGGATCGACCGCCACCTGTTCGGGCTGCGGATGATGGCTGCCCGCGACGGCTGGACGCCCGAGCTGTTCACCGACCCCGCCTACAGCCGGCTGACCACCGACTTCCTGTCCACCACGTCGTTGGGTGGTCCGCACCAACTGCTGCGGTTCGCGTTCGCCCCGACCAGCGCGGGCGGCATCGGGATCAGCTACAGCGCCGACGCCGGCGTGCTCGAGTTCTGCCTCAGCTATGCGGAGTCCGAACATGGCGACATCGACGTCTTCGCACGCGCGCTGGCCGACGGCACCCGGGCAATGGGGGACCTGATCACCCGCGCTTCGTAGGCCGGGTCCGTCGGTCGAGTTTGTCGAGACCCGGGGAGAGGGTTTCGACAAGCTCAACCCGCAAGGCGTCGACAAGCTCAACCAGCGGTGGGTGCGCGATCCCGTTGGTCGAGCTTGTCGAGACCCCGAGGGAAGGTTTCGACAAGCTCAACCGGCGGTGGGTGCTTTCGACAAGCTCAACCGGCGGT
>NZ_JAPUED010000111.1:0-7233 GCF_027492755.1 Micropruina sp. | reverse complement strand
AGGTTTCGACAAGCTCAACCGGCGGTGGGTGCTTTCGACAAGCTCAACCGGCGGTAGGTGCTTAGTGCGAGGTGTCCATCCAGCGGTCCAGCGTCGGGGTGTTGGCCAGCAGTTTCTGGGTGTACTCCTCCTGCGGACGATCCAGGACGTCGGCGGCCAGCCCTGACTCGACCAGGCGTCCGTTCTGCAGCACCAGGATCCGGTCAGCGATCGAACGGACCAGCGCCAGGTCGTGGGTGACGAAGAGCATCGAGATGTGCCGCTCGGCCTTGATCGAGTTGAGCAGTTCGGTGATCGAACCCTGGATCGAGACGTCCAGCGCCGAGGTGATCTCGTCGCAGACCAGGATGTCGGGTTCCACCGCGATCGCCCGGGCGATCGCCACCCGCTGACGCTCGCCGCCGGAGAGCCGGTTGGTCCGCAGCGACATCGCCGACTCGCCCAACTGGACGTCCTCCAGCAACTGGGCGGCCCGCTCCCGGGCGGCCTTGCCGGTGGCCACACCGAACAGTTCCAGCGGCCGGACCAGGATCTGCTCGACGGTGCGGCGCGGGTTCAGCGACAGGTACGGATTCTGGAAGATGTACTGGACGCGGCGGCGCTGGTCGGCGGTGCGCTTGCGCGCCGCGGTTGCCAGCGGTTCGCCGTCCACCGCGATGGTGCCGTCCCAGTTGTCGTGAATGCCGCCGACACAACGCGAGATGGTGGTCTTGCCGGAGCCGGACTCGCCGACCAGCGCGACGACCTCCTGGACCGCGAGGTCGAAGTTGACCCCATGCACCACATGGCTGGTGCCGTAGAAGATGTCCAGATCGGAGACGGTCAGGATGATCTTCCGGTCACGCCGGGGGTCGGTGTCGGCGACCACCCGATCGGTCGGATCCCACGCCGGCAGGGCGTCGGTGCGAATGCATGCGGCGAAGTGACCGGGGGAGACCTCCACATCCGGCGGCTCTTCCGCAGAGCACTCCGGTACGGCGAAACTGCACCGATCGTTGAACCGGCACCCGGGCGGACGATTGCCCGGCGCCGGCGTGCGGCCGGGAATCCCGGTCAGCGCGAACGGACGATGCAGGTGCGGAATCGCGTTCAGCAGTGCACGCGTGTACGGGTGGCTCGGGTTGGTGAAGATCTGCTTGACCGGGCCGATCTCGGCCAGCCGCCCGGCATACATCACCGCCACCCGGTTCGAGATGGTGGCCACCACCGACAGGTCGTGGGTGACGTAGAGGGCGGCGACGTCGAACCGGCGGCACAGCTCCTCCAGGGTGCGCAGCACCATGCCCTGGGTGGTGACGTCCAGGCCGGTGGTGGGCTCGTCCAGCACCAGCACCTGAGGCCGGGGGAGGAAGACCATCGCCAGCGCCACCCGCTGCACCTGCCCGCCGGAGAGCTGGTGCGGGTAGCGGCGCAGGAACGCCTCGTCGTTGGGCAGTCCGACTTCGGGCAGGATCTGCCGGATCCGTCGGCCACGTTCCTCGGGGGTGCCGATGTCGTGCAGGTCGAGCAGTTCGCGCAGCTGGGCGCCGATCCGGATCGACGGGTTCAGCGCCGAGCTGGGATCCTGTGGCACATAGCCGATCGTGACCCCGCGGATGGCGCGCACCTGGGCAGGTCCGAGTTCACGCACCTTGTGCCCGGCCACTTCGATGTCGCCGCCGGAGATGGCGGCTCCGGTGCGGGCATAGCCGAGCAGGGCCGTGCCCGTGGTGGTCTTGCCCGAGCCGGACTCGCCCACCAAGCCGAGGATCTCGCCTGCTTTCAGGGTCAGGTCGACGTGGTCGACGACGTCCACGCCGCGGGCCGGCAGGCTGATCCGCAGGTCCTCGACCCGGCAGCGCAGCTCCTCGGTGACGGTCTGGCTCATCATGCCCCCTTCGCGGCCCGCTGGCCGATGCCGTCGGCGATCAGGTTGGTCCCGATGGTGAACAGGCCGATCAGGATGACCGGCGCCAGGACGCCCCACGGCTGCACCAGCAGCGCCAGCCGGTTCTCGTTGGTCATCTGTCCCCAGTCGGCCGCGTTCGGGTTGCTGGCGAAACCCAGGAAGCCGATCGCGGCCACGGTGCCGATCGAGTAGGTGAGCCGCAGGCCGGTCTCGGCCAGCAGCGGCACCACCAGGTTCGGCCCCAACTCGAACATGGCGATCCGCCAGCGCGGCTCGCCGATGGCCTCGGCCGCGGTGACGAAGTCGTTGTTCACGTACGACAGGGCGACGCCGCGGGCGACGCGGGCCACCCGCGGGGCGTGCGCGATGCCGACCAGCAGCACGATCATCCACCAGGTGGGCTGCTCGACGGCGCTGAGCACCACCAGGGCGATCAGGATCTGCGGGAAGGCCAGCAGCACGTCGTTGCCGCGCATCAGCAGTTCGTCCAGCCAGCCGCCCACGTAGGCAGCCGTGACGCCGACGACCAGGCCGAGCGCCACTCCCAGCACGGTGGCGAGCACGGCGATCATCAGCACCGACTGGCCGCCGTACAGCACCCTGCTGAGCACGTCCTGGCCCAGGTAGTCGGTGCCCAGCGGGCCGCCCTCCATGGTGAACGGCTTGCCGACGATCTCGTTCTCGCCGTACGGCGCGAACAGCGGCCCGAGGATGGCCAGAACCACGACCACCAGAGCGATGATGGACCCGGTCAGAATGCGCGGGTCGCGCAGCATGCCCTTCACTTGACCATCCCCGTTCGGGCTCGCGGCGTGAACAGGATCGACAGCACGTCGGCGATCAGGTTCACCACGATGTAGACGGCGGCGATGATCATCGCCAGCGCCTGCACCATCGGGAAGTCGGAGTTGCGCACCGAATCGACCAGGGTGGCGCCGATGCCCGGATAGTTGAACAGGTACTCGACCAGCACCACGCCGCCGACCAGCCAGGCCAGCTGCAGCGCGGTCACCTGGATCGTCGGGACCACGGTGTTCGGCAACACGTGCCGACGCAGCACCAGGCCTTCGGGTACGCCTTTGAGCCGGGCAAGTTCGACGTAGTCCGAGTCCATCGCCTCGATCATCGTCGAGCGCAGGATCCGGGCCAGATAGGGCACCACCGCGATGAGCAGGGTGGCCACCGGCAGGATCATCGACGCCGGACGATCCCAGGGCGCGCCGCCCACCGGCATCACGGTGACCGCGGGCAGCCAATGGAAGACGCTGGTCGAGAACAGTGCGACCAGCAGGATGCCGGTGACGAACTCGGGCAGTCCGGCCAGGGCCAGGGTGACGAACTGCAGGCTGTTGTCCAGCGCCCCGCCGCGCCAGCGCGCGGCCAGCATGGCCAGGCCGATCGAAGTCGGGATCATGATGACAGCGGTGACCAGCACCAGGAAGGCGCTGTTGATCACCCGGTCGCCGATCAGTTCGGCCACCGGCAGGCCGTTGGCCGCCGAGACGCCGAGGTCGCCGCGCAGCAGGTCGCCCAGCCACATCAGGTAGCGCTGCCAGGTCGGAAGATCGAGGTGCAGCAGCTGTTCCAGCGCCGCCACCCGGTCGGGACTGACGTCGTAGTCCTTGCCGAGGATGGCCCGGACGGGGTCGCCGAGCGCGTTGGTGGCGAAGAACACGATGATCGACACCGCCAGCAGGGTGAGGATCGCCAGGCCGAGGCGACGCAACAACCACTGCGTCCAGGCGCGGGCCGGGCTGCCCACCCGGCGGGTCGGCAACTCGGGCAGCTCCTCGACCAGGGCCTCCTGTTCGACCGCGCTCATGGCATCACCGGCCTGACCCGGTTGAACCGGAACGCGGAGACGGGTTGCTCGCGAGCGGGCTCGAGCCCGGTGACGAAGCTGCTGTAGGCGTCCACCTGATTCTGGAAGCCCCAGATGATGTAGCCACCCTCATCGAACTCGATCCGCTGGGCGTCCTGGACGAGGCGACGTCGGCGCGCCGGGTCGACCTCACGCTGCGCAGCCTTGATCAGGCCGGCGAACTGCTCGTTGAAGAAGTGGGTCTCGTTGTAGGGCGACGCTCGCAAGGACGAGGCGGCTGCCTGCGGCAGATAGAGCCGGGTGCTCCAGAAGTCCTGGGCGAAAACCCAGGAGAGGTACTGGTCGCCGAAGAAGATCCCGCCGTCGACCTTGTTCAGCCGGACGTCGACACCGGCCGCCTTGGCCTGCTGGACGAACAGACTGGCCGCCTCGACCGCGCCCGCGCCGACGCCGGTCGAGGTGACCAGTTCGACCTGCAGGTCCTCGTAGCCGGCGGACTTGAGCAGCGACCGGGCCTTCTCGATGTCGGGCTTGCGCTGCGGCAGGTCGTTGCCGATGTAGTCGGGGTCGAACGGTCCGTACAGGTCGTTCGCGACGCGTCCGAAACCGTTGAACGCCTGGTCGATGATCTGTTGCCGGTCGACGATCAGCCGCATGGCCTGCCGGACGCGGTTGTCGCTGAACGGTTTGGTGTCCACCCGCATGGTGAACGGCACCCAGCCGCCGGTCTCGGAGACCAGGGTGTTGGCGCCCTGACTCTCGATGGCCCCGGCCAGGTAGGTGGGCAGGTTGTCCAGCGACTGCACCTGCCCGGCGAGCAGCGCGTTCACCTTGGCGGCGTCGTCGCTGAAGTTGAGGATCACCAGCTCTTCGAAAGTCGCCTTGATGTCCCAGTAGTCGTCGAACTTCAGGAACCGGCTGCGTTGCCCCGGCACGAAGATGTCGTACTTGAACGGGCCGGTGCCGATCGGGTGCTTGAGGTCGAAGTCCTCCGGGACGATGCCCAGCGCATAGCCGGCCATCACCGCGTCCAGGATCGCGTACGGCGACGTCAGCTTGAGCCGGTAGGTGCGGCCGTCGAGCACCTTGCTGCCGGCGAGGTCGGCGATCGCGGCGATGTCCGAGGCCTGGGTGGCCGGATTCTTGGGATTGAGCATCCGCTCCATGCTCGCCTTGAGGTCCGCCGCGCGCACCGGACGTCCGTCGTGGAAGCGGAGATCCTTCCGCAGCCGGAACGTCCACTCGGTCGCGTCGGCGTTGTGCTCCACCTCCTCGGCGAGCCCGTTCTCGATCTCGAAGGCCGAGTTGAACCGCATCAACGGCTCGAAGAGCTGCCGCACGCGGGCGATGTCGGGGTAGCTCACCGGGAAGTGCGGGTCGAGGGTGTCCTTCAGCCCGCCGCCCGTGGTGGCGTGCACCAATTGCAGATTGACCGTATCGGACGACGGTGCTGCGCAGCCGCTCAGACCAAGAGTCGCACCGGCTACTGAAGCGGCCCCCAACTGCAGAAATCGTCGTCGATTCATCCCCGTTGAACAGACCTCGCCAGGATTCGAATTCATCGTCACCTCCGTCAAGGTTGTCGCCAACCTAGGCCACAACGCGCTCGATGTCACAACCTTGAGGGGTGAAGCGCGTGTCGACCGGCACCGATCCGACCCTGCCCGGCGAGCGGGGCGAGCGCGGAATCGTCGGCCGTCAGAGGCATGTTCGGACTAGGACGATGGCCGAAAAAATACGGATGACGTCACTATATGACGTGATGTTGCGTGAGGATTTTGCGTAATCCTGTGTGATTCCGGAATATCTGCCCGTGGCTGGATGGAGCTGTCGCCGGCGAGATTCCGCGCGTCGGAAGGAGCTGTGATCCATCCCGCCGGCACGGGAAATCCTACGGCGGCGTCGATCGGGCTGCGGTGGTCGCCGATGCGGGTATTCCCCGGAGAATAGGGGCGGGCGACTGAGGCGATATTCATACAGATGTTTGAAAACGTGCTAGTGTCGGCGTATGTCGCTGGACTTTCAGGCGGGTCTGTTCGGTGCGGGGGCGGTCGCGGTTCCGCCGCTCGCCGGACGCGTCCGGCGTGTTGCCCTGAGCAGGGGAGCATGGGTCGACCTGGTGCCCGGCTGGGTTGAGGGTGCTGACGAGGTGTTCCCGCGGCTGGCCGACTCGATCCCGTGGCATGCCGAGCGTCGCGAGATGTACGACCGCACCGTCGAGGTGCCGCGGCTGCTGTGCATGTACGGGGTGGGGCAGGAGCTGCCCGACCCGGTGTTGGCGCAGGCCCGCGACGAGCTCAACCGTTACTACGCCGCTGAACTGGGGGAGGAGTTCGTCACCGCCGGTTGCTGCTACTACCGGGACGGTCGCGATTCGGTGGCCTGGCACGGCGACCGGATCGGCCGCAGCCGCACCGAGGACACCATGGTGGCCATCGTGTCGTTCGGCTCACCGCGTCAGCTGTCGCTGCGACCGGTCGGTGGACGGCTGCACGGCTCCTATCCGCTCGGTCACGGCGACCTGATCGTGATGGGCGGTTCCTGCCAGCGCACCTGGGAGCACGCCATCCTCAAGACGGCCCGGGCGGTCGGCCCGAGAATCAGCGTCCAGTTTCGTCCCCACAACGTCTTTTGATTCGTCCGAGCGAGGCGTCAGGCCGGATGCCCGCACACCGCCCGCGCCGGCTCGTCGTGGGATGCTGCCCGCGTGCCCGGCCTGGAGAGGATCGCGTTGCGGCGGTCGTCGGCGGCCACTGCCGAAGTGGTCGGTGCCTTCTGTGCCCGTTTCGACGCATCCGCGCCCGCCGTCATAGGATCGAACGGACGCGCCCGCACCGTCTATGCGGGGCAGAGAAAGGAACATCGTCATGCTGCGGACCCATACCGCTGGAACCCTGCGCGCCTCCGACATCGGAGCGACCGTCACTCTCGCCGGCTGGGTGGGCCGGCGTCGCGATCACGGCGGTGTCGCCTTCATCGATCTGAGGGACGCCTCGGGTGTCGTCCAGGTCGTCGTCCGGGACGAGGTGCTGGCTGCGTCCGGCGCCCACGAACTGCGCAACGAGTACTGCATCCAGGTGATCGGCGAGGTCGAGGCGCGCCCCGAGGGCAACGCCAACCCCGACCTGCCCACCGGTGAGATCGAGGTCGCGATTCGCGAACTCGAGGTGCTCAACCCGTCCGCGCCGCTGCCGTTCCAGATCGACGAGCGGGTCAGCGTCGGCGAGGAGGCCCGGCTCAAGTACCGCTACCTCGACCTGCGCCGTCCGGCCCCGGCCCGTGCCATCCGGCTGCGTTCCCAGGTGAACGCCGCCGCCCGCCGGGTGCTCGAGGCCCGCGACTTCGTCGAGATCGAGACCCCGACGATGACCCGCTCGACCCCCGAGGGTGCCCGCGACTTCATCGTGCCGGCCCGGCTCGCGCCCGGCTCGTGGTACGCCCTGCCGCAGTCCCCGCAGCTGTTCAAGCAGCTGCTGATGGTGGCCGGCATGGAGCGCTACTACCAGATCGCCCGCTGCTACCG
>NZ_JAPUED010000110.1 GCF_027492755.1 Micropruina sp. | reverse complement strand
GGACTGAGCTGGTCGGATCCGTCATATGCCGAGGTCTCGACAAGCTCGACCAACGGCGCCCGGAAGGGGTCTCGACAAGCTCGACCAGCGGGCAGTGGGTCCGGCAGAGACGTAACTTCAAAGCGGAGTGGGCTGCACCCCGTCCGGGTAGGTCGGGCGTTTCGTCGCTCCGCTCCTCAACGTCGGTCGTAGACCGACCTCGTATAAAGCGCGCGAGCCCCCGCGCAGGGTCTGAAAGACGAAAGCAGAAGCGGCGAGCTGCGCACGGGCGGGACGGGGTGCAGGCCCACTCCGCGGAACAGAACGTGACCACCAAGAACCGACCACAGAAGGGTCTCGACAAGCTCGACCAACGGTGGCCGAAAGAGGTTCTCACCGAGCTCGACCAGCGGTGGCGTGCACAGGAGATCCCGGCATTCGCCGGGATGACGAAGTCCGGAAGGACTACTTCCAGAGGGTGGCGATGCCGAACGCTGCCGCCATGCAGCCCATGCCGATCAGCACGTTCCAGCCGCCGAGATCGCTCATGAACGGGATCAGGTGGCCGGCGATGTAGTAGACCACGAGCCAGAGCACACCGAGTAGGCCGACGGTGATGAAGGTCGGCGGCACCCAGCGGCGACTGCCGGGCGCGGCGACCTTGCGCTGGCGCTCTTTGCGCGTCTCGGCCGCCGCTTGGCCGGACGTCTGCTTCTTCTTGTCCGCTGCCTGCTTGCGGGTCTTCGACTCGGGCATGGCGATGATCTTACCGCTCGCCGCCGGGCAGCCGAACACCAGCTTCTAGACTCGCCTCCATGAAGCGGATGTGGGCACGGGCGCGAGCACGCCTGCGCCGGGCGTCCGGACGCTCCGGTGAGGTACGGCTGGGTCGTCGCCTGCTCAGCCTCGCGGTCTGTGTGCTGGCCGGTTTCATGATCGCCACCAGCGCCATCAACGCCGGCGGCACCGACCTGCGACCCAACCGCAACACCGACCTGGCCGGGCTCATCCAGTCCGAGTCGAAGCGGAACGCCGAACTCGGCGAGCGGATCGCCAAGCTCCGCCGCGAGGTGGACGCGTTGACCAAGAACGACGGCAGCGGGGTGCCCGAGAGCCAGCTGCGGGCGGCGTCCGAGATCGCCGGCCAGACCCCGGTCAAGGGCCCCGCGGTCGTGGTGACCCTGGACGACGCGCCGTCCGGGGTGCAACCGGCGGGGGTCAGCCCCGAACTGCTGGTGGTGCATCAGCAGGACATCCAGGCCGTGGTGAACGCCCTGTGGTCGGGGGGTGCCGAGGCGATGACAATTCAGGGTCAGCGGGTCACCTCGCGCACCGGGGTGAAGTGCGTCGGCAACTCGGTGGTGCTGCACGGCGTCCCGTACGCGCCGCCGTACGAGATCGCCGCCATCGGTGATCCCGAGCGGCTGGAACGGGGCCTGGCCGACTCGACCGCGGTGCAGATCTACCGCGAGTACGTCACCGCGTACGGCTTGGGCTATGCCCAGCGCCGCGAGGCCTCGGTCACGATGCCCGCCTACCGCGGCAGCCTCGACATCCAAGCGAAGCGCGTGGGCTGACCACGGTGCCGGGGAACCGCGCCCGATGCGGGAGAATGGCGCCATGGCTCGCATCCTGGTGATCGACAACTACGACTCGTTCGTCTACAACCTCGTCCAGTACCTGGCCCAGTTGGGTGCCGAGGTGGACGTGTGGCGCAACGACGATCCGAGGTTCGACACCGCCGACTGGGCCGACGGCTACGACGGTGTGCTGATCTCACCCGGGCCGGGCACGCCCGAGTCGGCCGGGGTCTGTATCGACGTCGTCCGTTCGCACGCCGGACAGCTGCCGATCTTCGGGGTCTGCCTCGGGCTACAGTCGATCGCGGTCGCCTTCGGCGGTGTGGTCGGTCGCGCCCCGGAGCTGCTGCACGGCAAGACTTCCGAGGTGCTGCATGAGGGGGTCGGCGTGTTCGCCGGGCTGCCCAGCCCGCTGACCACCACCCGCTACCACTCGCTGGCCCTCGACCCGGCGACGGTGCCCGACGAGCTCGAGGTGACCGCGACCACGGAGTCCGGGGTGATCATGGCGGTGCGGCACCGCAGCCTGCCGGTCGAGTCGGTGCAGTTCCATCCCGAGTCGGTGCTCACCGAGGGCGGCTACCAGATGCTGGCCAACTGGCTCGCGGTCTGTGGCGACGCAGGAGCGCCGAAGCGCGCCGAGGGACTCACGCCGCTGATGGCGCTGCGCTGAGAGCTGCTCTCGCCCGCGGTGTCATCCCGGGTTTGCTCCGGGATCTCCGTGCGGCGAGATCCCGGCGCTCGCCGGGACGACGTGGGCAGGCGCCTTCAGCCGAGCTTGGTTTCGACAAGCTCAACCAGCGGGGGAGATCCCGGCGTTCGCCGGGATGACGTGGTCCGGGATGACGTGGGCGGGTTAGTCGTTCGACTTGGTGGGCGTCGGGGACGGTGAGGGTGAATTCGACGGGGTCGACGGCTCCTTGGCCAGCACCAGCTGGATCGTCTGGCTGCGCTTGATCTCCTCGCCGACCCCCGGGGACTGCTTGAACACCCTGCCCTCGGGCTGTTCGGTGCTCTCTTCCTCGGTGAACTCGACGTCCCAGCCCTCGCGGTCCGCCTGCGCCTGGGCCGCGGACCGGGTCTGTCCGTAGAAGTTCGGCACGATGCCGGTGCCCGGCACGACGTACAGAATGATCGGGGTATCAACCGTCACAGTCACTCCGGAGCTGGGGCTGACGTTGGTCACCGTGTTCGGCTTCCCGGTGGTGTTGCCGGCGTCCGGCGTCTTCTTCACGGTGGTGAAGCCAAGTTCCTTCAACGCCTTCTCAGCGTTGGAGGCCGACATGCCGATCAGGTTGGTCGGGATCATCGCCTTCTTCGGGCCGACGTTGACCTGAATGGTGACGGTGGTGCCGACCGGCACCTTGACGCCGCCCGGCGGGTTCTGGCTGACCACCCGTCCGACGGTCTCGTCATCGGCACCGACGATCGGATCGACGACGAACTGCAGCTGCGCGTCGGTCAACTGCTGCTCGGCCCAGTCCTGGCTGCGCTGGGTGACGTTGGGCACCTCGACCTGGGCGACCCGGGCCTCGGGGTTGAACAGGTAGTAGGTGCCGAAGCCCAGACCCAGCACCGCCAGGAATGCGACCAGGCCCCACCACCACGGGTTGCGGCGCCGCTTCTTCTCTTCGACCGCCCGCTGCGGGATGGTTGCGGTGTCGGTGGGCTCGGCGGTGTCGGTGGGGGAGTCCAACATCTGCGTCGCCGCGAGCACGCTGGTCGGGGCGGGTTCGGGCACCGGTGCGACCGCGAGGACGGCTTGGCCGGCCAGCAGCCGGTTGATGTCCTCGCGCATCTCGGACGCCGTCTGGTACCGCTGGCCGGCATCCTTGGCCAGCGCCTTGAGCACGATGGCGTCCATCTCGGCGCTGACCAGCGGGTCGAGCTGGCTCGGCGGCACCGGTTGTTCCCGGACGTGCTGGTAGGCCACCGAGACCGGCGAGTCGCCGCGGAACGGCGGGTGCCCGACCAGCAGCTCGTAGAGCAGGCAGCCGGCGGAGTAGATGTCGGAGCGGGCGTCGACGGTCTCGCCGCGGGCCTGTTCCGGCGACAGGTACTGCGCGGTGCCGATGACGGCCGCGGTCTGGGTCATGGTGGCCGAGGTGTCGGCGACCGCCCGGGCGATGCCGAAGTCCATCACCTTGATCTGGCCGGCGTCGGTGAGCATCACGTTGGCCGGCTTGATGTCGCGGTGCACGATGCCGGCCCGGTGCGAGTAGGCCAGCGCGTCCAGCACGCCGGCGGCGAACTCGAGCGCGCGCTCGGGCAGGATCTTGCGTCCGTCGCGCAGCAGTTCACGCAGCGTGTGGCCTTCGACCAACTCCATCACGATGTAGGGCACCGACACCCCGGTGTCGGGATCGGCCTGCTCGCCGGTGTCGTAGACGGCGACGATGTTGGGATGGTTCAGTCCGGCCGAGGCCTGTGCCTCGCGGCGGAACCGGGCCTGGAAGGTGGGGTCGCCGGCCAGGTCGATGCGCAGCAGCTTGACCGCGACCTGCCGTCCGAGCCGGATGTCGCGGGCGCGCCGCACCTGAGCCATGCCACCGCGACCGAGCAGCGGACCGAGCTCGTAGCGACCGCCCAGCATCCTGGGTTCGTCAGCCATGCCGTTGTCTCCTCTTCGTCGGAGTGTTCATTGTGCTGCTGAGCGCAGCCCCGCACGAGACCGCCGTCATCGCAGCGCCTCGATCACTGCCTTGGCGATCGGTGCCGCGACCCGGCCGCCGGCCACGTCGGTGGCCTCCATCTCGGCGTCCTGGACGAAGACGCAGACGGCCACGTCGGGATCCTCCGCCCAGGAGATGAACCAGGCGTACGGCGTCCGCTTGTTGTCCGAGTTGGCCGTTCCGGTCTTGCCGCCGACCGTGACCCCGGGAACCTTCGCGCGCCAGCCGGTGCCGCCCTCGACCACACCGACCATCATCTGCCGCAGCTTGGCGGCGTCCGAGGCGCTGGTGGCCAGGCTGAGCTGGGAGGGCCGGGTCTGGCTGAGCACCTGCAGGTCGGCGGAGCGGACCGATTCGACCAGGTAGGGCTGCATCACGACGCCGTCGTTGCGGACGGCCGCCGCCACCATCGCCATCTGCAGCGGGGACGCCGCCACGTCGAAACCGCCGATCGAGGCCAGCCCGGTCTGCGGCACGTCGATCTGGTCGGGGAACCGGCTGGCCACCGAGCCGATGTCGGACAGCGGCTTGGTGCCGAAGCCGAACTTCTCGGCCTGGTTGCGCAACGCGTCCGCGCCGAGCTTCACGCCGAGCCGGGCGAAGGCCGCGTTGCAGGACAGCGCCAGGGCCCGGGCCAGGGTCTGCCGGCTACCGCAGTTGCTGGCGATCACGGTGTTCGTCCCGGGCAGCTTGTAGGACGAGGCGTCCAGCTCGCTGTCGGGTTCGTAGCCGGCGTCCAGGGCGGCGGCCGAGACGATCACCTTGAAGGTGGAGCCGGGGGGAAAGATCTCGCGGGTGGCCCGGTTCGACATCGGCTTCGCCGAACTCTTGGTGAGCGCGGCCCAGGCCTTCTGCGAGTCGGACATGTTGTGGGTGGCCAGATCGTTGGGGTCGAAGGTCGGAGACGACACCATCGCCAGGATGGCCCCGGTCTTCGGGTTCAACGCCACCACGGCACCCTTGAGCTTGCCGAGCGCATTCGAGGCGGCGCGCTGGGCGCGGGCGTCGAGGGTGGTCTGGATGTTGGCGCCCTTCGGCTTCGCCCCGGTGGCCAGGTCGATCAGCCGGTTCACGAACTGGGAGCTGTCGTTGCCCGAGAGCTGGGCACCGTAGCTCTGTTCCAGTTCGGACGAGCCGAACAGATAGGAGAAGTAGCCGGTGACCGGTGCGTACAGCTCGCTCTGCGGGTAGCGGCGCTGGAACTTGAACTGGTCCTTCGAGGCCACCGTCTCGGCGACCGCCGTGTTGCCGACCATGATCGCGCCCCGGTCCTGGGCGAAGGCGGCGTCGGTCACCCGGCGATTCTGGGAATTGGCGTTCAGTGAGTCCTGGCGGGCCAGGTAACTCACGCTGACGTTGACCAGCAACGCCAGGGTCATCAGCATCGCCACCACGGCGACGCGACGGATCGGACCGTTCATGGCAGCCTCCCGCCCGGCCGGGTGTCGTCGGGAGAATCCGGGACGCCTCCGGTCGGGATCGCGGTGGTCGGTTCGTCGGCACTGGACGGCGTCGGGATCGCCGTGGTGGGCTCATCCGGCCCGGACGGGGTGGGAACCGCCATCGTGGGCGCGTCCGCACCGGACGGCGTCGCGATCGCCGCCGTCGGCTCGTCGGCGCTGACCGGGGTCCGCACGGGCGTGGTTGCCGCGGCGGCCCCCACCGGTACCGGCTGGGGATCGGCCGGACGGCTGGGCGGTGTGCTGATCACCTGCGTGGTGTCGTGGGCCAGCGACTGCTGCGGCTCCGCGGCCGGCGGTGTCGGACGGCGCACCCGGTGGGTGACCACCATCAGCAGCGCGATCATCGCGTAGTTGGCGACCAGCGACGAACCGCCCTGGGAGATGAACGGCGTGGTCAGGCCGGTCAGCGGCAGCAGCCGGGTGACGCCGCCGATGATCGCGAACACCTGCAGCGCGAAGACGAACGACAGACCGGCGGCGAGCAGCTTGCTGAACGGATCGTTGGAGGTCAGCGCCGTCCGCAGGCCGCGCATCACGATCACGCCGTAGAGCACGATGATCGCCATCAACCCGGCCACCCCGAGCTCTTCGCCGATCGCGGCGGCGATGAAGTCGTTCTTGGCCAACGGCGTCAGATTGGGCCGGCCCAGCCCGAGACCGGTGCCGAACAGCCCGCCCCAGGCCATGCCGAACTGGCCCTGGATGATCTGGTAGTTCTGGTCCCAGTTCGCGAACGGATCGAGCCAGGCCGCCACCCGGACCTGGACGTGGCCGTAGAAAAGCCAGCCGGCGAAGGCGCCGGCGGCGAACAGCGCGGTGCCGAGGATCGGCCAGCTGGGTCGCTCGGTGGCGACGTACAGCATCATCACGAACAGCCCGAAGAACAGCAGCGAGGTACCCAGATCCTTCTGGTAGATCAACACCGCCAGGCTGGCCAGCCACATCACGATGATCGGGCCCAGGTCGCGCGGACGGGGCAGATCGATACCCAGGAAACGAGCACCGGCCAGCGCCAGCACCTCGCGCTTCTCGACCAGGTACGAGGCGAAGGCGACGGTCAGCACGATCTTCGCCAACTCGGCCGGCTGGAAGCTGTACGGGCCGATCTTGATCCAGATCCGGGCGCCGTGGTTCTCGAAGCCGATCAGCGGGAGCAGCGGCATCATCAGGATCAGCATGCCGGCCAGGAACGTCAGATAGGGGAAGCGCTGCAGCACGTGGTGATCGCGCAACAGGAACAGCACCAGCACGAACACCGCCACCGAGATGGCCGTCCAGAGCAGCTGCAGCTCCGCCGAATGCATCACCGGACGGCTACCCAGGTCGAGCCGGTTGATCATCACCAGGCCGATGCCGTTCAGCAGGTAGACCAGCGGGAACAGCAGCGGATCGGCGTACGGGATGCGCCAGCGGATGACCGCGTGGGCGACCAGGCCGATCAGCACGTAACAGCCCACGCCCCAGTACCAGCCGCTCGGCAGTTCGCCGGAGATGTTGAGGTTCACCAGGGCGTAGCCGCCCACGGCGACGACCATCCCCAGCAGGAGCATCACCAGTTCGACACCGCGTCGCTTGCGGAAGACGACGACCTCGCCCATGGTCAACATTCCCCTGGCGGCTGGGCGGACGGCGTGGTGCTGGGAGTCGCCGACGGGGACGCGCCCGGCGTCGCCTTCGGCGACTCGCTGGGGTTCCTGGCCGGGTTCGACGGGCTCGGCGAGCTGGTCGCCCGGGCGCGTTCCTCACGCTGCGCGATGCACTGCTGGGCCTTCGCCCGCAGTTGTTCGGCGGTCGCCTGCGCGCTCTCCAGGCTGGGGGCGACGATCGCGGCGCGCACCTGCTCCTGGTAGAACAGCGGTAGATCGCTGACGTGGGTGTTGTGCACCTCGAGCACGGTGCTGAGCGGGAAGCCGAGCACGGTGTCGGGGACGCCGCGGAACACCGCCACCAGGTCGTTGTCGTCGCCGACGTAGTACTTGGTCTGGGTGAAGGAATACCAGCCGAACAGCCCGCCGCCGATCACCAGTAGCGGCACCACGATGCCCAGCACGACCTTCACCCAGGCCGCCGTCCGGCCGCGGGTGGTGGGCTGGTAGCGCTCCTGTTCGGTCAGTTCCCGGGCCCGCGGGTCACCGAGCTGTTCGCCCTCGACCGGCAGCGGCCGGGTGTCCTCGGAGGAATCGGCGGCCGATTCGATGTCGACCTCGGTGGCCGCCCCGAGCACCATCACCGGCCCCGGCTCGCCGTCCTCCACCACGTCGGCCAGGATGATGGTGATGTTGTCCAGGCCGCCCTCGGCGTAGGCGATCCGGATCAGCTCCGCGACCACCTCGTCCGGATCGGTGCCACCGACCACCTGCTCGATGGCGGCGTCGGTGACCATGCCGCACAGGCCGTCCGAGCAGATCAGGTAGCGGTCGCCGACCTTGATGTCGGACATCTCCAGATCGGGCTGATGGTTCGACTGGCCGTTGAGCACCTTCAGGATCAGCGACCGGTGCGGATGCACCAACGCCTCCGCCTCGGTGATCCTGCCGTCGTCCACCAGGGTCTGTACCCAGGAATGGTCGCGGGTGATCCGTTCGAAGTGACCGTCGCGCAGCCGGTAGGCCCGGGAGTCGCCGATGTTGGCGATGGCGAGCCGTTCGCCGTCGAACAGCAGACCGCAGACCGTGGTGCCCATCCCGTCCAGCGAAGGGTCGGTCGCCACCAGGTCACGGATGCGTGCGTTGGCCCGGCCGATGGCGCCGGCGGCGACCTCGACCATGTCGGACTCGCGGAAGTCGCCGTCGGAGTCGCGCAGCTCGTTGACGGCCACCGCGGACGCCAGATCGCCGGCGGCCGCGCCGCCCATGCCGTCGGCCACCATCAGCATGGTCGGCGACACGTAGGCGGAATCCTGGTTGTTCTTGCGGACCAGGCCGACCTCGGAGCGGGCCACGTAGGACAACGTGAAGGTCATGACTACTTTTCCACCACCATCAGCGTGCGCCCGATGCGCAGCGTGTCGGCGGTGCCGAACGGGGTCGCCGAGGTGACCCTCTCGTTGTTGACGTAGGTGCCGTTGGTCGAACCGAGATCCTCGACGACGTAGCCCGCGTCGGTGCGGACGATCTGGGCGTGCCGGGTGGAGACGTAGTCGTCGTCCAGGATCAGCTGGCAGTCGGCGGCCCGGCCGATCTTGACGATCTCACCGAGCTGCACGGTCATGCCCTCCTGCTTGCCACGGGTGATCCGCAGCCGGCTGGGCAGCTTCTTGGCGGGCCGGGCGGCCTTGCGCTTCTGCTTCTTGAGTTCGTTGATGCTGCGCAACTCACCGGCGTCGTCGGTGGCCAGCTTCCGGCCGAACATGTCGGTGCGGATGACGTTGCCGACGAACAGCACGAACAGCCACAACAGGGCCAGGAAGAGCAGCTTCAGCGCGAGGACGACGAGATCAGACATCGGAGCCCGGCGAGGTGATCGACATGCGGGTGGATCCGATCTCGATCCGGCTGCCGGGCCGAAGGTCGGCCTGCCGGACGCGCTGGCCGTCGATCACGATGCCGTTGGTGGAGCCGAGATCCTCGATGGCGATCTGCTGCTCTTCACCCTCACCCAGCACCACGATCCGGGCGTGCTTGCGGGAGATGCCGGGATCGTTGATCCGCAGGTCGGCCTCGGTGCCGCGTCCGATCACCAGGCCGGGGGGATTCAGTGGATGCCGGACCCCGTTCACCTCGAGCACTAGGGCGGCGCGGCGGATCTGGGTGGCCGAGGCGTCCGAACCGTCGACACCGGCGACCGCGGCACTGTGCACCGTGAACCGCCCGGTGGGCAGCGACTCGTCCAGCTCGTAGTCGATGGTCACCGGACCGTTGAAGATGTAGCCCTTGCCGGCGGCGTACTCGTTGAGCTGCGGGATGACCTCGGAGTTGAGCATCTTCGAGTAGGGCGCGAGCCGGTCGTGGTCATGCCGGGACAGCTGCACGGTGAAGTCGTTCGGCACCAGCCGGCGTTCACGGGTGAGCAGCTTCGCCTCGGCGTCGAGTTCGCGCTGCAGCCGGGCGGTGATCTCCACCGGCTGGACGTCGCCCTTGAACGCGCGCGCGAAGACGCCGTTCACGGCGCCCTCAAGTTTCTTCTCGACGCGATCGAAGACTCCCATGCGGAACAGAGTAGTGGAACGGTCCGGAGTGAAGCTCACCGCGGCGTCCGGGGTCTGGAGCGCGGGTCGAGGCATTCGGACGGCCGATGCGGCGGCCTGCGACGGCGGCCGATGTCACGGCGGTGGTCAGGGGCACCCTCGGTGCTGTGCTAGTCTCTTCCGGGTCGCCTTGAGCGGCACGCGCGAGTGGCGGAATGGCAGACGCGCACGGTTCAGGTCCGTGTGTCCGAAAGGACGTGGAGGTTCAACTCCTCTCTCGCGCACCAGGCGAAAAGGCCTCTGGCTAGGGAATATCTCCCGAGCCGGGGGCCTTTGTCGTGCGGCCCGCGGGGCTCTCGATGCCCTGCGTGGCTTCCTCTCGGAGGAGAACGCGGTCTCTCGAAGGAGAACGCGGTGATCATGGCGGTCCTGCTGCTGGTCATCGAGGCGTCCGTGATCGGCAAGTGCAACGGCAGCTTCCGAGCGGTGGGCCGACCCGCGATCATGCGGGAGAATGCGGCGCGGCGGACATTCGGACGCCGCCACCGTCTCCAGGAGGCTCCGTGACAGACCACCATGTGCTGCCGGCGCGGCTGCGGCTCGTGCCGATGCGACCCAGGGATCCGCACGAGCCGGGCCGGGCGGCCACCTCACTGGAGCTGTTCTTCGACCTGGTGTTCGTGGTGGCGGTGAGCATCGCAGCCGCCCAGTTGCACCACCAGTTGGCCGAGGGGCATTTCGTCGACGGGCTGTTCTCCTACGCGGTGGTGTTCTTCGGTATCTGGTGGGCCTGGATGAACTTCACCTGGTTCGCCACCTCTTTCGACACCGACGACTGGCTGTACCGGGTGCTGACCATCCTCCAGATGGGTGGCGTGCTGGTGCTGGCGGCCGGCATCGAACCGGTTTTCGTCGACCGCGACTTCACCGTCCTGACGCTCGGCTATGTGGTGATGCGGGTGGTGATGGTCGCACAGTGGTTGCGGGCGTCGCGGCGGGCGGGTGCCAGTCGCAAGGCGACCCTGACCTACGCCCTCGGCATCGTGTCGGTTCAGCTGCTGTGGCTGGTGATGCTGGTGCTCCCTCACGGCGTGCAGCCGTACGTGATGGTGCTGCTGGTCGCGGCGGAGCTGTCGGTTCCGCTGGTCGCCGAACGCAACGGGCTCACCCCGTGGCACCCGCACCACATCACCGAGCGGTACGGATGCTTCACGCTGATCGTGCTGGGGGAGAGCCTGCTCGCCTCGGCAAACGCCGTCATCGGGGCACTGCACGACGAGGCGACGCTCGGCCCGTTGATCTGGATCGCGATCCTGGCCCTGGTGGTCACCGCCTCGCTGTGGTGGCTGTACTTCTGGCCGCCGCACCACCGCGCGATCACCAGCCTCAGACGATCACTGCGCTACGGCTACGTGCACTACTTCGTCTTCGCCTCGGCGGGCGCCTTCTCCGCCGGCGTCGAACTTGAGATCGACCAGCTCACCCAGCACCTGGAGCTGAGCCCCGCGCTGGTCACCCTCGCGGTCAGTGGGCCGGTGGCGGTTTTCCTGCTCGGCGTCTGGTGGATCGCCATCCGCGACCATGCCGACCGGGTGGTCAACACTGCGATCCCGGTGGCCGCCGTGCTGGTGCTGCTCGACCCGTTGCTTCCGGTGCCGATCACTCTCACCGCGGTGATCATGGCGCTGCTCGTCGTGGTGCTGGTGCTGCGTCCCCCGCTGCCGGAGGCTGAGAGCTGACAGCACGGTGGCCGAGCTTGTCGGGAGCTCGGACGGTGCGTTTGCTGACAAGTGGTTTCGACAGGCTCAACCAGTGGTGGCTCGGATCTCGACAAGTCTGACCATCGTCACCGGCGGGCGAAGGCCGGGGCGTGTTCGGGACGGACGCCCACCCCGACCAGGTAGGCCGGGACGGCGGTCAGCCACGACAGGCGGCGCAGCACGGCAGCCGCGCGGGGCGGGATCTCCAGGGCGCTGCCGCCGCTCAGCAGGGCGTCGATGCCGCGATGCACCAGCTGCTGGGCGGCCTGGGTGAGCCGTGCCGCGAACTCGCGGCGCCGCTGGACGGCCTCCAGGTCGGCGTCGGTGAGCCGTCCGTGCAGCAGCGGAGCGGCCAGCAGCCGGGCTGCCGCCACGCCGTCCTGGACGGCCAGGTTCACCCCGACGCCGCCGGCCGGCGACATGGCGTGCGCGGCGTCCCCGATGCACAACAGGCCGGGCGCCCACCAGCGGCGCAGCCGGTCGACCCGGACGTCCAGCAGCTTCACCTCGTCCCACTCCAGCCCGGACGCGGCGTCCGCCAGCTCGGGTGCCGCCCCGGCGATCGCCTCGCGGAGTGCGCCGATGCCTGCCGCGCGCAGCTCGGCGTCGCTGCCCTTGGGGATCAGCCGGGCCGCCTGCACATAGCCGCGGCGCGGGATCATCACGAAGACCGAGCCAGGGCCGGTGCGCGGCAACAGGCTGGAGCCGACGTTCACCTCGGTGGGCAGCCGGAACCACCAGGCGTCGAACCGGACCGGCAGTTCGGTCAGCGGCAGCAGCGCGTCGGCGCGGACGCCGGAGGTGCGGCCGTCGCAGCCGATCACCAGATCGGCGCGCAGTTCCTCCTCGCCGTCCCGGCCGCGGCATCGGACGCCGACCACCCGCCCGCCGGACCGGAGCAGTTCAAGGCATTCGGTGCCCATCCGCAAGCTGAAGGTCGGTTCCGCCTCGCCCGCCGCGGCGAGCACGTTCAGGAAGTCCCACTGCGGGGTCATCGCGATGTAGGGCCGCGCCAGCCGCAGCCGGGTCAGGTCGGCGACCACCACGTCCCCGCCGCCCCGGACCGGCACCTGGACGCGTTCCAGCTTGCTGTACGGCAGTTGGTCGAACGCCGGGCCCAGGCCCAGCTCGTCCAGCAGGGTCAGGGTGCTGGGGTGGACGGTGTCGCCGCGGAAGTCGCGGAAGAAGTCGTCGTGCTTCTCGAGCACGGTCACCCGCACCCCGGCCCGGGCCAGCAACAATCCGCACACCATCCCGGCGGGACCGCC
>NZ_JAPUED010000109.1 GCF_027492755.1 Micropruina sp. | reverse complement strand
GAGAACCGCGACGCCGGCGATGATCGCGCTGGCCGAACTGGTGCCGTTGAAGCTCTGGTAGGCCGAGGTCGGGGGCTTGCAGTTGCCCCACGGGCGGCAGCCGCTGGTGCGCACCTTCCGTGCCCACGAGAAGCAGTCCACCCGGCGGCCGAAGTTCGACCCCACGCCGGGGTCGTCGCCGCTCACCCAGCGTTTCGGGGCGTCCGGACGGCTCGGATCCACGAACGCGCCGCCCACCATTACCGCGCCGGAATCGACGTAGCCGGGTTCGCCGGGGGTGAGTGGGCTGCGTCCGGACGCCGTTTCGAGGCTGTCCAGGTCGGTGTCGCCGTTGCCGGCCGGTTCGATGACCACGATCCCCGAGCGGGTGAGCAGCCTGATCGCGGCCCGGACGTCGACCTGCCGTTCGATCGGACGCTGCCACTTGGTCGTGGTGCCGCCCTCCAGCGCGGCCACCTCGATCAGCACCACGTCACCGCGCCGCAACGACAACAAGGCCTGGGTCAGCACGTCCGCCAGGGGTAGGACGGGGAGGTCGCCGTTGAACGGGGACGCCGCCAGTACGCCGGCCCGGGGTGCGATGCCGTACACGCCGGAGGGTGCCACGAACGTGCCGGCGACGATGCCGAGGGCTGCCGTCCCGTGGCCGCCGCTGAAGCCGCCGACGCCGTCCTGGTTGACCCCGCCCAGCAGTTGCACGCCGAGCGGTTGGAGTGCTTCGTGGTCGAACAACCAGCCCGACTCCACGTCGAGTACCTGAACCTCCGCGCCGTACTGCTCGCGCTCCCAGGCAAAGCGAACGTTGCTGCCGATCGGTGCCCTGTCCAGGTGGCTCGGCCCGGACGTCGGCCCGGCCGCTCCGTCCTGGCCGCCGGCGTTGATCACCGGCAGCTCCGGGTACGCCAACTCGACGCCGGGGAGCTGCTCGAACCGAGCCGCGACGTCCGTCGGGGCCTCCGGGCTGCCGCTCAGGTCGACCAGCCAGTACTGGGTGAGGCTGACGGCGAGTTCCGGGTCGTTCGGATCCTCCATGCTTGCCGGATCCTCGGGATCGGCCCGGTCCTCCTCCTCCCTGACCTCCAGTTCGCGAGCACGCAATGTGGCGGGCTCGATCGTTGTTCTCGGGATGAGTCGGGCGGTGGGGACACCGAGTTCGGTCAGGGCGTCCGCAAGTTCCCTCAGCCCGAGCCGCGCCGCCGCCTCACGCAGCTCGTCGTAGGGGTCGGTGGGCAGCTCGGCGTGGAGCCGGACGACCACCCGGAACGATCTGCGCTGCGGGAACGGCAGTGAATCCTGAGTCATGGATGGATCCTCTCTGGGGTACCAGGTGTCGTTGGTCGAGCTTGTCGAGGCCCTGAGCAAGGACGTTGGTGAGGGGTCTCGACAAGCTCGACCAGCGGTGGCGGGCAGTACGTCATGCGGCGTCCAGCACCACCCGGAGCCGGGTGAGCGCGCGTTGCCGGGTGGGTCCGATGCTGCCGATCGCCATGCCCATCAGCGAGGACATCTGGTCGTAGGACAGGTCGCGGAGCAGGCCGCGGACCACCGCCCGCTGCTGGGCCGGCAGTTGAGCGACCGCTGCGCGAAGCTCGCGCAACTGCTGCCGGTCCAGGCAGCGCCGTTCGACATCGCTCTCGGCGGGCGTGGGGCGTTCCGGCAACTCGTCGACGACCAGTTCCCGGCCCTCCTCGCGCAGCACGGTGAGCGCCGTCCGGCGTGCGGTGGTGGACAGCCAGCCGGGCAGGCAGGCCGGGTTGCGGATCGAGGTGGCGTTGCGCAGCAGGGCGAGCCAGACCCGTTGCTCCATGTCCTGGCGTTGCCAGGACTTCAAGCCGACCTCGGACGCGCGGGCCAGCAGGCAGGGCCGGAAGGCTCGGACGACGTCCGCCCAGAGTGCGGAGTCTCCGGCGGCGAGTCGTTCCAGCAGGTCGTCGGGCCATTCGTCGCGACGATGATCCGCGACCGGGCTGAGCATCTGTGTGGTCATGCTTCAGCGTGTGTTCGGCGACGGGGTCGTGGCGGGGAGATCCGCCCGCGACGGTCGGGAAGAACGCCCGGCCGGGCAGGCCGGGAACCCGGACGACGCTCACCGCTCGTGCAGGCCGGCGTCGCGGGCCAGCAGCGCGAGCCGCACCCGGTCGCTGATGCCGAGCTTGGCCAGGATCGCCGCCATCTGGTTGCGGACGGTCTTCTCGGTCACGTTCAGCGCGTCGGCGATCTGCCCACCCGACAGCCCGGCGGCCAGCAGGCCCACGTGCTGCAGCTCCCGCGGGCTGAGCAGGTCGAAGGGTGAGGGCACCCCGCCACGGGTGCCGCTGAGCGCGGCGGTGGCGACCCTCGGCCCCAGCACCAGGCCGCCGTCCAGCACGGTGCGCAGCGCCGGCAGCAGGGCGTCCGGGGCGGACTCCTTGAGCAGGTAGCCGGTGGCGCCCGCGGCCAGGCAGGCCTGCACGGTTGCGTCGTCCTGGGTCATGGTGAGCACCAGGACGACGCAGCCGGGGACGGCGTGCCGCAGCCGGCGGATCAGGCTGACGCCGTCCCCGTCCGGCAGCCCTAGATCGACCACCGCGGCGTCCGGGGAGTCGAGGACTCCGAGCCGCAGCGCCTCGGCGACCGTCCCGGCCTCGAGCAGCCGGCCGACCCAGGGCACTCCGTTGAGCATCGCCGCCAGCCCCCGGCGGACGACGGGGTGATCGTCGACCAGCAGTACCGTCGCCGGTCCTGCGGTGGATTCCATGGCCGAATCGTAGGAAAACTACGTATCAATGTCAGCGGTCAGCCCAACTTCAGGTCGATGGGCCGTAATGTGCGGCCACCGAGAAGACAGGAGCCCGAACCATGACCGACGAGCCACTCGCCCCCGCGGTCGCACCGCGCCGCTGCCTGGTCGTCGATGCGACGCCCTCGTTGCAGGCCTGGGTCGACCGGCTCTACGAAAAGCTGGCCGTCGTCTCCGGACCCGATTCCGACGACCCGGTCGAATTGCCGGAGGGAACGGTGGTGATCACCGTGGCTGCGGTGTGGCGGGCGGTCGAGCGTGCCTTCTCCACCGAGGACGACGCCTGGTCGATCGCCGACATGGGGCTGCCCGTGCTGGACCAGGCCGAGTGGATCGCGGACGGCCCCGCGAACACGGGGAACCCGTTCCGCCGATGGTGGTGCGCGGTGTTCGGCTGCTGATCGCCTAGGCCCCCGAATCATGGCTGCGGCGGCGGGGAGAGCCCCGGTGCTGGCCTGGTCGATCGCCGGCGCCGGCCTGGTGGTGTCACTGGGCAGCCTGATCATCGATCAGCTCACCGGCGGCGAGGTCGTCATCCGCGACGGTGTGCTCGCGGTCGCGATGCTGGTAGTCGGTGCCCGGATCGCCAGTCACGCACCCGCCAACCGCTACGGCTGGCTGTTGCTGCTGGTCGGAGTTCTCGCAGCGGTGTCGGTCGGCATGTCGCTGGCCACATCGGGGGTGGCGCTGGTGATAGCCAGCTGGGCCTCCTTTCCCAGCTATGCCCTGCTGGCGCTGAGCGGCTGCTTCTTCCCGGACGGCAGGCCGCCGTCGCCACGCTGGCGTCCGGCGATCGCCGTGGTCGCGGTGGCGCTCGGCTGCGGCCTGGTCGGACTGGCCGCGCTGATGGCGCGGACCGGGGGACCGCCGATGGCCGAGCGGGCTGCCCCCGGCTGGGACCAGGTGCTCGCCGGTGTCGGCCTGGTCGCGGTGCTCGCGGCGGCGATGCTGGCGTTGGCCGCCATCGTGGTCCGGATCAAACGGGCGCCGGCGGCCGATCGCGGCCCGTTGATCTGGGCCGCGGCGTCCACCGCATTGTTGATCCTGGGGATGGTGCTGGAGACAGTCAACGTGCCCTACACCGCCATCATGATCGCGCTGGTCTTCCCCGCGGCGGGCGTGGTCGCGATTGCTCGGTACGGGCTGTACGACATCGACACGGTGGTGCACCGGTCGTTGCTCTACGGCACCCTCACCCTGGTGGTCGCGGGCGTCTACGCCGGGGTGGCGGCGCTGGTGGTCGCGATGCGATGGGCTGTGGTGCCGGAGGCCTTCGCGGCGGCCGCGGCGGTGGTCGCCGTGCTGCCGCTGCGGATCTGGCTGCAGCGGTTGATCGACCGTTGGCTGTACGGGGCAAGCGGACGGCCGGTCGAGTTGCTGGTCTCGCTGGCCAGGGGCGTCGGTACGGCGCTGACGCCCGACGACATGCTGACGGTGGTCGTCGACGGCATCGCCGAAGGCTTGCGTGCGCCCTACGTGGCCGTCCTGCTGGAGCCGGAGAGCCGTCCGGCACGAGCCTGCGGCACGCAGCGTCCCTGGCCGCTGACCACCCGCGAGTTGCACTACCGGGGCAGCCGGATCGGCGAACTGGCCGTCCAGCAGCGGGCCCCGGACGAGCCGTGGACACGGCGCGAGCGGAGACTGCTCGACACCCTGGCCCTGCAGG
This sequence comes from Micropruina sp., assembly GCF_027492755.1. Taxonomy (GTDB): domain Bacteria; phylum Actinomycetota; class Actinomycetes; order Propionibacteriales; family Propionibacteriaceae; genus Micropruina. Next base: position 8,540 of record NZ_JAPUED010000109.1, on the reverse strand, counting down.
TCGCGGCGCCCGCGGCGACGGTTGCCCTGATCCGAGACCTGCAGCAGGCGCGAGAGCGGCTGGTCACCGCCCGCGAGGAGGAGCGCCGCCGATTGCGCAAGGACCTGCACGACGGGGTCGGGCCCGCACTGAGCGGTGCTCGGATGCAGCTGAGGGCGGCGCTGGCCGGGCTCGGTGGGGCTCCGGACGACTCCGCCGTCCATGCCATCGAGGACGACCTGGGGCTGGCATCGGCCGAACTGCGCCGGGCGATCGAGGGTCTGCGGCCGCCGGCGCTGGACCGGGGGCTCGCGGCGGCTCTGTCCGGGGTGGTTGATAGGCACGCCCAGACCGGCCTGCGGATCTCGCTGGCGATGGAGGACCGCCTGGATGGCGTGCCGGCCGCGGTCGAGGTGGCGCTCTACCGCGTCCTGGACGAGGCACTCACCAACTGCGTCCGGCATGCCGGCGCCACCATCGTCACCGTGCGGATCGAACGAGCGGCTGACCACCTCGTCCTGACCGTCACCGACGACGGACGCGGCTACGCCGGCCCGCGCGACGGCGGGGTGGGCACCGAGTCGATGCGGCAGCGCTGCGAGGAACTCGGTGGCTCTCTGCTGATCGAGTCTGCCGACCCCCACGGAACGCTCCTGCGGGCGACCTTCGGCAGCGGTTCGGAGCCGGCCGGATAGCGCAGGTACTGAGCGAACACGTCACCCGAGTGGCACGGAGGGACGGTTCTTTTCGTTCCACCTGACCCGCGGAAAGGGTGGCCCAGAGGACGGTCCTGGCGGTACGGAGGGACGGTTCTTTTCGTTCCACCTGACGCGGGGAATGGAACGAAAAGGACCGTTTCCGGCGTGTCGGAGTGGAACGAAAAGAACCGTCCCCGGCGTGCCAGCGAGAGTCCCCGAGCTGCGCTGAGCTGATTTGGTGCGGGGTGGCCTTCTGCGATTAAGCTGAGCCCACTCGGGGGAGGCCTATTTCGGCGACCCGAGGAGACATAACCGTGCACGACCAGCGGTCCCAGCTGTCCGACCCGCCCCTCGCAGAGGTGGACGGCGTCCCCGCACCAACAACCAACGAGCGGGCTCCGCGCACCCTGCGCCGCTCGTCCTTCCGCGCCGACACCGCGCGCTTCTCCTCCGCCCCGAACTCCCGCCTCGCCGGCTGGGCACCCGGCCTGCGGCTGTTGGGTACCGAAACCCGCCGCTCCCGCACCTGGGCACACATCGGCGTGCTGGTTTCGATCACGGCGATCGTCGTCTACGGCACCTGGCGGATCATGTTCACCATGCCGCCGAGCGGCTGGAACCTGGTCGCGGCCTGGGTGCTGGTGGCGTTCGAGGTGCTGCCGGTGACCGGCTTGGTGATCCGCGCGATCAACCTGTGGAACCTGGACTGCTCGGGACCCGAGCCGGTGACCACCGTCGAGCCCGGGTTGCGCGCCGCCGTCTTCATTCCGACCTACAACGAACCCGTCGAGGTGATCGCACCGACCATCGCCGCCGCCGTCGCACTGGAACCGGCCCACCAGACCTGGGTGCTCGACGACGGCGACCGGCCCTGGGTGCGTGAGCTGTGCGAGAGCTACGGCGCCCGCTACGTCCGACGCGACCAGCACACCCACGCCAAGGCCGGCAACATGAACCACGCACTGGGGTTGATGGCCGCCGAGGTCGCGGCCGGTGCCGAACCGATCGACGTGATCGGCGTCCTCGACTGCGACCACGTGCCGCTGCCGCATTTCCTCACCGCGACGCTGGGCTGGTTCCGCGACCCCGAGCTCGCGCTGGTCCAGGCGCCCCAGAACTACTACAACTCCGGCGCCTTCGACGACGACGGCGACACCGGTGAGCAGGGTGTCTTCTTCCACGTCCAGCTTCCGGCCCGCGACCGGGCCGGGGCCGGCACGTCGTGGTGCGGTTCCACCTCGTTCATCCGGGTGAGCGCCCTGCAGCAGATCGGCGGCATCGCCACCGACACCATCGTGGAGGACTTCCACACCACGATGCTGTTGATCAGGGCGGGGTGGAAATCCGCCTACCACCATCAGGTTCTCGCCCTGGGCCTGGCCCCGGACACGCCGGAGCAGTACCTGCTGCAGCGCCGTCGCTGGGGGATGGGGTGCATGCAGGTGCTGGTGCAGGAGCGGCTCTGGGCCGCGAAGCGCTGGCTGTCCTGGCGTGGCTACTACGAATACCTGGACGCCACGGTGTGGTGGCTGGAAGGCGTGGCGACCGTGCTGGGCTTCATGATCCCGGTGGTGGTGCTGCTGAGCGGCGCGCAGGTGTCCACCGCCGACCCGTGGGTGTTCATGGTGGTCTTCGCGGCCCTCTTCGTGATCCGGCTGTGGGGTGCGCGGCGGCTCTACCGGCAGCATCTGCATTGGGGGACGGCGTTCGCGCTGCGGATCCTGCGGATCCCGGTCGGCTTGGCCTGCCTGTGGTGGCTGCTGACCCGGCGCTCACTGGACTTCGCGGTCACCCCCAAGGCGGGCGCCGAGGAGCGGTTGCGCGGGCACGTCCCGCAGATCCTGTGGTGGCTGCTGGGGCTGATCGTCGCCGTCGTGCTGTACGCCGGTGCCGGGGTTGCGGGGGTCGTGCCGTGGCGGACGTCGCCGTCCTCGACGGTGACCGCGGGCGCCTGGGTGGTGCTGGCCGGCGCGGTGCTGGTGATGGGCATCCGGCGCATCCAGGCCGTCGAGTTCGCGACCTCGCGGCGCAACGCCTACCGGGTCGGCGTCAGCGCGCCGATCCGGGTGAACGGCGTGGACGGCCGGCTGCTGGACATCTCCCTGGGCGGCGTGGCCATCGCCATGCCCACCGGCGCGCTGCCGTCGGCGTCCGAGATCGAACTGGTGCTGCCCGGGCAGAGCGAGCCGATCGTGCTCGAAGCCGTCCGGGTGCGCAGCGCCGACGACGCCGAGATCGCCTCGTTCCGGGTGCGGTTCGGTGACTGGGCCGCGTACCGGACGATCGCGCTGTGGGTCTTCCACACGCCGGACGGGGTGGTCGAGGGGCTGCCGGACGGCACGCCCGTCGTCGCCCTGCGCGCCGGCCGGCGTCCGGCCCGGGTACCCACGCTGGTCGCCCAGTACGGGCCGGTCGAGGCACGGTCCGAGCGAAGGACGCTCGATGGCTGAGGCCGGGACAGCGATGAATGTCACTGCTCGCCCGCGTACCCCGCGGTCGTCCGCGTGGTGGTTGCTGCTCGTGGTGGGCGCCGTCGGCATGCTGGTCAGCCGATTGTTGCCGGACGGGATGCCCCGGTCGATCGCGTTCGCCCTCTATGGCCCGATCGCGGCGGCCGGCATCGTCGTCGGCATTCGGATGCACCGCCCGGCCCGCGCGCTGCCCTGGTACCTGATGGCGGCCGCTCACGTGATCTGGGGCGTGGCCGACCTGGTGGGCGCCATCTACGCTGATCTGCTCGGAGGGGAGCAGTTCCCGGCCCCCTCCGACGCGATCTACCTGGCCGGCTATCCGGTGATCGGCCTCGGACTGCTGCTGCTCAGCCGGGAGCGCTGGCGGCGCGGGCTGGCCAGCCTGCTGGACAGTGCCATCCTGTTGGTGGCTCTGGGACTGGTGACCTGGGTCGCGCTGGCCCAGCCGACGCTGTCGGCGCTGGACGTCTCGGCTGTCGCGGCGGCCATCAGCCTGGCCTATCCGATCGCCGACGTGGTCCTGGCGGCGATCCTGGTGCCGCTGGTCGGCGCGCCGTGGGGACGGACGCCGTCCTTCTGGCTGCTGGTCTCCGGGGTCGGCACGTTGCTGCTCGCCGACCTGCTGGCCTCGGCGCTGGAGCAACTGACCTGGGCCTCGAGCGATCACCTCGAGGTCGTCTGGATGGCCTCCTATCTGTTCTGGGCGGCGGCTGCCCTGCATCCGTCGATGGTGGGGGCGCCCGAAGCCACGCGGGAGGCCGAGCGGGGGTTCAGCCGGACCGGCCTGATCGCGCTCGCGTTGGCGCTGGTGATGCCGGGTGCGCTGCTGGCCGGCAGGGAACTGACCGGGCAGGACGTCGACGTCTGGCCGCTGGTGGCGGGCTGGGTGGTGATCTGTGCTCTGGTGATCGCCAGGATCGGAGTCGCGATGACGGCGATGGAGCAGGCGCGGGCCGAACGTGAACGTGCCCTGATCGCCCTTGCCCACCAGGCCACGCACGACGCCCTCACCGGCCTGGCGAACCGGGCGCAGGCGCTCGAACTGATTCGCAGTGCACTCAGCCGGGCGCGCCGCTCCGGTGACGTGGTGGGCCTGCTGTACATCGACCTGGACGGCTTCAAGCAGGTCAACGACACGCTCGGCCATGCCGCCGGGGACCAGGTGCTGGAGGTCGCCGGACGCCGCATGCAGGAGGGCGTCCGGGCCGGTGACGTGGTCGCCCGGCTGGGCGGCGACGAGTTCGTGGTGCTGCTCGAGCCGGTCGCCGACGAGGTGAGCGCGATCGGGGTGGCCGAACGACTGGTCGCGGACCTCGCCGAGCCGATCCAGCTGAGCTCGGGCCGCGAAGCCAGGATCGGCGCCAGCATCGGGGTGACGATCAACAGCGACCTGACCATCGACCCGGAGCGGCTGCTGCAGGAAGCCGACCATGCCGTCTTCCGGGCCAAGGCGACCGGACGCGGACGCGTCGAGGTCTTCGCACCGTCCCAACGGGCCGAGATCGAGCGGCGGGCCGCGGTGCAGGCCGCGATCGTCGGGGCGCTTCGCGACGATACGGCCTCGGTGCGGACCAGCCCGATCATCGACCTGCGCACCGACCGGATCGCCGGCGAGGAACTCGAAGTGGTGGTCCCGGATCCGGCCGGTGCACTGTGGCAGCGACGGCAGCTGCTGCCGCTGTCCCGGGGCACCGACAATCTGTGCGATCTGGACGGCTGGGTGCTGCGCCGCGGCGTGCTGACCCGCCCGGGCGACGGCTGGCTGGTGGTGCCGGTCACCGGCCGCCATCTCTCCCAGGGCACGATCGTGGCCGAGGTGAACGCCGCGTTGGAGGCCGGGCTCGCCGCCAACCGGCTGATGCTGCTGGTGCCGTCCGACGAAGTGGGCGGCGCGCGGGTGCTGGACACCCTGCGGCAGCTGCGCACGCTCGGCGTCCGGATCTGTGCCGACAGCTTCGGCGGCGACGACAGCGGGACGGACCGGTGGACCCGGGCGCCGTTCGACTTCGTCCAGCTCGACCCTCGACTGCTCGATACCCGCGGCGGCGACATGCTGCTGCGGCTCACCGTCGAGACGGCCAACGCCTTCGGCTACCGGGTGATCGCCCCCGGCATCGTCACCGAATCCGAGGCCGAGGTGGTCGCCGCGGCCGGCTGCGAACTGGGACTCGGCCCGCTCTACGCCGACGCCGGTGCTGCGGTGCTGAGCCAGCCCTCCAGCTCGTCGGCCGGCAACGGCCGCGACCACAGGTAGCCCTGGCCGAGATCGCAGCCCAGGTCGCGCACGATGTCCGCCTGCGCCTGGGTCTCGACGCCCTCGACGGTGATCCGCAGTCCCATCTGATGCGCGGCGGCGGTGAGTGCGCCGATCAGTGGCGCGGCGCGCGGGTGATCGAGTTGCGCGGTGAACTCACGGTCGATCTTGATGCCGTCCACCGGGAGCCGGATCAGGTCACGCAGGTCGTAGAAGCCTGAGCCGAAGTCGTCCAGCCACACCGACATGCCGGCGGCCCGGAGCGCTTCGAGGGCGGGCGCGCCCTGGTCGGCGGCGTCCGGACGTGTGGTCTCGGTGAGTTCGACGCAGATGGTGCCGGGGGTGACCGCGGCGGCTTCGACGATCGCCACCAGCTCGGTGACCCCGGCGGGGGAGTCGAGGTGCCGTCCGGACAGGTTGACGTTGAGCTCGAAGCCGGGACGGGTGGGTTGCCACCGCCGCAGGTCGGCCAGCGCGTACCGGATGATCGCCAGATCGAGTTCGATCACCAGATCGCTCGCCTCCGCGAGCGGAATGAACTCCGCCGGCGGGATCATGCCCCCGGGCCGTGGCCAGCGCGCCAGCGCCTCGACACCCACGGCGCTGCCGGTGCCGAGGTCGATGATCGGCTGATACCAGGCGACCAGCTGTCCGTCCTGGACGGCACGTTTGAGTGTGGCGGCGTCCACCGCTGGCGCGCTCACCGCCGTCCGAGGGTCTGGTGAGTAGCTGGGCGTCGCCGAGTGGGTCGGTCCGTGGGGGTGAGTTCCGACATGGCCGCAAGGCTATAGGAAGCGGTGTCGGCGTACAGTATTCGGCCCTGCCGGCACGGCGGTGGCGGCGTCCACTAAGGTCACGTCCCGTGGCCAGCGACATCACCGTCTTCTCCGGCTCCGCACATCGTGAGTTCGCGCAGGAGATCTGCGATCTGCTCGGCATGCCGCTCTCACCGTCGGAGACCACCCGCTTCAGCAACGACTGCCTGCAGGTCCATCTGGACGGCAACTGCCGCAAGCGGGACGTCTTCATCGTGCAGCCCTTGGTGCCGCCGGTGCAGGAGAACCTGGTCGAGCTGCTGCTGATGCTGGACGCCGCCCGCGGCGCCTCCGCCGGTCACCTCACTGTGGTGATGCCGCACTACGCCTACGCGCGCAGCGACAAGAAGGACGCCCCGCGCATCTCGATCGGCGCCCGGCTGGTGGCCGACCTGCTGCACAAGGCGGGCGCGCAGCGGGTGGTGACGATGGCGCTGCATTCGCCGCAGGTGCACGGCATGTTCGAGATGCCGGTCGATCACCTCAGCGCCAACCACGTGATGGCCAAGCACTTCCGCAACAACGGCGACCTGTCCAACGCGGTGGTGGTGTCCCCGGACTTCGGCAACGTCAAGGAGGCCAACCACTTCGCTCGGCTGCTCGACGTGCCGGTGGCGGCCGGTGCCAAGCGCCGGCTGACCGACGACCGGGTGGTGATCGACAGCATCGTCGGCGATGTCCGCGGCAAGGACGTCATCGTCCTCGACGACGAGATCGCCACCGCCGGCTCACTGATCGAGCTGTTCGACAAGCTGCGCGAGGTCGGTGTGAACTCGATCACCGCGGCCTGCGTGCACGGCCTGTTCACCGGCCCGGCCGTCGAGCGGCTGAACGCCCAGCCCGATCTGAAAGAGATCGTCTGCACCAACACGGTCCCCCCGCGGGTGGCCGGCGACCTGGACCGGCTGACCGTGCTCTCGGTCGCGCCCCTGTTCGCCGAGGCCGTCCGCCGCATCCACAGCGGCGAGTCCATCTCGTCGCTCTTCGACGCCTGAGGCGACGCGTCCACATCCCGCCGGCTTCTCGTCATCCCGGCGGACGCCGGGATCTCCGCGTCGACCTTCCGGTGGAGGTGAGATCCCGGGTGAGAGCCCGGGATGACGGGGCGGGCGACGAGTCGGGGACGATCCGTTGTCGAGCTTGTCGGGACCGGTCAGTAGGGTGAGCACGGACGAAACCCGGTGGAGGAGAGAGCGATGAAGGTAGCCGTTTTCGGTGCGCGCGGACGGATGGGTTCCGAGGTGGTGCGGGCGGTCGAGGCAGCGGAAGGCCTGGAACTGGTCGCCGCGGTGGACGCCGGTGACGACCGGACGGCGGTGGAGGCGGCCGAGGTCGTGGTCGATTTCACCCACCCGGACGCCGTGATGGACAACATCGCCTGGTGCACCGAGCGCGGCGTCAACGTGGTGGTCGGCACCACCGGGTTCACCGCCGAACGGCTCGACCGGGTACGGGAACTGGCCGAAGCCGGCGGCGCCGGCGTCGTGGTGGCGTCCAACTTCTCCATCGGCGCGGTGCTGATGATGCACTTCAGCGCGCAGGCGGCCCGGTTCTTCGAGTCCGTCGAGGTGATCGAGCTGCACCACCCGAACAAGGTCGACGCGCCGTCCGGCACCTCGGTGAGCACGGTGGGCAAGATCGCCGCTGCCCGGGCCGAGGCCGGGCTCGGGCCCGTCCCGGACGCCACCGCCCAGTCCCTGCCCGGCGCGCGCGGCGCCGAGGTGGAAGGCATCCACCTGCACAGCGTCCGGCTGCGCGGGCTGATCGCCCACCAGGAGGTGCTGTTCGGCGGCGAGGGCGAGACCCTGACCATCCGGCACGATTCGCTCGACCGGGTGTCGTTCATGCCCGGCGTGATCGCCGCGGTGCGCGCCGTGCCCAGCCGTCCGGGCCTCACCGTCGGCATCGAATCCATCCTCGGCCTGGGCTGAGCTTCCCGCGTCATCCTGGCGGCGCACCGTCACCCCGGCTGCGACCCCGTCATCCCGGCGCACGCCGGGATCTCTGCCGAGCCGACAGCCACTCCCGCGCTACCCTCCACCCATCCGACCGAGGAGCACCGAGGAGCACCGATGTCCATCGCCGATTTCCCCCGTCATCCACTGACCTTCGGGCCCAGCCCGGTCCATCCGCTGAAGCGACTCAGCCAGCATCTGGGCGGAGCGCAGATCTGGGCCAAGCGCGAGGACGTCAACAGCGGTCTCGCCTTCGGCGGCAACAAGGTGCGCAAGCTGGAGTACATCGTTCCCGACGTACTGGCCAGCGGCGCCGACACCCTGGTGTCGATCGGCGGCTACCAGTCCAACCACACCCGTCAGGTCGC
>NZ_JAPUED010000108.1 GCF_027492755.1 Micropruina sp. | reverse complement strand
GGCGCCGAACACCCGTCCGGCCAGGATGAGCAGGAAGAAGACCAGCTCGAAACCGGCCGTCCCGGCGCTCAGCGGACGCAGAATGCTGCCCACCGCGGCCAGCACGCCGAGCATGGCGAGCGCTTTGACGTCCAGGCCGCCGGCAACCAGTTCGGCCAGCACGACCGACAGCACCAGCGCCAACACCAGGGCGAGCACGATCGGAGCCTGCAGCGGGCTGGCGCTGCTCTCCGGACGCAGGAACAGCGGCCAGCCGAAGGCGACCGCGCCGACGATGACCGCGGAACCGAGCGCGAGCATCGATGCCCAGCGCCTGCCGCCGGTCATCGCAGCCCGCGTTCCACGTCGGCTGGGGTGAGCACCGGAACCGGGGCGAACACCTTCGCCATCTGCGGGGCGTAGGCCGGGGACGAGGTGAGCAGTTCGGCGGTGTTGCCGTCGGCGATCACCTCGCCGTCGGCCATCAGCAGCAGCCGTCGGCTGGCCAGCGCCGCGAACTCCACATCGTGGGTGCTCAGCGCGACGGCGACGCCGTCGTCGGCGAGGGCGTCCAGGATCTGGTGCAGCTGGGCCTTGGCGGCATAGTCGAGGCCGCGGGTGGGCTCGTCCAGCAGCAGCACCGGAGCGCGCGCGGCCAGCTGGATCGCCAGCACCAGGCCGAGTCGCTGGCCTTCGGAAAGGTCACGCGGGTCGCGCTCGGACGGCAGATCGAGACCCAGCCGGGCGATCAGGTCGCGAGTGGTGCCCGGTTCGGCGCCGCTCTCGGCGTCGGCCTGGGCGCATTCGGCAGCGACCGTGGGGAGATAGAGCAGGTCGGCGGCGGTCTGCGGCACCAGGGTGACCAGTCGGCGCGCCTCGGCTGCGCCCAGCCGTCGTGGGTCCTGGCTGCCCACGGTGATCGTTCCGGCACTGGTCAGCGCCCCCTGCAGTGCCCACAGCAGCGACGACTTGCCGGCGCCGTTGCGTCCGAGCAGGGCGGTCACGCTGCCGGCGTGCAGGTCGAGATCGACACCCCTAACGGCGCTGATCGGGCCGTAGCGCACCTCGACGTCACGGGCGCTCAGCGCCGCCGGGCCGGAGATCGGGGCCGGGGCGGACGGTGCGCTGATCGTGACACCGGACGCCTGCACCCGCCGCCGCGCCTCGCGGACGCTGAGCGGCACGGTAGCCCAGTCCAGGGTGTGGGCCAGGGCGGCCAGCGGCGGGGTCACCGAGGCGCGGCCCAGGATCTCGCCCGGTGGCCCGTACTCGGCGCTGCCGTCGCCGGGCAGCCAGATCATCGAATCGGCGGCCTGCATCACCCGCTCCAGCCGATGCTCGGCCAGCACCACCGTCAGACCGACCTCGTGCACCAGGGTGGCGATCGCGGACAGCACGTCCTGCGCGGCGGTCGGATCGAGCGCCGAGGTCGGTTCGTCCAGCACCAGCACCCGGGGCTGCGCGGCCAGCACCGCGGCGATCGCCACCCGCTGCTGCTGGCCTCCGGAGAGTTCCACCAGCGGACGCCGGCGCAGCTCGGCGATGCCCATCAGGTCGAGCGTCTCCTCGACCCGCTTGCGCATCGCCACCGGTGCGACGCCGAGCTGCTCCATGCCGTAGGCGACCTCGTCCTCGACGGTGTCGGTGACGAAGCCACGCAGCGGATCCTGGCCGACGTAGCCGACCAGTTCGGCCAGCTCGCGGGGCAGATGACCGGCGGTGTCGCGTCCGGCGACGGTCACCCGCCCGCTCAGGGTGCCGCCGGTGAAGTGCGGCACCAGGCCGTTGATGCTGCCCAGCAGGGTGGATTTGCCGCTGCCGGTGGGCCCGACGACTAGGCACAGGTCGCCGTCCGGGATCTCCAGGGTCACCCCGCGCAGGGTGGGCCGGTCGGCGTCCGGGTAGGTGACGGTGACGTCCTGCCAGGCGATCATGCCGGTGCTCCACCGCGCAGGGCCCGGACGCGGGTGTCGGCACGGGAGGCTTCGACGCCGCGGAACCGTGGCGGAACGGTGAGCGGCAACGGCGCCAGGCAGCAGGCCACCGCCAGCAACATCGGCACCGTCAGCTCCGGCCAGACCAGCGGATCGGTGGACGGGAACACGCTGTCGTAGGTGGTGTCGAACCATCCCAGGCCGAGCACCACCGCGGCGGTCAGCAGGCCGCTCAGCGCGACGCCGGTGGAGCGCCACGTCCAGGGATGGGGGCGGTAGGCGCTCACCCGCAGATTGCGTCCGGCCCGGCGCAACCCCCACCCGGTGCCGGCGGCACCGAGCACGAGGGCGGCCGTGGCCGCCTCCCAGAACGCGGTGCTGAGCAGCAGGAACGCACCCAGCAACGCCACCATGGACGAGACGATCATCAGCGGCAGCGCGCCCGGCACCGGCTCGCCACGGGTGCGGCCGAAGCCGCGCGCCTCCATCCCGGCGGCCAACGCCATCGACCTCTCGATCGCGTCGGCGAGGACGGGCAGCGCGATCCGGCCCAGCGCCCGCAGTCCGCGGACGCCGTCGCCACGCAGCCGTCGGGCCCGGCGCACCCGCTGCGCGCTCTCGATCAGCTGCGGTGCGACGGTCAGCGCGATCACCACCGCCACGGAAGCCTCATACAGCGCCGCCGGCACCGATTTGAGCGCTTGCCGCGGGTTGGCCAGCGCGTTCGCGGCGCCGACGCAGAGCAGCATCACGGCCAGCCGCAGGGCGCTGTAGAGCGTGTAGACGAGGCCTTCGGCGGTCACCGCCCCGCCCAGCCGGATACCGGCCGCCCAGTCCGGCAGCGGCATCTCGGGCAGGCTGAACAGCACCGTCTCGCCAGTGCCGCCGCCGATCAGGATCTGAAAGAACACCCGCATACCGACCACGAACAGCGCCAGCAGCAGGTAGGCGCGCACCGAGCGGGCCCAGGGTGCGGCCGTGCGCCGGATCATCACCACGAGGATCACGGCCATCGCGATCAGCACCAGCAGCAGCGGGTTGGTGGTGCCGCTGACGGCCAGCCCGATGCCGATCGCCCAGCACCACCAGGCCCACGGATGTACCGGTGCCGAGGGTGCCGGCTTCGGCTGTGTGCGGGTCAGGAGTTCCTGCCCTTCCACCACCAGCCGCCGAGTCCGGCCACGCCGGCGACGACGAGGCCGAGAGTGGTGATCAGGCCCACCGGGGAACCGTTGCCCGCGTCATCGGCGGGTGCTGCCGAGGGTGTCTCGCCATTGACCGGCACCTCGTTGTCGCCGGGTGTCGGACTGGCGACCGGTGCCGACGAGACGACGGGTGTCGAGGGGGTGCCCGTGGTGGAGGGGGAAGAGGTACTGCGGGCCTTGCCGGACCGGGTGCTGCTCGGCTTGCTCGTGGCTTTGCTGCTTGCGCTGGGCTTGCTGCTTGCGCTGGGCTTGCTGCTCGGCTTCGCGGACGCGGTGGGCTTGGTGGTCGGTTTCTTGCTGGGCTGCTTCGTCGGCTTGGGTTTCGGCTTGCTCGACTTGGTGGGCTTCGGTGTCGGCTTGGGGTCGCTGGTACCGGACGGTGGGGCCGCACCCGGCGGAACCTTGCCTTCGCTCAGCGACTGGTAGCGCCAGCCCTCGGCGTTGCCGGCGCTCGGCCGGTAGCTGTTGGCGCCCAGGTTGGAGTACGTCCAGCCGTTGTAGCTGCCGTCCGCCTTGCGGGTGGCGTGCCAGTACGACCAGTACGCCTTGTTGCGGTCGGGTTTGCCGGGCTTGCCGTTGATCTTGTCGACGAAGCCCTCGCTGACGGAGGGGGAGAACCCGGCGCTGCGGAGCGCCGCCATCCCGGTGCCGTAACTGGTCGCGCACCGCGATGAGATGCCGCCCAGGCTGCCGAAATCGACCACCACCCACACGCCGCTGCAGGACGCCGCCTGCGGCAGGGCCGGGGCGGCCGCGACAGCCGGGGTGGACGGCGCGGCCGCGCCGGCGGCGAGCATCGCCGCCAGCGCGACCGTGGCGAGGAATCGCCTCACTTGGCGACCTTTCCGGTCGCATTCGACGTCTTGGCCAGCGTCTCGTAGCCGGCCTTCTTCGCCGTCACCTTGACGGTGATCTTCTTCTTGGCGTCCGACTTGGTCAGCTTGTAGGTCGACTTGGTGGCCTTGGAGATGGCCTTGCCGGAGCGGTACCACTGGTAGCCGAGGCTCTCCGGCTGCGGTTCCCAGCTGCCGGCCGTGGCGGTCAGGGTCTTGCCCACCTTGGCCGTCCCGCTGATGGTCGGGGTCGGGCTGGCGGTGTAGGCCTTCGGCGGAGCGGTCAGTTCGGGCTGGGCGCCGTCCAGCCACGGGCCGTAGATCCAGCCCTCGGCGACGCCCTTCGCCGGCTTCGACTGCGACGCGCCGATCGGCGATTCCGTCCACTTGCCCCAGCTGCCGTCCTTGTTCTGCTTGGCCGTCCAGTACCCCCAGAAGGTGTTCGCCGTCGAGGTGCACTTGCTCGGGTAGCCCTGCACCTGGCACAGGAACGGGCCGAAGTTGGTCGGCGTGGTCTTGGTCGAGAAGCCCGCGCTCTTCAGCGCCGCGAGGCCGTCGGCGTACTTGGTGGCGCAGCGCACGGTCGCCTCACCGTTACCGCGGTTGACCACGACCCACACGCCGTTGCACGAGGTGCTGGCCTTCGGCAGCGACGGCGGACTCTTCGGGCACTTGCTCAGGTTGAGCGACACGTTCAGCAGCGATTTGCCGGTGATCAGATACATCGCGTTGGCGGTGGCCGTCACATCGGACGCGGTGCCCTCGTCCAGCGAGTTCGGGAAGCCGCCGTCGGACTGCTGCACGGTGGCCAGCCACTCCTTGGCCTTGGTCACCTGGGTGCCGCTGCCCAACGCCGAGCCCAGCAGTGCGGTGGAGTCGACCGGCGAGTAGTTCTCCCAGTAGCCGGCCGGCTTCTGGGCGTCCTTGGCCCAGTCGGTGGCGGCGGCCTGCTGCGGCTTGAGCTGGCCGATCGCCTTCAGCGCCAGGATGCCCATCGCGGTGGTGTCGGGGTCGGCGTTGAATTTGTTGTCCCACTCGTAGCCGAAGGCGCCGTTGTCGCCCTGCTGGCCGAGCAGGTTGGTCAGCAGCGTCACCGGGATGGTGGCGTCGGCACGCTTCAGCGCGATGAGGGCGAGGCTCTGGCTGAACGCCGACTTCGACGCGCCGACCTGACCGTCCTTGGGCAGACTCTTGGTGACCAGTGAGACCAGGTTGTAGCCGGCGAACTTCTTAGGGTTGAGCCCGAGCGCCGTCACCGTGATCGCCATGTTGGCCGCCCTGGCCTGGTTGAGCTTCTTGCTCGGGTACAGGTACGACTTGGCGTTCTTCTCGATCTGCTTGACCAGTGTTCGCGCGGCCGGTGCGTAGCTGCAGTCCCCGGTGGTCGCCAGGCCGAGCGCCGCGGTCATGGACGCCGCCGCGCCGTCGCCCGTGGCCGGAAGATTCCGGACCAGGAAGTTGGCGGCCTTGGTCGCGTTCGCCTCGGACGCGGCGGTGGCGCCGGGCGCGGAGGCGATCAGGCCGGTGAGCGTGAGGGCTGCTGTAGTCCCGACAGCGAGGGAGCGCCTCAGTGATGAGTGCATCTGGATGGTCCTTTCGCGCGGGCATCCGCGCGAGACCGGACCCGGGGTCCATCCGGCTCACCCGTGTGCCACGACAGGTTGACAGAGCCAGAACAACGGCAGGCATTCCGACTGGGCCATCGCTGGCGTCACGGCTGCGGGTCAGTCCCGGATTCGCACCGGGTTCCCCTGCTGATGTTCAGGTGAGTTCAGCCTAGACCAGGTGGGCCGCTCCGGATCGGGCTCGGGAAAATCGCCGACCGCTGGTTGAGCATGTCGAAACCCCAGGTCACTCCAAATCGTCGGAGCCCTCCTCCTTCTTGCTGCCGTCGAGGCGTCCCTTGAGGTCGTCGAACGCCTGCTGGCTCTTCTCCTTGGCGCCGCTGGCGAACTCCTTGATGTTGCCGCCGGCGTCGGTCGCCAGGCCCTTGAGGTTCTCGCCCGCGTCGGTGGCGAATCCCTTCAGGTTCTCGCCGGCCGTGCTGGAGAACTCCCGGACTCGGTCGAAGGCGTCCTCGGTGAACTCGCGGACCTGACCCCCGACGCCCTTGGCCCTGGTCACCAGGTCGTCGAGGAATTTCCCGGTGCCTGCCGCGTTCTCGTCCGCCATGTCGATCTCCGCTCATCCCCGACGGCCAGGATTGGCCCGCGCCCACACTAGGGCTCGACGCCCGGTAGCGGAACAGCCACTCCGTCGTCATCCCGGACTTGATCCGGGATCTCTCCCGCGAGAGCCCGGGATGACGCAGTTGGTCAGCACTTCCTTGGCGAAGCTCAGCTTGTCGCCCGGTGAACGGCGAACACCCGGAAACCCTTCGCGCTGGCCGTCCGCTCACAGGCCCAGCCCTGGTCGATCAGCCAGCGCTGCAGCGAGTCGGCGCCCAGATTGCGGCCGACCACCAGCCGGGCGACGCCGTGGGGTGCGAGCCGGGGCAGCCAGGTCAGCAGCAACTCGTGCAGGGCGTCCTTGCCGATCCGGATCGGCGGGTTGGACCAGATCTCGTCGTAGCGGACGGCCGGGTCGGCGGCGTCCGGCAGCATCGGGCGGACCCGGTCGGCGACGCCGTGGGCGCGGGCGTTGTCGGCGCACAGGCTGAGCGCGCGGGGATTGACGTCGACGGCGTCCACCACGGCGCCGGGACAGGCGGTGGCCAGGGCGACCGCCAACACCCCCCAGCCGCAGCCCAGGTCGAGCAACCGCGTCGCGTCCGCGGGCGGGGTGGCCGAGCGCAGCAGCACGCCGGTGCCCAGATCGAGACCGTCGGCGGAGAACACCTCGTTGGCGGTGGTGAACCGCCAGTCGGTGTCCCAGAACCGGACGTCGACGCTGCGCCGCTTCTCGGCCGCCGAGGGCTGGGTGAAGTAGTGGCTCATGCCGGCGACTCCGAGTCGGCCGGCTCCAAGGTGCGCCGGGCTCGGGCCTCGACCGCCCGCGCAGCCAGCTCGCGGTCGCGGGGATAGCCCACCTCTTCGAGGGTCAGCCCGCCGGGCGGCATCACCCGGATCTCGCCGACCCGCTCGCGGGCGTCCAACAGCCCGGCCAGCCAGTCGGCATCGCGCTGCCCGGAGGCGACCGCGACCAGTGCACCCACCAGGGAGCGGACCATCGAATGGCAGAACGCGTCAGCCTTCACGGTGATCTCGGCCACGTCGCCCCAGGTGCGCCGGGCCGACAGTTGCAGCAGATTGCGGATCGTGGTGGCGCCCTCGCGCTGCTTGCAGAAGGCCGCGAAGTCGTGCAGCCCACGCAGCTTGCCGGCGACCGCGTTGATCTTCTGCAGGTCGAGTTCGGTGCGCAGCGCAGTGACGTGGATGCGCAGCAGCGGGTCGGGGGTGGAGTCGGCGATCCGGTAGACGTAGCGGCGCCAGATCGCCGAGAAACGCGCGTCGAAGCCGGGCGGGGCCAGGCTGACCCGCCGCACCACCAGGTCGGACGGCAGCACGTTGCGCAGCCGGTAGCTCAGCTCGGCGACCGTCTTGGGCACGTCGGTGACGTCGGGCAGGTCGAGGTGCGCCACCTGGCCGCGGGCGTGCACCCCGGCGTCCGTCCGGCCGGCGCAGGTCAGGCTGACCGGCTCGTTGAGCCGCAGCACGCGGGGGATCCACGCCTCCAGTTCCTCCTGCACGGTGCGCAGCCCGCGCTGGGCCGCCCAGCCGTGGAATTCGGTGCCGTCGTAGGCGATGTCGAGGCGCAGCCTCACCGCCGTCCCCCTTCTCGGATGCCGTAACACAGGTCGTAGATGGTTCGTCCGGCCGCGATTCCCTTGGCCTCGTACCTGCTCTGCGGACGATCCTCCCACCGGGGCGCCCAGCCGTCATGACGATTCACCAGCAGTGGATGCTCGTCGAGCACCTCGCGCATTGCCAGCGCGTAGTCCTCCCAATCGGTGGCCAGCCGCCAGACGCCGTCGTCGGCCAGCTTGGCGGCCACCAGGTCGGCGAACGGACGCGACACCAGCCGGCGCTTGTGATGCCGCTTCTTGTGCCACGGATCGGGGAAGAAGGTCCACAACTCGGTCAGCGCGCGGTCGCCGATCAGGGTGGCCACGGCGTCCACACCGTTCGCGACCACCACCCGGACGTTGTCGACGCCGGCCCGCGCGCACTTGGACAGCGTGCTGGCCACGGCGGGTTCGAACACTTCGAAGGCCAGGTAGTTGCGGTCCGGGTGCTTGGCGGCGACCGCCGAGATCACGTCGCCGGTGCCGCCGCCGATCTCCACCACCAGTGGGGCCTCGCGTCCGAACGCATCCGTCACATCGAGGTGGGCGTCGGGGGCGACCGAGGTGTCGGTGTCGCGGGCCGGCACCCGGATCACCCAGTCGGCGTGCTCGCGCCAGGCCTTCTGCTGGCTGGGGTTCATCCGGGAACTGCGCCGGACGAAGGAAACGACCTCTCGATGCACCCGTGGTCGCGCTTCAGCCATGCGGGTCAGCGTAACGAAGCCCCGCAGTCGGTCGTTGACCGCCGTCCGTCGTTGGTCGGGCTTGCCGAGACCCGGTCGGGTCCTGGTGCCGACACGCGCCCGGATCCGTCGGTCGAGCTTGTCGAGACCCGGTGCCCGCCCGGCCGAGGGCGGAGGCCCCCCTGGGATAACCCTGAAGGCGGGGCGCACGAGGCCTGGGCTGGGTCACACTGGTGAGGCGGACCCACCGCGGTCCACGAAAGGCAACTGACTCACCCATGCGCACCTTGTTGAACGTCATCTGGCTGGTTTTCGGCGGCCTGTGGCTCGCGATCGGCTACTTCTTCTTCGGCCTTTTGGCCTGCATCTTCATCATCACCATTCCGTTCGGCATCGCTTCGTTCCGGATGGCCGCCTACGCCCTCTGGCCGTTCGGCAAGACCGTCGTCCACAAGCCGGGTGCCGGCGTCGGCTCCGCGCTCGGCAACATCATCTGGTTCCTGGTCGCCGGACTCTGGCTGGCCATCGGCCACCTCACCACCGCGGCAGCCCAGGCGATCACCATCGTCGGCATCCCGCTGGCCATCGCGAACATCAAGATGATCCCGGTCACCTGCGTGCCGCTCGGCAAGGAGATCGTCGACTCCGATCACATTCCGTACGGCAGCCAGCCGGTCTATTCGTTCTGAACCAGCACACCGAAGGACCCGGGCGCAGCGCCCGGGTCCTTCGCTGTTCGGAGGTGCTGTGAGCTACTTCTTGTACTTGCCCAGCATTTGCGCGGGCAGCACCTCGTAGCCGTGGAACTCGCGGGTGAAGGTGCCTGAGCCGTGGGCGATGCCGCGCAGGTCGATGGCGTAGCGGGCCAGTTCCGCCTGCGGCACCAGGGCACGGACGATCGACCTGCCGTCGGCGGCATCCGAGCCGAGCAGCTGGCCGCGGCGTCCGGACAGGTCGGTCATCACCGGGCCGAGGTACTCATCGGCGATCGTCACGGTGACCAGGTCGAGCGGCTCGAGCAGCGCCACCGCGCCGGTGACGCCGGCGGCCTCCTTGATCGCCAGGGCGCCGGCCATCTGGAAGGCCATGTCCGAGGAGTCCACCGAGTGCGCCTTGCCGTCGTACAGGGTGACCCGGACGTCGACCATCGGGTAGCCGGCGAAAACGCCCTTCTCGAGCTGGTTGCGGACACCCTTCTCCACCGACGGGATGAACTGCCGGGGCACGGCCCCACCGACCACCTTGTCGACGAACTCGAAGCCGGCGCCGCGCTCCAGCGGCTCGACCTCGATGTTGCAGACGGCGTACTGGCCGTGACCGCCCGACTGCTTCACATGCCGCCCCAGCGCGGACACCTTGCGGGTGAAGGTCTCCCGCATGGGGATCTTCAGCTCCTCCTGCTCGACCCGGACCTGGTAGCGCTCGACCAAACGGCCCAGCAGCAGGTCGGCGTGCGCCTGCCCGGTCGTCCAGACCACCAACTGGTCGCCTGCGCCGCGATCGACCCGGACGCTGGAGTCCTCCACGGCGAGCCGCTGCAGCGCGCCGGCCAGCTTGTCCTCGTCGTTGCGGGTGGCGGCCCGGATCGCCAGCGGCAGCAGCGGCTCGGGCAGCGCCCAGGCCTCCACCACGCCCGGACGGTCCTTGGCCGACAGCGTGTCACCGGTCTCGGCGGTGCTGAGCTTGGGCAGCAGCACGATCTCGCCCGCGATGGCCTGCGGACGCGGCTTCAGCTCGGCCCCGACGGCGCCCTGGATCAGCCCGATGCGTTCCTCGTTGTCGTGGTCGGGATGCGAATCGTCGTCGCGGCCCGACACCCAGGAGCGATGCCCCGAGACGTGCACGATGTCGTCGGTGCGCAGGGTGCCGGAGAAGATCCGCACCATCGACAGCCGGCCGGCGAACGGATCGGTGGTGGTCCGGATCACCTGGGCGACCAGCGGCGCCTCCGGATCGGAGTCGGGCTGCGGCAGCACCTCGCCGTCGGTGGTGGTCAGCGACGGATTCGGATGCAGGCCGGGGGTGGGGAAACCGTGCTCGATCAGCGCCAGCAACTCCTCGATGCCGACGCCGGTGCCGGTCTGCACCGGAACCACCGGGAACAGATTCGCGGTGGCCACCGCCTTCATCAGGTCGTCCAGCAGGTCGGCCAGGTCGAGGTGCTCGTCGTCCTCCAGGTAGCGGTCCATCAGGCCCTCGTCCTCGGCCTCGGCGATGATCGACTCGATCAGCGGGCCGCGGTAGGTCTCGACCTGGTCGTCGTGCGCGTTCAGCGTCCGGACGACCCGGTTCCCGCCGGAGTAGTCGTGTTCCTCCAAGGTGAGCAGGCCGATGTTGCCGACCACCTGCCCGGGTCCGGCGAAGGTCGGCACGTGGGTGGGCCGGACGCCGTCGCCGAACCGGTCCTGGCAGTCGGCGACCGCGGTGTCGAAGTCGGCGTGGCCGGCGTCCAGTTTCGTCAGCACGATGACCCGGGGGAGGTTCGCCTCGCGGCACTCCTGCCACAGCGACTGGGCGGCCCCGTCGACGCCGTCCGCGGCCGAGACGACGAAGATGGCCGCGTCGGCGGCCCGGATGCCGGCCCGCAACTCGCCGACGAAGTCCGGGTGGCCGGGGGCGTCCAGCAGGTTCACCATCGTGTCACCGGTGACGAACGACGCCAGAAACAGTTGGGACGCCCGCTCGGCGTCCTCTTTCTCCCCGCGATAGCCCGGCACCCGGGCCTTCAGTAGTTGCTCGAAGAGGGACGTCTTGCCCGAGCCGGCGTTTCCGATCAGGACGACGTTGCGGACGTCGTCGGGACTGGTCGGCTGCATGGTCGTGGCGTTCACCTTTGAACTCATGGACCTACCTAACACCCGGCCTGGGGGCCCTGCAACGGCAACCGAAAAACCGGTGTCGGCGGATGTGTTGCCCGCGCAGCGTTTGTGTCGGTGGTGGCTACTAGGGTGAGAGCACGCACCCCGAAGTGGAGGCACCCGATGGACATCTTCCTCGCGCTGCTGCGCACCCTGGTCTTCGTGGTGGCCACGGTGGTCGCCACGGTCTACGTCGGCCGCCGCATCGGTCGCGGTCACGCGCTGTTGTGGACGGGCACCACCTTGCTGGTCACCCACTGGCTGATCCAGTTCGGCTGGACGACCTACGCCGCGGGTGCGCCGGAGGCGCCCCCGGAGCCCACCGGCTGGCTCAGCTGGGTGGCCCATCTGCTGCCGTTCCTGGCCGCGGTCGCCCTGATCTGGGGCATCGGTCAGGCGGCAGGCGCCTCGACGCGGGGAGCGGCTGCCGGTCGCAGCGGTGCCCGGGTGGCCGGCGGGACTGGGTCCGGTAGCGCCTCCCCCGAGTCGGCTGCTCCGGTTCCCGCAAGCCAGCCGTTGAGCGGGCAGGGAACGACCACGCTCGCGCCGGCCGCCGGCGTCGCAGGTGGGCACGCCGGTCAGGCTGGTGGGGGACCGGTGGCGAGTCCTCGAGTGACCCCTGGGTCGCAGGCACCCGGTGCCCGCACGCCGACGCAGTCGCGGCCCAAGACGACCAGGCCGCCCGGACTGATCGTTCCGCACGCGGTGCCGGTGGTGATGACCCCCTCGGCCAGCCACCACAGCCCGCCCGACCCCGACCCCGTGGTCGACCTCGGCCCCGATGACGAGGATCCCGTCGTCGGGACGCCCGTCCCGCCCCCAACCGGTTGGGCTCCGGTTGTCCCGCCGGTTCAGCCGACCGAGGCCGCCAGCGGGACCTCCGGTCCGTCGGACAGCCCGGATCGCCCCGCTGAGCGCTGACTGCCACAAACGGGCGTCAATGGCGCGTTGCAGGGCGTCAGTGGCTCCTTGAGTTGCCAGTCAGCTGGCGGTCGGTAACCCGTGGATAGCTGACACGGTTCTCCCGTCCCTTTTGCGGAGACCCGGCGCCGGCACCGCTGGTCGAGCCGTCGAGACCCTGCGGAGGACGGGTCCGTCGAGCCAGCTGAGGACTGTTGGAACGCGGGGACGGTTTTTTTCGTGCCACTAGCGATCGACTCGCACCGGTGGTCGAGTTCACCCGCCCCTTCGTCATCCCGGCGGATGCCGGGATCCCTGTCGACCGGACGGCACCGCACCGCGACAGTCGGACGGACGACGGCGGTAGCGCGTGGCGGACGGTGACGGCGCGGCTGCGATCTCGACATCGGTGCACCCGGAATTCTGGACGACCTCACATTCGATGATCCGGCGCCTCCGTTGGTCGAGCTTATCGAGACCCTCGCCGGTAGCGATTTCCGCAAGCAGGTCTCGACGTAAAGGCGTTGTCACGGTGTTGTCAGAAACCGCCCTGGTGTTGTCAATTTCAGAAGCCATGCCTGCCGTGGAAGCCACCCGCGAAAAGTGTCAGAGCCGGCCTCTATCGTGGTCTTCATGAATCGGATCACTGGTGTGGCTACGGGAGTTATCCCTGACTGGTCGGTGAACGGTTTTGTCAGTGGCGACGTTTAAGGTCAACGGTATGAGCATCGAGGTAGAGCCAGGGACGGCGGTGGCGGATTTCGCCACCGTGGTGGCCGGCTTGCTCGATGATCTCGACTACGACCAGGTGGCATT
>NZ_JAPUED010000107.1:41547-68989 GCF_027492755.1 Micropruina sp. | reverse complement strand
TCGACCAGGTACTGGACGTCGATCCGGGCCCGCTCGGCGAGCTGGCCGAGCAGCGGCAGCGGGTTGTGGGGGGCGATCAGCACCAGCGCCTGGCCGGGGGCGATGGCGTCGAAGGCGCCGAACACGGTGGCGTGCCGGATCGCGTGCGGGATCGGCCGGACGTCGAGCACCGGCGCCTCGGCGTCATGGCCGCCGCAGCCGCAGCCGCCCGCGGTCTTGATCTCGATGTTGTTGGTCATCGTTCCTCCTTGTGGTGGTGGTTTCTGGGACAGTTCAGGGGTTTCGACAAGCTCAACCGGCGGTGGGGGTGGGTGGGACATGCTCAACCGCCGGTGACGTGGACGAAGCCGTGGGCGCCGCGTTCGGCGTCCGACATGACGTGGCTGACCAGCGCGTAGTTGCCGGCCTCGGGGAAGACGGTCTCGACGAAGCCGCCCTGGGCGGGTTGCAGACCGAGCGCCTGGGCGCCGCCGTTGCGGTCGCCGAACGCGTCTCGTCCGCGTTTGAGCAGGTAGCTGCCCTCGCTGAACACGGTGTCGAACTGGGCGCCGACGATGTGGAAGCTGCTCGGCCGGTTGGGTCCGGCGTCCAGCACCCAGAACCGGACGCGCTCCCCGACTCGGGCGGCGAGTCGGTGCTGGTCGTAGCCGTTGGCGACGCCGTTGAAGGTGACGTAGTCAGGGTTGCGCGAACCGACCGCGTCGGCGTCCACTTCGGTCGCAGCCTCCGGTGTCGTCGCATGATCGGCCAGGTACGCCTCGGACTGCACCAGCACGTACGAACGGTCGACCTTCGGCAGTCCCTCGGGTTCGATCACCACCGCGCCGGCCATTCCGGCGGCGATGTGGGCGCTCATCGGGTGCGTCGAGCAGTGGTACATCCACACGCCCGCCTTGGTCGCGGTGAACCGGTAGGTCAGCCGCTCGCCGGGTTCGATGGTGCGCATCGGACGGTCCGGCGCCAGCGAGCCGGCGTGGAAGTCGATCGAATGCCCCATCGAGCCGTCGTTGACCAGGGTGATGTCGAACACGTCGCCGACCCGGCCATGCAGCGTCGGACCGATCGGACGTCCGTTGTAGGTCCAGCGCCGCTGCCAGATGCCGGGCGCCACCTGCAGCGGCACCTCGGTCATGGTGAGCGTCAACCGGTGGACGCGTTCATCGGTGAGCGGCGGCAGCACCGGATCGACGACCTGATCGGACGCCAGACTCGCCTCAGGAGCGGGGCTCGCCTGCCCGTGCTCATGCCCCGGAACGGACGCCGACGGCTGCGCGCCCGGCGCCGAACCCTCGACGACGACGTCGAACACCATGCCCATCTGCCGATGTCCGGCGACCGTGCAATAGCCCTGCACGCTGGCGCCGATCACGCCGGCGTCCAACTCGGTGCGCTTGCCGGGGCCGATCCGCGAGCTGCGGGCGTCGCCGATCACCACGTCGTGGGTGGTGCTGTCGGCGTTGACCAGGTCGAGCACCAGGCGATCGCCGGCCCGCACGGTGACGCTGGACGGGGTGAACTTCATGTCACCCATGACGACCTCGATGCGCACCACGTTGCCGGTCGGCTGCACCGCGACGGACGCGGCCGGCGCCGGTCCCGCAGCCCCGGCCGCACTCGGATCGACGCCCACGCCGACGACGACTGCCGTAGCCAACGCGGTCAAACCGGCGATCAGTTGGCCGGCGGTGAAGATGGTGGGTCGCTCGGGTTCCGGACGCCGGGCACCCCTCGAACCGCCCGGACGAGCCGCCGAAGCTGCCGCACCGGATTGAGACTCCGCCGAAGCCGCGCCCGGCGTCCGTTCGGCACCGGACGCCGCTGCCGCAGCCAGCTCACGCCGGGCGGCGATGCTCGCCTTCAGCCCGAGGATCATCAGCGGCAGGAACGCGGCGGCCGCGCCGAGCGCGAGCAGCGACCCGGTCACCTTCACCCAACTCGGGCTGGGCAGCAGCCACAGCAGCAGCCCGCCGTTGATCGCGATCAGCCGGAACGAGCCGGCTCGGTTGAACCATTGCTGTCCGGCCCGGACGACACTGGGACCGCCGCCCAACACCGACGGCAATAGATACGACAGCGCACCGGACAACACCTGGACGGCGAACCCGGCACCCAGCACCGCGGCCGGCCAGATGAAACCCTCACGCACCGCCGTCCAGTCCGCCGCGGTGGCCAGCAGCCACCCTGCCCAGCCCAGCCCGATCACCAACCAGACCAGTGCGACAGCCACGGAAGCGGACGCGAACTCGCGCGGCGGACGAGTCCGGGCCGGACGCCACAACCCGCGTCCCCACAGCCCGATCGCCACCAGGTAGAGGCCTACCCCAGCGGCGGAAAGCCAGCTCAACCCGGCCAGCGCACCCCCGACAGACACCGCGATGGCGGCGCCGAACAGCGGCAGCGCCTGCTGCGTCCAGCGTTCGGCGACGTCGTCCATCCGGGTGCGCAGCATGGTCGGCCACAGGGTGAGCAGAGTGCCGGTCAGGGTCAGCCCGACCCAGCCCAGCACGTTCGCCAAGGCGTGCGCCACCAACAGCCGGCCGTGCCAGGGATCCTCCCAGCCCAGCGCCAGCAACACCCCGAAGGTCACGCCGACAAGCAGTGACGCCGCGGCGCCCAGGTAGTACCGGACGGTCACCCGGAACCGGGCCGGCAGCGCCCGGCGCATCATGCCCCACAGCACCAGCCCATGCCAGCCGACCGCACCTGCGACCAGGAGGCCGCCAACAAGAGTGAGCGGCCACCAGGTGGTCGGCACCCCGATCAGCACCGCCGCCGCACCGAGGGTGAGCAGCCCGAGCCGCTGGTTGTGCCGGGCCGCTTCGATCTCGGACGCCGGCGAGCGCAACAGTGTCTGCGCGAAGTGGAAGCTCCACACCACGATGGCGTGGGTGAGCGCGCCGAGCAGCACCAGGTGCAGCATCAGCCAGTTGGCGTCCGGCAGCCCACGATGGGCGACGGCGATCACCACGGCCGCCGCGAGCCAGCCGATCAGCGGCAGGTCGCGCAGACGGGAGCGTCGGCGTCCGACCGGGCGTCCGGTGACTGCGCCGCGGGCCCCCGGCCCACCGCGCTGTCGATCACCGGGCCCGGCCGGACGACCGTGTCCCTTCCCCCCATCCGGCGACGGCCCCCCACCGCCGGACATCCTTGGTGCCCCAGGGCCGAGTCCGCTCGGCTCGCCGGGACCGGTTCCGTTCGCGTCGTTCATCGCCGCACCACCAGGGTGATCGCGGTGACCATGAAGACGAGCAGGGCGAGCACCGTCACCACACCGCCGACCTGCCAGGCCACGTCCCAGCCGCCCAATGCGCCGGCGAAGCGCAGCACCAGGCCGGCGTGCAGCAACCCGAGTGGCAGCCACAGCACCCGCCGGTACGGCAACGCCCGCCCGAGCACGGCCGGCAGGATCACCGGCGCATGCGCCATCACCATCGACAGCGCGAAACCGAGGAAGACGCCATGCACCACCACGTCGTAGCTGGCCCGCCCGGTACTCAAGCCAGACCAAGCCAGAACCGCACCCGCCAGAGCCAGATTCAGATAGCCGGCGAGCAACGCGACCGCCAGGTACCGGTGCTGGCCGGACAGCCGCAACTGCCGCCGCACCACATCGTGCGCCAGCAGCCACACCGCGATCGCCAGCAGCGCGACACCCACCAGCCGCGGACCGATCACGGGCAACGTCAATGCAGCCATAATCGCCAGCGTGAGCGCGCCGGCCAGGCCGAGCAGTTCGGAGTCGGCACGAGGCCCCATCGCCAGTTGGGCGAGTTCGGCCCGTTCGGCGGCGATGGTGAGCACCACGAAGCCGGCCAGCCAGGGCAGCGCGACGGTGACATCGGCGAGGGTGGCGACCACCACCGCGCCGAGCGCCAGCACCGCCGAGAGCACCTGGATGGCGACCAAGGGCCGCGGTGCGCGTCGCCACAAGGCCAGATAGATCGCGACGAACAGCACGCCGGCCTCGATCAGCAGCAGTTGTCCGAGCAGCATCGGTGCGGGGGTCAGCAGCGCGAGTCCACCCGCCCCGTACAGCGCCGGGGCCAGGTAGCCCCACGGCTGCCCCAGGGACTGCGCGCGTTCCAGCGAGATCAACGTGCCGAGGAAGCCGAGCACCATGACCAGGCCGTGCACATCGCCTAGCCGGTCCGAGGTGACCGGCGCCCACACCTCGAGCCGGATCAGGCCGGCGTTCAGCCCGCTGAGCAGGCAGACCCCGCCGAGGACCATCAGCAGCAGCCGTCCGCGGGCGCCGCCACGGCGTCCGGACGGCGCGGCGGCCCGCGGACGGGGCGGAGCGGTGTGGGACACAGATCCTCGCATTTTCTCCATGTTTATATGGAAAAAGTAGCACTAGGATGCGGCCATGAGCACATCGGCGCCGATCCCGGACGGCGACCAACCGACGGCCACGGATCCCACCCAAGCCGCGGCGTCCACAGTCGGGCTGGGCCCGCAGCCGGCTCGCACCGATCGTCCCCGCGACGCGGCGCTGCGGGTGCTGCGCAGCCTCGCCGCCGCCGAGGGACCGGTCACCATCACCGCCTTGACCGCCGAGCTGGGCGGCCATCCCAATAGCGTCCGGATGCACCTGGAACACCTGGTCAGCGAGGGTTTCGCGGTGGAGGAGCCGGCACCGACCGGCGGCCGCGGACGTCCACCCCGGGCCTACCGGGCCACTGTCGCCGGCCTCCAGGTCGCCGGCCAGGACGACACCTGGGACGGCAGTTCGGCGCTCGTCGCGGCACTGGCCGAGCAGTTCGCCACCGGTCCCGAACCGGTGGCCGCCGCCCGGGAACTCGGCAGGCGCTGGGGCCGCCGGCTGCGGCACGCGGACGCCGGACTGCTCGCCACGCTGGCCGCGCAGGGCTTCACCCCGCGGACCTGTGACGACGGCATCGAGCTGCGCACCTGTCCCCTGCTGGCGACCGCCCGGCAGCTTCCGCAGGTGGTCTGCAGCATTCACCAGGGCCTGATCGACGAGTTGTCGGACGACCCGCTCCGGCTGCTGCCGTTCGCCCGCCCGGGCGCCTGCGTGCTGCGTCCCGTCTCGGACTCTCGTCAAGGGAAGCGCTGATCATCCACGTCATCCCGGGCTCTCAAGCTCAAGTGGGAGAGATCCCGGATCAAGTCCGGGATGACGAGGGGGCCGACGACAGCCTCGGGGTGCAGTTGTGTGGCCCGGTCATGATGGAAGCCGTTGGTTCGCAGCGCCCGGGGCGCGGGAGGGGTTACCGATCATGGACGTCATCGTCGTGGGCATCATCGCCGTCCTCATCGGAGCGCTGCTGTGCTTCCGCGGGTATGTGACGATGCGCCTGGTCATCAGCCTGTTCGGCGCATTCGCCGGCTTCATGCTGGGCTTCGGGCTGTTCGCCGGCAACTCCAGCGGCGCCGGGCAGGTCGCCCTCAGCTGGCTGGCCGGAATAGTCGGCGCGGTGCTGTTCGGGCTACTGGCCTACTTCTCCTACCAACTGGCCGTGATCATCGGGATGGCAGGCATCGGCTTCACCCTCGGCACCAGCGTGATGGCGATGGTCAGTTCGGCCTCCTCGTTCCTCACCCTGACCGTGGGCGTCATCGCCGGCGTTCTGCTCGCGATCCTGGCCGTCACCACCAACCTGCCCGCCGTCCTGCTGGTGGTGCTGACCGCGCTGGCCGGCGCAAGCGTCGCCACCTCCGGGGTGGCGATGCTGGTCGGGGCGATGACTCTCGATCGGCTGACCAGCCAGGGCTTCACCCAGATCCCCGGCGGCATCGGGTGGACGGTGCTGTACCTCGCGCTCGCCGTCCTGGGTCTGATCAGCCAACTGCGGGCCATCTCGGGCCGCCATCGTTCGATGCGTCAGCAGTGGGGCTCGTCGCGCCTGGTCGCGCCCGCGCACTGAGGTTCAGCCGAGGCGGGCGTTGATCCGGCGGACGGCTTCGCGTCCGGCGCGGTTGGCACCCACGGTGGACTGGGAAGGGCCGAACCCGATCAGCTGAATGCGCGGGTCGGCGACCACCTCGGTGCCATGGACGGCGATGCCGCCACGCGAATTGCGTAGTCCGAGCGGGTCGAGGTGCCTCAGGTCGGGCCGGAAGCCGGTCGCCCACAGGATGACGTCCACCGGGGTGAAGCTGCCGTCGGCCTCGCGGACGCCGTCCGGCTCGATCGCGGTGAACATCGGGCGCCGATTCAACACCCCGCGCTCGCGGGCCGCGACCGCGTACGGCAACCAGGGCAGACCCGTGTAGGAGACGACGCTGCCGGTGGGATTGCCGGCCTCGGCGTCGGCGGTGACCTTGGCGATGATCGCGCGGCCCTCCATCTCGGGACGGAACTCGCCGTCGCGGAACACCGGTTCGCGGCGGGTGTACCAGTACACGCTCGCCACCCGGGAGATCTCCTCGAGTTGCTGGATGGCCGAGATGCCACCGCCGACGATGGCCACCCGCTGCCCCGCGAACTCGCCGGCGTCGAGGTAATCGCGAGTGTGCAACTGCCGCCCACGGAAACCGCCCTGTCCCGGATAGGACGGCAGCACCGGGTTGGTCCAGGTGCCGGTGGCGTTGATCAGCGCCCGGACGCGCCACCGGCCCGCGCTGCTGTCGACCAGCAGGTCACCCTCAGGGTCGGCGTCCGCGCGAGTCACCGCGCTCACCGTGACCGGACGCAGGATCGGCAGCGCCATCTTCTGCTCGTAGGCGGCGAAGTAGCGCGGCACCGCCGTGCGGCTGGGTTCGTTCGGGTCGATCGGAGGTTTCGGGAAGCCGGGCAGGTCGAAGATGCCGTTCACCGTCGCCATCCGGAGCGATTCCCAGCGGTGCTGCCAGGCTCCGCCGGGCGCCGACTCGGCGTCCAGCATCACGAAGCTGTGGTCGGCGTCCGGGTCGTCGAGCGCGCTGCGGTAGCCGCGGCGAGTCAAGTGGTAGCCGGCCGAGAGGCCCGCCTGCCCCGCGCCGATCACCAGCACTGTCACGGCGCGGACGCCGGGATCAGCCCGCCGATCGCCCGCTGTCGGCAGAAGCGTCATCGGTCAGCTTCCTCTCTGGCGCCCGGCACTCCCGGCCACCGTAGCCGCCCGGTCCTTCCGGGCTGCCGACGCCCAGCCCCGGCACCGTGCCGGCCTCGCGCACCCGACTACCCCTGGCGGGGGATTTGGGCCGGCCCGGCCCGGCTCACACTGACCGAGATGTGAACTTGCCTGCCCGGCGCCAGAGAAGGAATCCCGATGACCCACGCTGCTCCGTATCCTCCGTTCGCACTTCCACAGCGCACCCTCCGAGTGGGTGCTGCCGCGACCGCCCCGTCCGACGCCGGCGCGGTCGGCCACATCGTCTTCGACGGCGAAGCTCCCGAGGCACGGACGGGCTTGTCCGCCGAGCGCGCCGCCGCCCTCGGATTCACCGGCAAACCCGGCCAGACGCTGGTGCTGACCAGCGCGGAGGGGCCGGTGGACGTGCTGGTCGGCGGCGGCGACGCCGATGCACTGACGACCACGGTGCTGCGCGACCTGGCCTCCCACCTCGCCCGCGCGGTGCCGTCACAGGAGAAGCTGGCTCTGGTCCTGCCGCGGGCCGATGTGCCCACCGCTGAGGCGGCGGCCGCCGCCCTCGAGGGCGCCTCCCTCGCCCGCTACGTGTACCGGATCGGCGAAGACGGGCCCGAGGCCCGGCTGGCTTCCCTTGATCTCATCGTCGGCGAGGACGCCGTGGACGACGCCCGGGCCGGGCTGGCCCGCGGGCTGGAGATCGTCAAGGCCGCCAAACTGGCTCGTGACCTGGCCGGCACCCCGGGCGGAATCCTGACCGCCACCAAGCTGGCCGGCGTTGCCGCCGAACTGTGTCCGCAGGCCGGCCTCGAGGTGGAGATCTTCGACGAGCAGGCGCTGATCGAGCTGGGCTGCGGCGGACTCCTCGGCATCAATCTGGGCAGCGTCGAGCCGCCGGCGATGATCAAGATGGTCTATCGCCCCGAGGGCGAGCCGACCGGAAAGCTCACCCTGGTCGGCAAGGGCATCATGTACGACGCCGGCGGCCTGGCGCTCAAGCCCGGCGACGAGGTGCACGCCACCATGAAGAACGACATGACGGGTGCGGCCGCCATCCTCGGCGCAATGACCGCGCTGCGTGCCCTCGGTTGCCGCGCCCAGGTCACCGGCTACCTGATGTGCACCGACAACATGCCCTCGGGCTCGGCCCTGCGCCTCGGAGACATCGTGGTGATGCGCGGCGGCAAGACGGTCGAGGTGATCAACACCGACGCCGAGGGGCGGATGGTGATGGCCGACGCCCTCGTTCTGGCCACTGAAGAGCCGGTGGACGCGATCATCGACATCGCGACCCTCACCGGCGCGGCGATGCGTGCCCTCGGCACCGAGATCGCCGCCGTGATGGGCAACAACACCGGGTTGCTCGACCAGGTGAAGACGGCGGCTGAGCGGGTCGATGAGCCGGTGTGGGAACTGCCGCTGGCCCATCGCTATCGCGCCGAACTCAACTCGCCGATCGCCGACCTGCGCAACCTGGGCGGGGTCAACGCCGGCAGCATCACCGCGGCACTGTTCCTGGAGGAGTTCGTCGCCGGCAAGCCGTGGGTGCATATCGATATCGCCGGAACAGCGCAATCGGGCGCCGCCAAGAAGTGGATCAACCACGGTCCCACCGGCTTCGGCGCCCGGCTGCTGATCGACGTCGCGCTGAACTTCCGGGCTGAGTGAGGGGGCCGACATGAGCAACACCGACAATTCGGCGGAAGCGACCGCCGACACCCCGGCCGAGGAGGGCCAGAAGGGAATCCTCGGCGCGGTGGAGCGGATCGGCAACAAGGTGCCGCATCCGGCGTTGATGTTCGCCTATCTGATCCTCTTCATCATCGTGCTCTCCTGGGGTCTGCAGCTGGCCGGAGTGAGCGTGACCGAGGAGGTTGTCGTCCCGGTCGGCTCCGGTGCCGAATACGACTACTTCGAGGACAGCACGCTGCCCACCGTCTCGGCACCGGACCATCCCGACGAGTGGAAGATCGTCGAGCAGGTCATTCCGATCAAGAGCTTGATCTCGATCGAGGGCATTCGATTCATCTTCTCGTCCTTCGTGAACAACTTCGCCGGCTTTGCCGTGATCGGCGTGACCTTCGTGGCGATGATGGGTGCCGGCGTCGCCGAGGAATCGGGACTGCTGGGTTCATTGATCCGCAAACTGGTGCGGGCCGCACCGAAATGGGCGCTGACCTTCATTCTGGTTCTGACCGGTGTGCTTTCGTCGGCCGCGTCGGACGCCGGCTACCTGATTCTGATCCCGCTGTCGGCAGCTGCCTTCGCAAGCATCGGACGGCACCCGCTGGCCGGGCTGGCGACCGGCTTCGCCGGCGTGGCGACCATCTTCATGGTCAACCTGATACCGACGCCGATCGACGCCATGATCACCGAGATCGCCAACGAGGCGATCGAAGTGACGGGTGGCCAGCCGATCAGCATCGTGGCCAACTACTGGTTCATGATCGCGTCCTCGCTGATCATGGCTTTCGTCGCGGCGCTGGTCACCGAACGGCTCGTCGAACCGCGACTGGGCCCCTGGGAGCCGGATGAGAAGACCGCCGCCCACGCCGAGGAGGTCGCCGCGATCAGCCCCGAGGACGACAAGCGGGGCAATCGGATGGCGCTGTTCGGATTCCTCTCGGTCGTCGCCATCGTGGTCGCGATCACCGCCCCGCCCGGAGCACCACTGCGGGATCCGGAAAACGGCAACATCATCGGCCAGACCCCGTTCATGGACAGCCTGCTGTTCATCATCATGCTGGCGTTCCTGGTCTCGGGCATCTGCTACGGCATCGGCGCGAAGACGATGAAGGGCAGCGGCGACGTCATCACCGCGATCACCAAAACCTTTGCCGGCCTCGGCGGCATGGTTTTGATGCTGATGATGATCAGCCAGTTCATCGCCCTGTTCAACTGGTCGAATCTGCCGCCGGTCATTGCTGGCTCACTGGCCGAATTGCTGGAGCAGGCCAATATCGGAGCGGTCCCGTTGCTGATCGGGTTCATTCTGGTGATCGTGCTGCTCGATTTCATCATGCCGGGCTCGCTGCCGAAGTGGGCGATCTTCGCACCGATCTTCGTGCCGCTGTTCATCAGGCTCGGAGTGGCACCGCAGACCCTGTTGGCGGCCTATCGCGTCGCCGATTCCCCGGTGAACGCGCTGACCCCGCTGATGGTCTATCTGCCGTTCATCGTGACGGTGGCACAGCGCTATCAGAAGAAGGCCGGCATCGGGACGGTGGTCGCGCTGATGCTGCCCTACTCCGGCGTGATCCTGGTGGCCTGGACGGTGTTGTTCATCGCCTGGTTCCTGCTGGGCATTCCGCTCGGCCCGGGCTACCCGCCGAACGTTCCCTGATCGTTACGGCATCATCGGGGACCCCCTCATCATCTCCGGCTCACCCGGGGATCCCGGCGGACGAGGGCCCGACTGGTGTCAAGGAAGTCCCAGTGTCCACTGGGATGCGCGGTGCGAATGTGGACCGAGGGGTCTGTCCCCTCGGTCCACCTCCGTTCGCTACCCCTGCTCGGTTTCCAGAAGCAGATCACGCTGGTCTCGGCGAGCGACTCGCCGGCGCGAGCACGGGTGACCACGCCGCCCGGTTGGGGGGTCATTGGGCCATCCGGCGACCGGGCGCGGACTACCCCCGGCGGGGGATCTGCCGGCTAAGGGCGGCAGGCACGCTGAACAGACGATGAGCACCAACAGCGACCAGCTCGACGGCTCGGACGTGCCGTTCGTCTCGTCCGGACGGCTGCCCGAGCGGGCCCGGATCACCGCCCTGATGCAGCGGGCCCACGCCCGCTACCGGCAGGTGAACGACGGCGCGGTTTCACCGGTCTACCCCGCGCTGGCCAGAGCGGACGCGGCCCTCTTCGGCATCTGCGTGGTGCCGGTCGACGACGCCGCGATCGTCGTCGGCGATGCCGAGGTGCCGTTCACCCTGATGAGCGTCGCCAAGCCGTTCACCTTCGCCCTGCTGCTCGCCCACCTCGGGCCCGAGCAGGCTCGGCAACGGATCGGTACGAACGCCACCGGGCTCAGCTTCAACTCGCTGACCGCCGTCGAACGCTCGGTGGACGGCCGGACGAATCCGATGGTGAACCCGGGCGCCATCGCCACGGTCAGCCTGCTGCCTGGGGACGGCGAACGGAAGTGGGAGCACCTGGCCGCGGGCCTGGCCGGCTTCGCCGGCCGCGAATTGCAGGTGGACGAGGAGGTCTACGAGTGCGCGTCCCGGACGAATCTGGTCAACCGGGCCGCCACCCAGTTGCTCGAGGCGCGCGGCCTGCTCGGTTGTGAGCCCGCGCTCGCGCTCGACCTGTACACCCGGCAGAGCTGCCTGCGGGTCACCGCACGGGACCTGGCGACCATGGGGGCCACGCTGGCCAACGGCGGGGTGAACCCGGTGACCGGCGAGCGGGTGATCGCCGATGAGCTGTGCCACCACGTGCTGGCGGTGATGGTCACGGCCGGACTGTACGAGACGTCCGGCGACTGGCTCTATCAGGTCGGTCAGCCGGGCAAGAGCGGCATCGGCGGCGGACTGGTCACCATCTCACCCGGCAAGGGCGGGCTCGGTACCTTCTCGCCGGCCCTGGACGAAGCCGGCAACAGCGTCCGGGGCGCGCTGGTCGCCCGTGACCTCTCCCGCGCGCTCGGGCTCGACCTGTTGGGCTCCCACCCCCGGGCCACCCGTCACCGGCCGACGGGGTCAGACAGCTGAGCCAGTGCTGTCAATCCGTGGTCACGGGCTGCTCGCGCAGCCTCTCGTCGGTTGTGCACTCCGAGTTTGCGGTAGATCGACTTCAGATGTTGCTTGACGGTGTTCTCCGAGATGCTCAACGCGTCCGCGATCTCGATGTTGGCGGCCATCGTCGGAAGGTAGATCAGCACGGACCTCTCCCGTTCGGTGAGCGGCTCCATCGCGCAGCGGGAGCCTGCGGTGCTGGTGACCTCCTCCCGGGCCAGCACCGCCTCGACGAACTCCCGATGGCTGCCGTCGACGACGAGGTGGCGGCGGAGCATCGCCCGCACATTGGGGGTCGGCCGGAGGAACAGGTACGCCATTCGCTGGGCGGCGGCGAGTTCGATGGCACGGGACATCGCCTCCGCGGCAAGCAGGTCGTGCCGCATCTTCTCCTCGGCCAACGCCACCAGCAGCCAGGCGCCGGCACCTCGTCCGCCCCCCTCGGCCAGCCGGTGCGCCACGGTGGAGCGCACCTGTTCGGGTTTGTTGAGAGTCAGCAGGAGTTGCGCGCGCGGCAGCGAGACCAGGTCGGCTCGGGCCGACGCCGGAGCGGCCGTCTCGTGCGCGCTGGCCAGGTCGTATTCACCCATGACGTCGCGGGCACGGTCGATGTTCCCGGTGGCGAGTTCGACCATCACCCGGAAGCTCACCAGATAGCTGGCGATCAGCCCTCCGCGTCCGGCCGGTCCGGCAGCGGCGGCGGCAAGCCGTCGCCGGGCGCCCGCCAGGTCGCCCCCGATCGCGTCAGCGGCGGCCTGGACGATGCGCAGCAGGGCAACCGAGAACGGACACGGGTGGGCGCCGACCAGCGCCGCGCATTGCCGGATGGTTGCCGCGGCGTCCTCGCCGAGGGAATAGGTGTCGACATAGGCCAGCGCCAGCCACGCCCATTTGCCCTCCTCTGCGTGCGCGCGTCCCGAACCACGAGCGGTCTCGATCGTCGATAGCGCCGTCCGGCGGGCGGCGCTGTACATACCGACCCCGGCCTCTGCCAGTGCCAGCAACCCCGACAGGCCGAGGTACTCCGCGCCGTGCGCCTGGTCCGGTGGCACCGAAGCCAGCCCCGAACGCAGGATCTGTCCGGCGTCCTCGTGCCAGCCCGCCCACAACTCGGCGACCCCGCGCATCGCCCGCACGCTCGCCTGGTGGTGCACCCACCCCGGGGCATCGGAGGGACCCAAAGCAGTCAGGAGCTGTTCGGCCCGGTTCATCGACCGCCTCATCGCGATCGCATCGCAGCCGGCATAGGCCTGCCGGGCACGCACCAGCTGGGCGGCCAGCGCGCAGGTCGATCGACGGGGTTCCGGAAGTTCGCCGAGGCCCGTTTCGGCGAGCGCCAGGAAGCTGTTGACGACCGATCGGTCACCACGGCTCTCCGCCGCGAATGCCATTCCGACCGCCAACTCGGGGTGGTCGCGGGCGTGGGCTTCGGGCACCCGGGCCATCAGGTCGGCGAAGGCGACCGCGTCCGCACCCAGACAGAGCGGAACCCCGGAGCGGGCGATGATCCTGCCGGCGAAATCCCAGTCGCCCGACGAGATCGCATGGTCGACCGCCTCGCCCCACACCCGATGCTCCTCGAACCACAGCGCCGCGGTGCGGTGCAGCTCCCGGGCGAGCGTCGGCCGGTCGGTGTGCAACCGGGCCAGCAACGCCTTCCGCAGCAACGTGTGGGTGCGGTACCACCCGGTGCCCTCCAGTTCGTGGGTGAGGAACTGGTTGCGCGCGAGCGCCCGCAGCACCTCACCGGCCGCCTCGACACCGGTGAGCGCCGCGGCCAGCGGGCCGCACAGCCGCGCCGACACCGAGCTACGCAGCAGGAACTCGGCCTCGTCCTCGGGCAGCATGCCGAGCACGTCGTGCCACAGGAAGTCGGCGATCAGGAAGGTCGGGCCGGCGAAACGTTCCAGCAGCGCCGCGGGATCGTCGGAGGCGCTCAACGTCAGCGCCGCTAGCCGAATGGCGGCGATCCAGCCCCCGGTGGCGTCCACCAGCCGTTCCAGAGCCGGCTCGTCCAGGGCCAGTCCCCAGATCGCCAGCACGTCGCGCGACTCGGCCTGGCTGAACGCCAGGTCGGAGAACTGCAGCTGCGTCAATCTGTCCTCCAGCCGTAGCCGGTGCAGGTTGATCGGCGGGTCGTGCCTGGAGATGAGAACGAAACGCATGCCGTCGGGTGGCCAGCGCAATAGTTGATCGAGCCAGTCGAGCGAGGCGCCCTCGTCCAGTTCCTGCAGATCGTCCAGAACGACGATGAGGGACGTGCCCAGGTTGCTCAAAAGCCTGCCGAGCATCTCGACGTCCGGCGCGTCGGGCAGCTCGAGGTCACGGAAGGCCGCCGGGCCCAGGCCGGTCAGCAACGCGTCCAGAAGAGACTTCCACAGCCGCGGCGGGTGACAGTCCTCGCGCGCAAGCGACAGCCAGACGATCGGGCTGCCGGCGGTCCCTTGCCGGCACCAATCGGCAACGGCCAGGGTCTTCCCGGTGCCGGCCGGTCCGGTGACCAGCGTGACCTGCCGCCCGACCGCGCGGTTCAGCAACTCGACCAGCCGCGGCCGATGCAGGAACAGGTCCGAGCCGGCCGGAATCCTCATCCGGGAATCCGACAATCGACGCGCCGGCATCTCAGGCATGACACAGCACCGACAGCGGGGGGCTCGCCGAGACTGCTGTTGCCGACAGCGTGATGATCGACACCATCAGGATCACCTATCTCACAACAGTCGGCATGATGGTGAAAGCTAACCAGCGGTTGTCAGGCTGGCGGGCCGGCTTTGGGAAATCCCCTGCAACTGGGGGGAGAGAACGTTCCCCGCGCCCCCAGTTCGAGGGGTTCGACGACGAATCATTGAGCCGCCCACGAGCTCGCTGGCACCGTGTGGACAAACGAGGAGGGAAAGATATGTCCGCGTCCTGGTGGCGTGAGCGGCCCGCCCTCAGCCGGCTCGGCCTGACCGGCGTGGTGACCGCGACAGCCGTGCTGTCCACGACCGCCGCGGTGGCCCTGTCCGGCCAGCTCCTGCCGCATCCGGGCAGTTGCGACACCCAACGACTCGCCGCGTCCGTGCTGCCCGCGGTGGTGACGGTCTTCGCCGCGGGCCCCTCCGGATCGGGTTCGGGCAGCGGCGCTGTCGTACGACCGGACGGCGTGGTGGTGACCAACGACCACGTGATCGCCACCGCAGGCACGACCGGCACCCTGGAGGTGCTGCTGAACAACGGCGAACAACTCCCGGCGACATTGGTGGGCACCGACCCGTTGACCGATCTGGCGGTAGTGCGCATCGACCGTGACCGGCTCCCCACCCTGCCGATCTCGCCCGGCGAGGTGCTGCAGGTCGGCCAGCCGGTGGTCGCCCTGGGGGCTCCGCTCGGGCTCTCGGGCACGGTGACGAGCGGCATCATCAGCGGGCTGAACCGCAGCGTTCCGGTTCCCAAGGCGGGCGGCGGCACGACCGTGCTGGTCGGCTCGATCCAGACCGACGCGGCCATCAACCCGGGCAACTCCGGCGGCCCGCTGGTGACCTGTGACGGCCGGCTGATCGGGGTGAACACCGCCATCTCCACCGTGCCCAACTCGGCGGGGGTAGCCGGCGGCGGCAGCGTCGGCATCGGCTTCGCGGTCCCGGCGACCACCGCGCAGCGGGTCACCGACGAGATCCTGGCGAACGGGCGGGCAAGTCATCCATGGCTCGGGTTCACCGCCACCGAGATCCCCGCCGAGGTCGCCAAAGCGTTCGGCACGCCTTCCGGGCTGTTCATTCAGCAGGTCAGCGCGGGAGGTCCCGCGGCGGACGGCGGACTGAAGCCGGGCGATCTGATCACCGGCCTCGCGGGAGTCCCGGCGACCAGCACGACTCAGTCCGCGCTGCTGCTCACCGCGAAGGTGGGCGATACGGTCGCGGTCACCTACCAACGCCGCGGCGCGAGCGCCGAGACCACCCTCACCCTGGCCGAGCAACCCTGACCACCATCCGCCGGGCTGCGCCTGCCGGAGCCCGTCCGGGTCTGGAGGTTCGGCCAACGGCCGACTTAGAACGGCCACAACATCGGGACGGCGAAAACGCCGGCCAGGCCGTAGATCACCAGCAGCGGAAGCCCGAGCCTCCAATAGTCGCCGAACCGGTAGCCGGCAGCCTCCTGCACCATCAGATTGGCCGGCGTGGCCACCGGGGTCAGCAGCGCGGCTGCCGCGAACACCGCGATCGCGACCAGCACCGGCATCGCCGAGATCTGCATCTGGGCGGCTGCCGACACACCGATCGGAATCACGATCAGAGCGGTCGCCATATTGCTGATCAGCTGACCCAGCACCGCGGTGATCACGAAGAGACCGGCCAGCAGCGCATACGGTCCCGCCCCGCCGACCAGCGAGACCAGACCCTCGGCGAGAAGCTGGGCGGCACCACTGCGCACCATGGCTTCCGACAGCGACATCATGCCGCCGACCAGGATGATCGTCGTCCAGGAGATCCCCGCATACGCCTGCTCGACCCTGATCACCCGCAACAGCACCATCGCCAGCGCGGCGAGCAGTCCGGCCACCGCGGCCGGCACCAGCCCGGTGGCGAGCAGGACGATCATCACGGCCAGCACGCTCAGCGCCCGCTTGGCGCCGGTCCCCAGCGGGACCGCCTGCCGGCGGACGGCGTCCGGATCGTCCACGGCAACGATGTCGGGATCGGCGGCGGCGTTGTTCAACGCCTCCCAAGAGCCCTGCAGAAGGAGCGAGTCGCCCGCCTTGAGGCGCCACGGCCCGGTCACCGTCTGGCCTTTGTGCTGCATCGCGACCACGACCAGGTCGCCGGATTCGGTGACCATGCCGCGGTGCACCCGGTCGCCGACGAACCTCGAACGGGGCGGAACGATGAACTCGGCGATGCCCCGCCCACGTTGCATGAGGTCCGTCCCGGAGCCCTCGATCCCGTAGTGGCCGGCGAGCAGCGGGCCGTGCTCGCCGAGGTCACGCAGCATCGTTCCCGATGACCGCCGCGGTACCAGCCGCGAGCCCAGCAGCAGCACCACTCCCACCGTGGCCGCGGTGAGCGCCAACCCGATCAGCGCGGTGGAGAACAACCCCAGCCGGCCGGCGCCCGTCGACTCGGCGTAGTCGGCCACCACCACGGTGACCGGACTGCCGATCAGCATGAGCAACGATCCGGAATGTGCGGCGAAGGCCGCCGGCAGCAACAGTTCGGACGGCGAACGTCGCGCCCGGATCGCGATCACCACGATCACCGGCGTCAGCGCCGCCACCGATCCGTTGGGTGTGATCAGCGCGGTGAGCACGGCCACCATCGCCATCACGGTGACGAGCAGCCGCCCCGGATTCGTACCGCCGAGCCGCATCGCGAAGCCGCCCACAGCGGCCGTCACACCGGCCGCGTCCAAGGCTTCGCTGACCACGAAGAGTGCCGCGATGAACAGCACGGTCGGATCACCGAAGCCGGCGACAGCCTCACCCAGATCGAGGACGCCGGTCATCCACAGCGCCATCGGCACCAGCAGGGCGACAGCCGCGATGGGCAGCCGATCCCAGATGAAGAGCAGGACGGCGGCCGCCAGGACGATCAGGGCGATGACGCTTTCGGGCATGACAACCTTCCGAGAGGTACGGCGAACAGGTTCAGCCGTGGGGTGAAGCTGCCACGGGAAGCGTCGTTGCCACCGCAACGACGCTCGCCGCCTTACTCAGTTGCCGAGTTCTCCGGCGAGTTCCTTCTCGGCATCGTCAGAAAGCGAAGTCTTCAGAATCGTGCCGCCGAATTCGGCCATGCCGGCCGCGAACTTGTCCTCGGTGAGCTTGCGCGTCATGACAACCAGCGCGGACTTACCCGGGCCGAGCAGGCCGTCCACCCTGGCCCGCAAGCTCCGGTCGACGCCCGCCTTTCCGGCCAGGCCGGCCACCGCCCCCCAGGCACCGCCGACCAGCAGGCCGACGCCCGGCACCAGGAACAGCAGTCCGATGATCATTCCCCACAGAGCCCCCGACGTCGCCGAGACCCCGACGATCGAGCCCGGTGTGTCGATGTGCTTCTTGCCATCGGCGTCCACCCGCACCACCGCAATGCCGGAGAGATCGACGACGAAGTCCTTCTGCAACTGCAGGACACGTGCCTGGGCGGCCTCCGCCACCGCATGGTCGTCGTAGCCGATGATGATGAGTTCTGACATGGGCGGTGGTCTCCTCGCAGTGGTGGGCGGGTGCGTCGGCACCCCAGGAATGCGGTACTCGCCAGCAGTTTCGGGCGGGCGCGGGCGTCCCGCATCACCCGTCACGGGGGAATCGCTCCCCGTCGGCAGCCCGGAGAATCACCGAAGGAACGCCGAGTCGCGGCAGGAGGGGCGGACGAATGAGCGAGACCCCGAAGACCGGTCGACTGATCACCGGACGACCGAGGTGACCATCGCCAGCAGCCCGCGCGAACTGCGCATCAGGGCGGAGGGAAGGGTGCCGGCGTCCCTGAGCACCGAGTTGGGCGACATGGTCGTGACTCGGCTGCCGCCCGGGGTCGAACTCTGCGGCCGGCTGCCGGACGCGACGTTGCAGTGGGGTTTGCTGCACCGCTTGCAGCGAGCCGGTCTGCGGCTGCGCTCGGTGGATCGGGTCGAACCGGGTTCGAGTCGAACCTTCCGCGGCAGCCAATCCGCACCGGCGGCGTCCGTTCCGTTGCTGAGGATCGAGGTGCAAGGTCACGCGGCCGCCCTGATCGCTGCCGCGCTGCACAGCGAGCAGGTCTACCAAGCTCCCCCGTCGACGACCCTGGTGATGCCGCTGACCAGCGATCGGGTCCTCTTCAACACGCTGTGGGAGCTCGAGGCGTTGGCACTCGATGTGCTCGGCCTCCATGTCGAAGGCTGATTGCCGATGTCGGTACCGTTCCCGGAATCCACGTCAAACCCACTCATGACGCGCGATGATGAGCATGCGGGAAGGGCGGTGAGCGTGCGCAAACAGATCGGCATCGTCGATGACCATCCAGCGGTGGTCATCGGCGTGACCAGCGTCATCAACACGCATCCCAGCCTTTTCGTCAGCGGTGCCGGCGCGACCCTCACCGAGTTGTTGCGGCAGAGCACGCAGTACGACCTGGTGCTGCTCGACCTCACCCTCGGCGACGGCTCCACCCCGACCACGAACGTGCGGTCGCTGGTGTCGAGAGGCATTCCGGTGCTCGTCTACACCAGTGGCGACCAGCCGCAGCTGATCCGCGAGGCGGTGCGGGCGGGCGCGATGGGCATGGTCCGCAAGTCGGAGTTCCCGCAGCGGATCGTCGCGGCCATCATCGAGGTACTCCGTGGTCAGGTGGCCGCCACGCCCGACTGGGCGGCGGCGATCGACGCCGACGACGAGTTCGTCTCCGCGTCCCTCACCGATCGCGAGACCCAGGTGCTCGCGCTCTACGCCTCGGGCGAGACGGCCGAGCGGGTCGCCCGCCAGCTGTTCATCTCCCGCGAGACCGTGCTCGACCACATTCGCCGGATCCGCGCCAAGTACGCCGCGATCGACCGTGCCGCGCCCAGCAAACTCGACCTCTACCACCGCGCCGTCGAGGACGGCGTCCTGCCTCGCGAGCACTAGTTCCCGCCGCAGGTCGCCGGTCGAACTCGTCGAGATCCCGGACGCAGCCCGGTGAACTCTGGGGTGGCTCCCTTGGATCGGGCCGACCGCCGGGGACGGTCCGCCTGGTCGCCCCGGGTTCCCGTCGAGCTAGACCGGGGACCGTCCGCACCTCCCGCCCAAGGTGGACAGGACGAACCGT
This sequence comes from Micropruina sp., assembly GCF_027492755.1. Classification (GTDB taxonomy): domain Bacteria; phylum Actinomycetota; class Actinomycetes; order Propionibacteriales; family Propionibacteriaceae; genus Micropruina. The sequence goes on along the minus strand of NZ_JAPUED010000107.1, from coordinate 49,459 downwards.
CCCGGTGACCGGAAGAACCGTCCCCGGTGACCGGAAGAACCGTCCCCATGGTCACTGGGTCAGGCCGGCTCGCGGAGGAGTTCGCCGTTGGAGTCGAACTCGTAGCGCCGGACCCAGTCCTCGCCCTCCAGCAGCAGCGAGACGGCTCCGCCGCGCGAGCGCGGCAGGAAGCGGACTGTTGCACTGGTCAGGCCGTCGGTGGCGAGCAGCTCGATCAACCGGTCGGCGAGAACCTCGCGGAGCTGAGCCGCGGAAGGGTCCTCGTTGCCGATCACCCGGACGGTGGCGCCGCGCGCACGAGCGTTGGCGATAGCGCCCAGCAGGCCCTGATGATCGGGCAGATCGTGCCTGAGCAGGTTCCGCACCTCTTCGTCGGCCGCGATCAGTTCGGCACGGAAGCCTTCGGTGAGCGGTTCACCGGACGCGATCCGTCGCAGCAGCGGCTCGACCCGATCGGGGATCTCGCTCAGCGCGCGACGCTCGTCGGCCAGAATCCCGCGGGCGGCGTCCGTCTCGGCAACCGCGGAGAGCTGCTGTGCGACCGTCCGGACGCGGCTGTTCGCGATCGAGCGACTGACCAGGAAGATCATCCAGAAGCCCACCAGAGTGACCGTCGGCTGCCCCAGGTACTCGGCCTGAGCCGTCGGGTTGAGACCGGCCCGCACCCCCCACAGGGCCAGGCCGGAGAGGATCGTCAACGCCGACAGCGTGCCGACGACCGTGTGACCCCGCAGCACCAGCAACGACAGGCTCAGGTTCAGGTAGCCGAGCGCGTACGGGATGGCCCTGTAGGACGTCCCACCGTCGCCGGGCACCACCAACAGCATCGCCGCCGCGAACGAGAAGCCCACCATCGTCGTGACCTGCCAGCGGGCCAGTCGCCCTGGCTTCCGAACCGTGACCAGCACGAAGTCGGCCGCGATCGTGCCGACGGTCAACCACACCGGGAAGTCCCAGCCTTGGATCGGCGGCAACGCGCTTCCGACGTGCGCGGCCACCAACAACATCAGCAGACCGAAGAGCAACGTCGGCCGCGCCAGCGGATGGGAGAGGCCGGCGTCTACCCGCGACGTCGCGTCCATTGCAGCACCACCGTCGTCCCGTCCGCCCCGGTGTCGAACGCGGCCCTGCCGCCGTCCAGCTCCTCGATGCGCCTGACGATACTCTCGCGCACCCCGAAGCGTCCGGCGGGGACGCGTTCGGGGTCGAAGCCGACGCCGGAGTCGGCGATCTCGACCTGAATCGCGCCCTCGTCCACGCTCACCGCTCCGCTGCCGGCACCGGCATGGCGGACGGCGTTGCGCGCCGCTTCCGCCGCAGCGAGGCCCACCGCTCCGGCCGCCGCGGACGACACCGTTCCCTCCCCCGTTGTGGACCCCAGCAGCAACTCCGGCGCAGCCGCTCTGATCAGGTCGATAATCAGCTGCTCGGCCTGGTCGGCCCGCAGTTCCAGGGAACCCTGGGCGAGATCCGGAAGCTGGTGAGGGCGGTGCAGGGCCTGCAGTGCGGTGGCAGCGCTCTTGCGCACCAGAGCGGGCGGCTCGCCCTCGAAATGGAGGGCGGCGGCGAAGGTGGCGAGCACTTCGTCGTGCACGGTGCGAGCGAAGTCGGCGAAGTCGGCCGACTGGGTGCGCGCCCGCTGCTGCTCGGCCTGCAGCCTGGCCGCCACCTCTTGCGCCCTGCTCAAGCGGTCCATCTGGTGCCGCAGTACCAGGGCGAGCATGACGTAGATCACGTTCGAGGTGTGCGCGAAGGCGGTGGCGAGCAATGACGGTGAGATCGTTCCGAGGAAGATCAGCGAAGACAGCGGCGGGGCTGCGGCCAGCAGCGCCACGACGACCAGGGCGTACGGCAGCCGCACCGCCAGCGCCAGGACGCCCACCACCGGGGCATCCAGCAGCCAGATCGACACCTGCGGCATGCCGGCGGCCTCACCGTGCCATGCGGCGTGGCCGAGCAGCAGCGCCACGAACAGCACCACCGGCTGCACCATCCAGATCGCGCGCAACCCGACCGCCGGCAGGCGGGACCAGCCGGCGGCACCCAGAACCTGCAGAGCGGGAACGAGCGTGGCGAGCGCCACCCACCAGCTGTCGAACTGTGACACCTGGGCACTGAATGTCCCCGCGTTCAGCAGCAGAATGCTCAGCCCGCACAGGGTGATGCCGAAACCGATCTTGCGGTCGACCTCGGCCCAGGTGGTGGTGATCATGCTGCGTCAGCCGCGCAGCGTGATCGAGCCGGACGCCGGCGAAGCGCGGCGGGCGCGGTTCGTCCGATCCATGGCGGAAGTCTACTGACGCAGCCAGTGCTGAGGGCTGAGATCGCACCACTGGCCAAGAGTCTCCGGCAACCCCTAGAAGTAGGGGTTTTCCAGCCACACCGACACCCTGCCTCGCGCATTCTTCCTAGTCATCGCCATATCGGACGCGAGAGGCGACACGCCCGGCGGCTGCCCGGATGCGCTGACGGCTAGTCTGAATGCACCAGCGCGGTCTCCCGGAATGGCTCCGAGCACCCGTCGCCGGCAGGCAGATCCGGCATCGCCGGTTCTTGTTCGGAGGAGGCAGCTGATGATCAGGTTCCTGATCCAGATCGCCGTCAATCTCGTGACGGCAACCATCGCACTCACCGTCGCGGGCTTCGTCATCGACGGTGTCACGGTCCGCCCCGCGGGGCTGATCACCGCAGTGGTCGTGTTCGTGGTCGCCAACGCACTGTTCACGCCGTTCATCTTCAAGATGGCCCGCAAGTACGCCCCCGCGGCACTCGGCGGAATCGGCCTGCTGAGCACCCTGGTCGCCCTGCTCATCGCCACGGCGTTCGGCGACGGCCTCACCATCTCGGGCTTCACGGACTGGGTGCTCACCACCCTGCTGGTCTGGGTGATCACCGCTCTGGGCGGCTGGGCCGCGATGGCCTGGTGGACCAAGAAGCGGGTTCAGGCACGGCGCGACGCCGCAGCCGACTGACCTCGATCAGCGGGCATCCCGACAAGCTCGACCAACGAACGGCGAGGGTCAGCACTCGATGACGTTGACGGCGAGGCCGCCGCGGGAGGTCTCCTTGTACTTGATCTTCATGTCGGCACCGGTCTCGCGCATGGTCTTGATCGCTTTGTCCAGCGACACCTTGTGACTGCCGTCGCCACGCAGCGCGATCCGAGCCGCATTGATGGCCGTGTTGCTGGCGATCGCATTGCGTTCGATGCAGGGAATCTGGACCAGGCCGCCGACCGGGTCGCAGGTCAGCCCCAGGTTGTGTTCGATGCCGATCTCGGCCGCGTTCTCCACTTGCGGCGGCGTCCCGCCCAGCACCTCACACAGTCCGCCGGCGGCCATCGCGCAGGCTGAGCCGACCTCACCCTGACAGCCCACCTCGGCACCCGAGATGGAGGCGTTCTCCTTGAACAGGATGCCGACCGCGGCAGCGGTCAAGAGGAAGCGCACCACCCCGTCCGAGTCCGCGCCGGGCACGAACTTCATGTAGTAGTGCAACACCGCCGGCACGATTCCGGCCGCCCCGTTGGTGGGTGCGGTGACGATCCGGCCGCCGGACGCGTTCTCCTCGTTCACCGCCAGGGCGAACAGGTTGACCCAGTCCATCGCCCGGATCGGGTCGATCTGGTCGTCGGCGGCTTCCAGATCGGCCAGCAGCTTCGGCGCCCGGCGCGGCACCCTCAGCCCGCCGGGGAGCAGCGTGTCGGTGCGTGAGCAGCCGGTCTCTACGCATTCCTGCATCACCGCCCAGATGTGCAGCAGTTGGCCACGCAGGTCAGCCTCCGTGCGCCAGGCGAGTTCGTTGGCGAGCATCACGTCACTCACCCTCAGCCCGGTCTCCTGACAGATCGCCAGCAGTTGCGCTCCGGTGGTGAACGGATACGGCAGCGGGGTGGCGTCCTCGACGATGCGGTCGACGCCGATCGCCTGCTCGTCGACCACGAATCCGCCGCCGACCGAGTAGAAGGTGGCCTCGCGAAGCAGCGTCCCGTCGCCGTCGAAGGCGCGGAACCTCATGCCGTTGGGGTGGGCGGGCAGGCTCCGGCGGCGATGCAGGACGAGGTCGTCGTACCAGGAGAAGCCGATCGGACGCCGTCCGGCGAGCAGCAGGCGTCCGGCTTTCACCTCGGCCACCCGGTCATCGACGGTGTCGGTGTCCACGGTCTCGGGGTGCTCCCCTTGCAGGCCGAGCACCACCGCCTTGTCCGAACCGTGCCCATGGCCGGTCGCTCCGAGCGACCCGAACAGCTCGGACTGGACCCGGTCGACCCGCTCCAGCAGGCCGTCGGCGTCCAGTCGTTCCACGAACAGCGCGGCGGCCCGCATCGGACCGACGGTGTGCGACGACGACGGACCGATCCCGATGGTGAACATGTCCAAGACGCTGAGGGCCATCAGCAGGGCCCCGCCGTCGTGAACTCGGCCGGAGCGTCGACCAGCCGCAGTCCTGCTGCGAAGCCCGGCGGCTTCTCGATGACGACTGCCCCACCCATCGCGCGTTCCCTTCGGGTCGTAGAAGACGGCGTCGGCGACCGTCACGTTCTGCGAATCCATCGCCGACCGCGGGATCGGCGTCCTACCGATCAGGTTACCCACCGGACGCCGCTCGCCAGGGACGAACGTCGGTGGCCGGGGCGCCGGATGAGGCGAGAGGCCAGCCGGGCCGACCCCTTGTGGTTGCCGCAGTTGCGATGGTCCAATAATCGACCATGGGCCGACTCGCGAGCATCTTCACCCAGGCAAGCGCGTGGCTGCGGGCGCGTACCCAATCGGTCGAGCCGGTGCCGCCCGGCCAGCTCCCCGATGTCGCCGCGGTCATCGCCCGGCTGCGCGAGTTGCAGGCCCAGTTCGCCCCCGACGACGGCGTTGGGGCGTTCAATCGGATGTACCTGCAGGTGACCGAGCTTGTCGACGAGCGGATCGGCGACGGCTTCTTCGCTGATGCGGCGTTCCTCGCCCGCCTCGACGTCGTCTTCGCGGGGCTCTACCTCGACGCGGTGGACGGGCGGCCGGCAAAAGAGGCCGACCCTTGTTGGCAGCCGCTGCTGGAGTGCCGCGGCAACACTCTCGCCTCCATCCAGTTCGCCATCGCGGGGATGAACGCGCACATCAACCACGACCTCGCGGTCGCGCTGGTGCGCACCTGTCGTCAGCTTGGGCTGAGCCCGAGCGATCCGGGGGTCAAGGCGGACTACGACAAGGTCACCCAGTTGCTCGCCGAGGTTCACGAGCAGGTGCGCCAGTCCTTCCTCGCCGGGGTGGCGTTGCGCGTCGACCAGGAGGTTGCGCCGCTGCTTACCCTCGTCGGCGCATGGAGCATCGGCCGCGCCCGCGACGCCGCATGGGTCAGCGCCGGGGTGCTCTGGAAGCTGCGCCGCGACCCCGGACTCGCCGAGGAGTTCCGGCGCAACCTCTCCCGCTCGGTCGGCCTCGCCTCTCGCACCCTGCTCACCCCGGTCGCCGTTCCGACGCCGGCGTGACCGCTCGACGGCGACTCCTTGTTCACACGACTTGTTCACTCACGACCGAACGGCCGCCCTTGGCTGACCCATCCCGGCGCGGCGCGCCACCGTGGCGACGCCGTAGGGCCGTTCCCAACTGCGGGCACGGCCGACGTGCTCAGAGCTGAAGGTAGCTGCTCGGCGGCGAGCCGAGTTGGCTCCTGAAGGCGGCGACGAAGGCCGAGGGCGTGCTGTAACCGATAGCGCTCGCCGTCTCGGTGACCGAGGTGCCGGCGGCGAGGTAGTGCAGTGAGGCCAGGATGCGGGCGTGCCGTCGCCAGACCCCGAGCGTCGTTCCCGTGGCTGCGACGAACCCGCGTTCCAGGGTGCGCTGACTGACCCCGGCCGTCCGGGCGAGACTGCTGATGGGTCGTGCGGGATCTTCCCGGATCAGCTCGGCGGCGGTGAATGCGAGGGCTGAGCCGGCCGGCGACGGCAGCCAGAGCGGCTCGTCGGGAAGCTGGTGGAGTTGGTCGACCAGGAGTGTCAGCAGTGCACTGTCGACGGGGGCGTCGAGGTCGAGAGGGCTGTGTGTCACCGCGTGAAGCAGCAGCTCGCGGACCAGGCCGGTCACGGTGACGATCCGCGTCTCAGGCGGCAGTGCGTTCAGCCGGGCCGCGAAATAGAGCGTCCGCACCGCCACCCGGAACCGGTTGACGATCCGCACCTGCTCCCCGGCCGGTATCCACAGCGCTCGCGCGGGTGGCACCGTCCACGACCCGGCGGCAGTGGAGACCGTCATCGTGCCGGACGCGGCGTAGACGAGTTGATCCCAGCCGGCCGCGACGGGCAACCGGGCGGCCCCGGGCGGATGCGTGACGGCGTAGCCGCGAACCAGAGGTTCGCCGTCGTGTCGTGTTTTCGACATATATCGTCATACATTAGATGGCCCGACAAGGCATCGCCTTGAAACCATGGATTCATGCCAGCACATCTCGCGCACTTCGCGCTCAACGCCGACGACGTCCCGGCCGCACGGACGTTCTACGAGCAGGTCTTCGGATGGACGTTCACCGCCTGGGGACCGCCGGACTTCTACCACATCCACACCGGCACCGAAGAGGGGCCCCGCGTGCAGGGGGCACTGCAGCAGCGGCGCGAACTCATCGACGGCAGGCCGACCCTCACCCCCGAGTGCACGTTCGCCGTCGACGACGTCGATGCGACCGCGCGGGCAGTCGTCGCGGGCGGCGGCAGAATCCTCATGGAGCGGTTCACGATCAGCGGCGTCGGCCACCTGATCTTCTTCGAGGACCCCGCGGGAAACGCGATCGGAGCGATGCAGTACGACCCAGCCGCCGAGTAGCAGAGCCGAGTGCCGACAAGAACTCACTGGGCTTGTTCACCCTTGGAGCGGGCGACGGGAATCGAACCCGCATTCTCAGCTTGGGAAGCTGATGTTCTGCCATTGAACTACGCCCGCACGATCGCGCGGATCGGCCCGGTCAGTGTAGCCCGAACCCTCTGCCCAGCGCACAATCAGCGGTTCGGCCGAGCTTGACTGACCACGACGGACGCCGCTGGCTCCCTGCAGCGCGGCAGTCGCACGAATTCCCGTCAGTCACCTTCTGGACCGGGGCCTCGGGCGCGCGGGACGCCGGGTCAGGGAGACCCCGAAACCTACCCTGGACGGACGTCCGTGCCCGTCCATCCGGCGCGGGCGGGACTAGCGTCAGCTTTATGAGCTTTCCCGAACCCAGCGATGTCGGTCCCGCCGTCGGCGGGAATCTACCCGTCTCCGAAACCGATCGGGGCAAGGTGGTCACCCTGCTCGAATCGGCCTACGCCGAGGGCCGGATCACGACCGCCGAACATGCCGAGCGGATGCAGGCGGCGGCGGACGCCGAGACCTTCGACGACCTCGTCCCACTGACCCGTGACCTGGTTGCGCTGGATGCGCCGTCCGCACCCACACCGTCCTGGTCGCAGGCACCCGGCCAGGCCGGCGCGGAGCCCGAACTGATCGTCACCCTGTTCGGCTCCACCGAGCGGCGCGGCCGTTGGCAGCCTCGCCGCAACCTCAGCGTGCTGAACCTGTTCGGTGGCACGGTGCTCGATCTCCGCGAGGCGACCTTCACCGACAACACCTGCGAGATCAACGTGTTCTGCCTGTTCGGCGGCATCGAGGTGCTGGTCCCCGAGGGGACCGATCTCGAGAACCGGGCGCTGGCGGTCTTCGGCGGCGCCGGCGCCAAGGTCACCACCCCGCCCGCGCCGGGCGCCCCGAAGGTGGTGCTCCGCGGTTTCGTCGGGTTCGGTGGCGTCGAGGCCCGCGTCAAGCGATTGAAGAACAAGGACTGACGCGTCCTCGCTCTTGGGCCGGCTCAACGACAACTGGCTGGGCCTGCCGAACCTCCTTCGCCGGCGGGGTCTCGACAAGCTCGACCGACGAGATTCAGCTGTTCCCTGAGA
>NZ_JAPUED010000107.1:0-41447 GCF_027492755.1 Micropruina sp. | reverse complement strand
TTCGCCGGCGGGGTCTCGACAAGCTCGACCGACGAGATTCAGCTGTTCCCTGAGACGGCCGAGATTCAGCTGTTCCCTGAGACGGCCGAGATTCAGCTGTTCCCTGAGAAGGCGCTGATCATTCACGTCATCCGGGCCTCGACCCGGGATCTCAGGTGGGGAGGGATCCCGGATCAAGCCCGCGATGACGATGGAGAAGCCTTGACTAGCGAATCCCTAAGCTGAACTGCATGGACGACACTCTGTTCGCCCCGCCCGCGCACGAATGGCTGCGGATCTCGCCCGCCTACACCACGGTGGTGCGCGTCCGGATGCTGCTGACGACGGCCGTGATGACCGGGGTGGCCACCGTGCCGGTCTGGTTGTTCCTCGACTGGCGCTGGGGGTCGGCGGTGATCCTGGTCGGCCTGATCTGGGCGGGGTGGCAGTGGTTCCGGCTGGCTCGGTGGGTGCGGGCCTGGGGTTATGTCGAGCGCGACGAGGATCTGTATCTGACCCATGGGCTGTGGTTCCGGGAGCTCACGGTCATTCCCTATGGCCGGATGCAGGCCGTCAAGGTGGAGAGCGGACCTCTGACCAGATCATTGGGCCTTGCCAGCGTCGAATTGGTGACAGCGAGCCTGCAATCGGGCGCCAAGATCCCGGGGCTGCCGCGGGATGAGGCCGAGCAGTTGCGCGACCGGTTGACCGCGATCGGTATCGGCGACCAGGACGGCCTGTGAGCATTCCGCCGAGCCGGTTCTCCGGCGTCCCCGATCCTCGGCTGTCGCGATGGCGACCCGACCCGGACGGCGGTGTGCGCGGGGCTGCCGAGTTCGGCGCCCACAGTCCCACTGTTTCGGTGCCGTCCAGCGGCACCCAGGGCAAGCTGGTCGAGAAGCCGCACCCGCTGACTCCGCTGGTGCGCGCCTGGGTGCTTGTCGTCGCGGTGGCCTGGGCGGTCGGCCGAGAGTTGCTCAACAACGGCGACGGCTTCCGGCTGCCACCGCTCACCTGGCTCACCGCCGCCGGCGCGGTGATCGTGCTCGTGCTGATCGGCTTCGCCTACCTGGACTGGCGGGCCACCTCTTTCATCGTCGACCACGGCGAGTTGCGGATCGAGACCGGGGTCTTCACCAAGACCTCGCAACGCATCCGATTCGACCGCATTCAGTCGGTCGACATCACCGAGCCGTTCGCCGCCCGGCTGCTCGGGCTGGCCGAGATCTCCATCGATGTCGGCGCCGAGGGCGGACACAAGCTGCGCTATCTCTCGCGCACCCGCGCGGCGGCGGTGCGCGACTACCTACTGGCCCGCGCTCACGGCATCCGTCCGGTGGAGCTGGCCCAGCACGTCCAGACCGGTGTCTTCACCGACCACGGCGCGGCCGATGAGGTGTTGGTGCGGGTGCCGCCCCAGCGTCTGGTGCTGGGCGCGGTGCTGTCCCACGAGTTGCTGCTGGTCACGGTGCCGCTGCTGCTGATCGGCATTGCGCTCGCCCTCGACGAACGCGGCCGCGAGGCGGTGGCGATCAGTCCCTGGCTGTTGATCGGCGTGCTGCTGCCGGCGCTCGGCGGCCTGTGGAGCTTCATCCTGCACCGGGTCATCGGGCAGTGGAACTACGCGTTCCTGCGCAGCGGACCGGGTCTGAAGGTCACCCGCGGACTGACCAGCCTGACCAGCCAGTCGGTGCCTCGCCACCGCATTCAGTCGTTGCGGATCGCGCAGCCGCTGTGGTGGCGCCGGCTCGGTCTGTACCGGGTGGACATGGCCGTGCTGGGCAATCACGGGCTGGCCCACGACGAGGACCGGGCCGGCACCACCAGCATCCTGCTGCCGATCGGCACCCAGGCCGAGGTCGAACTGGTGCTCGGCACCATCTGGCCGGGACTGCGGCTCGACGACATCGACGTCCGGCCGTCCCCCGAGCGGGCGCGCTGGCTGCAGCCGTTCAGCCATCGCTGGGTGGGTTGGGGCTACGACGACTCGGTGCTGCTCACCCGCGCCGGCTGGTTCACCCGGGTGCAGATGATCGTGCCGCACGCCCGCGTCCAGTCCCTGGCGGTCGAGCAGGGTCCGATTAGGCGGCGGCTCGGTCTGGCCACCGTCGGCTTCCACACCACCCAGATCCTGGCCACCAGCGCGGCCCGGAACATCTCGTCCGACCTCGCCCGCACCCTGCTGCTCGAGGAAACCTCGCGAGCTCGGACGGCGCGACTGGGCACCCTGCTGAGGACGCCACCCGAAGCCTGACCCCATCGAAGCCACCTCGACCACCGAGGTGCTTCGAACATTGGGGGACGGTTCTTCCGGATGCGAAAATCGCACGTCGAAGGGACGGTTCTCTCGCGGCAATGGGGTGTGGTTCGAACGTTGGGGGACGGTTCTCTCGCGGCAAGGTCTGTCCCCCGGCGTGCGAATTTCGAATGAAAAAGAACCGTCCCCGATTGTTCGACGAACTCGACCGACGAGAGCTTGGGTGGTCAGTGGGCGCGGCGGGCGTCCCAGGCGCTGCGCACCATGTCGTCCACGGTGTGCCGCATCTGCCAGTCCAGGTCGGCGGCGGCGGCTTGGCCGTCGGCGACGATCCGGGCCGGGTCGCCCGGACGCCGCGGGCCCACCTCAGGGGTGAACTCGATGCCGGTGACGCGGCGCATGGCGTCCATGATCTGCAGCACGCTGAGTCCGTCGCCGCTGCCCAGGTTGTACGCCGGACGCAGCGGGCGCTTCGCCTCCAGTGCCTGGGCGGCCGCCACATGCGAGACCGCCAGGTCGCCGACGTGGACGTAGTCGCGCACACAGCTGCCGTCCGGCGTCGGGTAGTCGGTGCCGTTGACCTTCGGCGTCCGGCCTTCGATGAGCGCCTCGAGGACGATCGGGAACAGGTTGTGCGGGCTGGCGTCGTAGACCTCGTTGCTGGCCGAGCCGACCACGTTGAAGTAGCGCAAGCTGACCCCGGCGAACTCCGGCCAGGCGCGGGCCACGTCCGCGATCAGCCACTCGCCGATCAGTTTCGACTCCCCGTAGGGCGATTCCGGACGGGTGGGCGACGCCTCGGTGACGAGTTCGGTTTCGGGCGTGCCATAGACGGCGGCGCTGGACGAGAACACCATCTTGTTCACGCCGGCGCGGTGCATCGCGTCGAGCACCTTGGCGATTCCGGTGACGTTCTGGTTGTAGGTGTGCAACGGCCGGTTCACCGACACCCCGGCGTACTTGAAGCCCGCGACGTGCACCACACCCGCGCAATCGTGCGCGGACAGCGTCTCGGTCAGGGTCTCGACGTCGAGGACATCGCCCTGCACGAACGGCACGCCGTCGGGAACGAAGCCGGCGAAGCCCGAGGAAAGGTCGTCATAGACGACCGGGGTAATGCCGACCGCAGCAAAGGCGCGCACCACGTGGGCACCGATATATCCGGCACCGCCGGTCACCAACCATGAACTCACGGTCACAGTCTGGCAAACCCCGCCCTGCTCGCCCAACCGGGTGGCTCATCCGCTGAGGGGTACGACTCCTCAGGTCACCAGAAGAACCGCCCCCGGTGACCGAAAGAACCGTCCCTAGTGGCCGTGGGGACGGTTCTCTTGGTCACCGGAGAACGGGCGTGAGCCTGTGCTCACGGTAGGTGTCCAAGAGATTGCTCAGGCGGCGCCGGTCCTCTCGACAGGGCTACCTGGGGAACCTCTAGGGTTCCGTCATGACTTCGAATTTTGCGCTCGGCATCGACATCGGGGGCTCGGGCATCAAGGGTGCCCTGGTCGATCTGACGGCCGGTGACTTCGCGACAGAGCGGTTGCGCATCGATACGCCGTCCGAATCGACCCCGGCGAATGTGGCGGCCATCGTTGGCGAGATCGTGGAGAACTTCGCCGATCAACTCGGCGACGGACCGATCGGCATCACCATTCCGGCGATCGTCCAACACGGCGTCACCATTTCGGCGGCGAACATTCACGAGTCCTGGGTGAACTGCCCGGCCGAGCAGATCTTCGAGGACGCCTTGGGACGCGACATCGTGCTGGTCAACGATGCCGACGCCGCCGGTGTCGCCGAGGTCGGCTTCGGCGCAGCCAAGGGCCATCCCGGGCTGGTCATCGTCACCACGCTGGGCACCGGCATCGGATCGGCGATCATCCACCGCGGTGTGCTGGTGCCGAACTCCGAGCTCGGCCACTTGGAGATCGACGGCTACGACGCCGAGAAGCGGGCGGCGGCCAGCGTGCGCGAGCGCGAGGGCCTGAAGTGGAGCGAGTACGTGCCGCGGCTGCAGCGCTACTACGAGACGGTTGAGTTCTTGTTCTCCCCCGACCTGATGGTGGTCGGCGGCGGCATCAGCAAGAAGGCCGACAAATTCCTGCCCCAACTGAAGCTGCGGACGCCGATCGTCCCGGCTCAGTTGCAGAACCGGGCCGGGATTGTGGGCGCCGCTTGGCTGGCGGCGGCGGAAGCGAGCTGATTCCCACCGGTCCGTCCCCTCAGGCCGTCATGCCACTTAGGCCGTCGTCCCGGAACGACTCGGATGAACAACCGTCTGAGCCGGTCACTATGCTGCCTGGGTGAGTACGACACTGCAGTCGAACCTGGCCGACGTCACGGCCTCGGACGCGGCACTGCGCCGTTTCCTGCACGGCCTGCCCGGCGTCGATCAGGTCGGCGCCGACCAGCGGGCGGCGTCCCTGGGCAGCCGGTCGATCAAGACCACCGCGAAGCAGTGGGCACTCGATCTGGCCATCGGCATGGTCGACCTGACCACCCTGGAGGGCATGGACACCCCGGGCAAGGTGCGGGCGCTGTGCAGCAAGGCGATGCGTCCCGACCCGGCCGATCCGTCCTGCCCGCACACCGCGGCGATCTGTGTCTACGGCGACATGGTCGGCATCGCCAAGGACGCGCTGCAGGGCTCCGAGGTGAAGGTGGCCGCGGTGGCGACCGCGTTCCCGTCCGGACGGGCGTCACGTCGCGTCCGGCTGGCCGACGTCACCGAGGCAGCAGCGGCCGGCGCCGACGAGATCGACATGGTGATCGACCGGGGCGCGTTCCTGTCCGGCCGCTACCTGGAGGTGTTCGAGGACATCGCCGCCGTCCGCGAGGCCTGCGGCAGCGCACACCTGAAGGTGATCTTCGAGACCGGCGAGCTGCAGACCTATGACAACGTGCGCCGGGCGTCCTGGCTGGCGATGCTGGCCGGCGCCCACTTCATCAAGACCTCGACCGGAAAGATCCAGCCGGCGGCCACCCTGCCGGTGACGCTGGTGATGGTGGAGGCCGTCCGCGACTTCCGGCTGGCCACCGGACGTCAGGTCGGGGTGAAACCGGCCGGCGGCATCCGCAGCTCCAAGGACGCGATCAAGTATCTGGTGATGGTGAACGAGATCGCCGGGCCGGACTGGCTGAGCCCGGACTGGTTCCGGTTCGGGGCGTCCACGCTGCTGAACGACCTGCTGATGCAGCGCACCAAGATGGCCACCGGACGCTACTCCGGCCCCGACTACTTCACTCTCGACTGACCCAGGGACACCCATGAGCATCAGCTTCGACTACGCCCCGGCGCCGGAATCGCGCTCGATCGTCGACATCAAACCCGCCTACGGGCTGTTCATCGGCGGCGATTTCGTCGACGGCCGCGGCAACGGCTTCAGCACCGTCAATCCGGCCACCGAGGAGGTGTTGGCCGAGGTGAGCGAGGCGTCCGAGGCCGACGTGGACGCCGCGGTCGCAGCCGCCCGGAAGGCCTTCGGTCCGTGGTCGCGGATGTCCGGCGCCGAACGCGGCAAATACCTGTTCCGGATCGCCCGGCTGCTGGCCGAACGGTCCCGCGAGTTCGCGGTGTTGGAGTCCATCGACAACGGCAAGCCGATCAAGGAGTCCCGGGACGTCGACGTGCCCACCGCGGCCGCCCACTTCTTCTACTACGCAGGCTGGGCCGACAAGCTGGAATACGCCGGCTTCGGGCCCAACCCGCAGCCGCTCGGGGTGGCCGGGCAGGTGATCCCGTGGAACTTCCCGCTGCTGATGCTGTCCTGGAAGATCGCCCCGGCGCTGGCCTGCGGCAACACCGTGGTGCTCAAGCCCGCCGAGACCACCCCGCTGACCGCGCTGCTGTTCGCCGAGATCTGCCAGCAGGCCGACCTGCCGCCGGGCGTGGTCAACATCATCACCGGGGCCGGTGAGACCGGACGCGCCCTGATCGCCCACCACGACATCGACAAGGTGGCGTTCACCGGATCCACCGAGGTCGGCAAGTCGATCGCCCGCACCGTGGCCGGTACCGACAAGCGGGTCACCCTGGAGTTGGGCGGCAAGGCGGCCAACATCGTCTTCGACGACGCCCCGATCGACCAGGCCGTCGAGGGCATCGTCAACGGCATCTTCTTCAACCAGGGCCACGTCTGCTGCGCCGGCTCTCGGCTGCTGGTGCAGGAGTCGGTGGCTGAGGAGGTGCTGGCCAAGCTGAAGGCCCGGATGGCCACCCTGCGGCTGGGCGATCCGCTGGACAAGAACACCGACATCGGGGCGATCAACTCGGCCGAGCAGCTGGCCAAGATCCGGCGGCTCTCCGACATCGGCGAGGCCGAGGGGGGGGCCGCTGGTCGCCGGCCTGCGCGCTGCCCGACAAGGGGTTCTGGTTCGCACCGACGATCTTCACCGGAGTCTCCCAGGCGCACCGGATCGCCCGCGAGGAGATCTTCGGTCCGGTGTTGTCGGTGCTCACCTTCCGCACCCCGAAGGAGGCGGTCGAGAAGGCCAACAACACCCCGTTCGGGTTGTCCGCGGGCATCTGGACCGAGAAGGGCTCCCGGATCCTGTGGATGGCTTCGCAGCTGCGTGCCGGCGTGGTGTGGAGCAATACGTTCAACCGCTTCGACCCGGCCAGCCCGTTCGGCGGCTACAAGGAGTCGGGGTACGGCCGCGAGGGCGGCCGGCACGGGCTGGAAGGGTACCTGCAGTGAGCCGCACCGACGTCCGCAAGACCTACAAGCTGTACATCGGCGGCGCCTTCCCACGCTCGGAATCAGGCCGCACCTATTTGGTCAACGACGCCTCCGGTGCCCTGCTGGCGAATGCGGCCAAAGCCTCGCGCAAGGACGCCCGGGACGCGGTGAAGGCGGCCCGTTCCGCGTTCGGCGGCTGGTCGTCGCGGACGGCGTACAACCGCGGCCAGGTGGTCTACCGGATCGCCGAGGTGCTGGAGTCGCGGCGGGCTCAGTTCGAGGCCGAGATCGTCGCCGCTGTCGGAGCCAAGCCGGCCGAAGCCCGCACCGAGGTGGACGCCGCGATCGACCGGCTGGTCTGGTACGCCGGCTGGACGGACAAGATCGCCCAGGTGGACGGTGCCGCGAACCCCGTTGCCGGGCCGTACTTCAACCTGTCGACGCCGGAACCGACCGGGGTGGTCGCGGTGCTCGCGCCGCAGTCCCCGCTGCTCGGGCTGGTGTCGGTGGTGGCGCCGCTGATCGCGCTCGGCAACACCTGTGTGGTGGTCGCCTCGCAGCCCGCGCCGCTGGTGGCGATCACCTTCGCCGAGGTGCTGGCGACGTCCGACGTGCCGGGCGGGGTGGTGAACATCCTGACCGGGGACGCCGCCGAGATCGGCCCGTGGCTGGCGTCCCACATGGACGTCAACGGCCTCGACCTGACCGGGGTGACGGACGCCGACCTGGCCCGCGACCTGGAGATCGCCGCCGCCGACAACCTGAAACGGGTACGCCGTCGGGGTGTTGAGGACCTGGCCGCCACACCGGAACTCGACCGGATGACCCGTTTCCTGGAGATCAAGACGGTCTGGCACCCGATGGGGCTCTGAGCCGCCGGCCGCGGAGATCCCGGCGTTCGCCGGGATGACGAACACCGGGGTGACGAGCACGCCGCCAGCCGGGTGACGAACAGTGCCAGCCGTGATGACGCGCACCGGGAATGACGAGCACGCCGGCCGGGGTGACGAACACCGGGGGTGATCTGGTGCAGGCTTGCGCAATTCTGCGCATGGCCGGATCCTCGGACCAGGAGGCACGATAAATCGAAGCCACCCCTGGCTCGGATCGAGGTCCCATCATGGCCGAGAACGACGACATCGCCAAGCGCCCGCCCGACCCCTTCGTCGCCGCACGCATCAGTGATCCGAAAGCCGGCCCGCCGCCGGCGCTCACCCTGGTCGGCCTGCTGGGCGACAGCGATCGTCCGGGCCGGCGCAGGCTGTACCTGAACACCCGGCTCGACTACTGGGTGGAGGTGCGCGCCGAGGACGTCCTGACCGTCGAGGACGTCGGCCCCGACCAGCCACCATTCCAGGGCCTGGACGCCACCCGGCTCACCATCGTCCGCGACGCTCAGCTCGACTACGTCCGGACCGCAACAGTGAGCGGCGATCCGTTCGCCGTCCAGCCACTCACGTCGCAGGCACGGCCGCTGATGCAACAGGCCGAGACCTGGGAGGCCGAGTGTCCAGGCCCGTCCTGGGGCGGCTGCCCGACCGACATCGGATGCCCCACCGCGAACGACTGCCCGAGCGGATGGACAGTGTGCAAGCCGCTGACCTGCCGGGAGACCCAGGGCACCACCTGCCGAACCTGCGATACCTGCCGCGGCACCTGCCAGACCTGCCGCCGCGCAGACACCTGCCGTACCTGTGACTGTCCGACCCAGAACGTCACCTGCGGCAACACCTGCGCGGCCACGTGTGCCAACACCTGTGCGGCGACCTGCGCCGGCACCTGTGCCACCTGTCCTACCGGCTGCGGCGCGACCTGCGGGCCGGCATGTCAGGTCACCCGCAATCCTGGCCTCTGCGAAACCGTCGGCCGCTGCCCGACGGTGCTGCAAACCCACTGCAACACCTGTCGCTGCTTCTGAACAGGAGGACCGACCATGGTTGATCCAGGCGACCTGGTGAACCGCCCCGAGGATCCGTTCGTCCGCAATCGGACGGTCGCCGGCGGTCCGCGCCGCGATGTCGTCACCCTGGCCGGGCTGCTCGGAGACAGCGATCGTGCCGGCTGCCGCCGCCTGTATCTGACCACCCAACTGGACTACTTCGTCGAGTTTCGCACCGACGACGTGGTCGCCGTCGACGACGTTGCCCCGGGCGATGTTCCCTTCCCGGGCCTGGACGCCACCCGGGTCACCCTGAACGGCGGTGCCACCCTTGACTGGGTGCGGCGCGCGGTCCCGTCGAGCGACGCATTCGCCCTGGAGGTGTCGGACGCGATCGTCCTGCCACCGTTCGTGGAAACCTGGGAGGCCCAGTGCATCGGTGTCACGGTGCACTTCGGCCAGTCCGATTTCGACCCTTGCCAGGGCGGCCGAGGCAACCCCGGCGGCGGAACCTTCGGGCAATGGCCCACCCAGGGCGGCCGCACCTGTGCCACCTGCAACCAGGCCACCTGCGCCACCTGCGATCAGGGCACCTGCGTCAGCTGTATCGGCGGCACCTGCCAGACCTGCCAGGGACCGCGGTGCGCCACCATGCCCGGCACCTGCCAGACCTGTCAGCGACTTACCTGCGACCCCGGCTGCGTGGAGACTGCCACTTGCGCCAGCTGTCTCGGCACCTGCGATGACACCTGCTCGACGTGCTGGGACACCTGTCTGGGCACCTGCGTGAGCTGCCGGGGCACCTGCGACGCCACCTGTGCCAGCACCTGCTCCGACACCTGTGTGAACACCTGCGCGCAGACGTGTTGGGTCACCTGCGATACCTGCAACACCTGCCAGTTCAGCACCTGTGGCTGCCCGGTCAGCGACCCGGCCTGGTGCATCGTCCGCGCCTGAACCCTCACCAGGAAACCGAGAGGAGAGCCCCATGGCCGACAACGACAGCGGCATCGAAGGCCGTCCTCCCGACCCGTTCGTGGCCTCCCGGATCAACGACCCGGGGACGCCTGCTCCGGCCTCCTTCGAACTCTCCGGTCTGCTCGGCGACAGCGACCGGGACGGCTACCGCCGGCTCTACCTCAACACCTCGCTGGACTACTACGTCGAGTTCCGCACCGAGGACGTGCTGACCGTCGAGTCGGTCTCGCCGGACCAGCCGCCCTTCGTCGGACTGGATGCCACCCGGGTGGCCCTGAACCGGGACGCCCAGGTGGCCTACGTCCACTCGCGGCCAGCCGCGGCGTCCGACGCATTCAACATCGACGCCCGGGCAGGGCTGCAGGGGGGATTCCTCCCGGATCAGACCGACCCCACCGACACCGTCACGGACCTGACTCTGACCCTTCCGGAGACGCCGCTCGGGTGCCAGCTACCGACCGTCGACGGCACCTGCGGCCCCCGCTGCCTACCGACGAACACGCCCACCTGCTGGTTCACCCAATGCCAGACCTGCGGCAACGGAACCTGCCTGACCTGCTTCGGCACGACCTGCCAGACCTGCAACAACCAAGCCACCTGTCAGACCTGTGGTCAGGCCACCTGTCAAACCTGCGATCAGGCCACCTGTCAAACCTGTCATCAGCCGGGCTGCGTCATCCCGGTCACTGGCGATCTCGGCACCTGCGAAACCTGCCTCAACGCGGCTTGTTGGCACACCGTCGGCAACGCGACGTGCCTCACCTGCAGGATCACCGCGTGCAACTGGAACTGTCCGGTCACCGTGGATGCCGGATGTCTCAGCCAGAGGATCTGTCCCACGCTGAAGTGCCAGGTCGGGTGAGCCGGCGGTGGGCACGCGTGTGGACGAGCGCGACGGCGCGATGAAGCCGCGCCGCGACGAAGGTGCGGTGTCATGAAGGATGGACCGATGTCGGACGGCGACGAGGGCGGCGCCGTCCCCGCAGGCACGGCACCGGTGCGCACCCACCGGCTGATCCAGCACTATCGACTCACGCCGGAAGCGGCATGGCGCTCACCGCTGCCGGCCGAGCTGGCCTCCCGGGCCCGTGACGCGGCGCTGCTGCTGGCGGAACGATGCACCGATCCGGACGGCGTGGCCACCGCCAATCAGTTGTGCGACCAGCAGACGAATTTCCCACGGGCACTGCACTGGGCACCTACCTCGATCGCCCAGGGTGATCTTGGTCAGGCGCTGTTGTGCGGCGCGCTCGCCGAGGTGGACACCGGTGCAGACTGGGCCATCCGGGCTCGCAGCTGGGCGGCGTCCACCGCGGCGGCGTTGCGGTACGGCTACCGTCCGCCGATGGGGTCGGTCAGCGGCTCGTCCGGGATCGCCTTCGTCGGGCGCCGGCTGGACGACCCCGACCTGACCCAACCGCTCGCTGCACTGGACGGCGTCATCGCCCACGACGCGCTGACCACGGCGGCCGGGATCCGGGGCCGGCGCGGCATGCCGGTGAGCACCTTCGACCAGATCTCGGGACTGGCCGGAGTCCTGCTGTGCGCGCTGCCGCACGCCGGCCGGTCCGCGCGTCCGGTGGCGCCGTTCGTCGTCCGGGCGTTGACCGCGCTGGCTCTGGACGCCGGATCGCCCCCCGGCTGGTACACCCCGCCGGAATGCCTGTTCGACGATGAGCAGCGGGCCTACTACCCGGCCGGCAACATCAACCTCGGCCTGGCCCACGGCATCCCCGGGCCGCTCGCCGCGCTGGCGCTGGCCGTGGACTGCGGTCTCGGCGCCCAGGACGCCGTGGAGGCGACGACCCAGCTGGCCGGGTGGCTGGCCGCTCACGTCACCCTGGGCGATGACGGGCCCGGCTGGGAGACGGTGGTGCCGCTGGTGCACGGCCCGGGCGGCCTGGCCGAGTTGCCCGTGCACGATGTCGGCCGGGACGCCTGGTGCTACGGAACCCCGGGTGCCGCTCGGGCGCTGTTCCTGGCCGGCCGGACGCTGGATCGTTCCGACCTGCGCAACCTGGCGATCGAGGCGATGGCCGCCGTGTACCGGCGTCCGGTCGAGCGGCGCGGCATCGACTCCCCCACCTTCTGCCACGGAGTGGCCGGGCTGCTGCAGATCACCCTGCGGTTCCACCACGACACCGGTTTGCCGCTCTTCGCCGAGGCGGCGTCCGCGCTGACCCGGCAGATCCTGGACGCCGCCGAACCGGACCGTCCGATGGGCATCGCCAACATGGAACCCGGCGACAACAAGGTCGATCAGCCCGGCGTCCTGGACGGGGCGGCCGGGGTCAGCCTGGCACTGCTGAGTGCCTCGAGCGACGTGGAGCCGACATGGGACCGGATGTTCGCGCTGTCCTGAACCGCGGGGACGGTTCCTTCGGTCCGCCGGAGGGACTGGCGTATCACGAGGATCCGCCGTTCGGCCCGTCCGATCCGCGTGCCAACGGCGAGGACCAACTGCTGAACCGATCCGGCCCGGTCCCCACGGCGGCGCCCGCAAGCACCGCCCTGTACCGGGTCGTGCCCTGGGTCACGGTCCGGACGCCGCTGCTTCCGATCGAGCGACTGCCGTGGGTGCGCGAGCCGTCCGAGGCGTTGGACGACCCCCGCGTCGTCCGGGCACTGGCCATCGGCAGCCCGACCCTGCTGGAGAAGGCGCGGCGCTCCGACCCCGATCCCAAGGAGGCGGCCCGGACCCGCACCAGCCTGGCCCGCTACCTGATCCGGATGACCACCCGGCCCACCCCGTACGGGGCGTTCGCGGCGGTGTCGCTGGCCGATTGGGCGCCCGGGACCGACTTGCGCCTCGCCGCTGGCGACCGCACCAGAACCCGGCCCGACATGGGCTGGCTGCGCGGCATGCTGGCCGCCGCCGAGCACCGCCCGGACGTCCGTTCCCGGCTGCGTTGGCGGGCCGACCCGCTGATCACCGAGGTGGGCGACCGGTTGCTGACCCAGACCGGGGGCTCCGTCAGGGCCACTGAGCCGGCCCGCCTGGCGATCGCGGCGGCCGAATCATGGATCGCCTACGACGAGTTGGTCGAACGGGTGGGCGCCGGCTCCGGCGGAACCCCCGACCAGGTGGCCGGCCTGCTGGAGCAGCTGATCCGGGCGGGCCTGTTGCACAGCGACCTGGCACCCGCCCTCACCGGGGAGGCGGCGACCTCCGGCGCCGACGCCCGAGCACTGATCGGCCGGGCCGATGCGTCGCTGGCCGAGTCCGCCGCCGAGCTGACCGCCGCCATCGCCGCCGCCGACGGTCAACCCCGCGGATCGATGATCGGTGATCGCGGGGCGTCCGGACGGCCGGACGCCCCGTCCGGTGTGTTCGCCCAAGTCACCGAGCGAGCGCGCGTCCTGCATGACCACCCCGAGACTTTCCAGACCGATCTCGCTCGTGGACTCGACGGACGCGGCCTGTCCGCGGAGGTGGGCCGCGAGTGTGCCCAGGCCGTCGAGGTGCTGCTGCGAGTGGGCCCCGGTCCGTCGGTGGGCGGCGACCTGGCCGGCTACGGACGGCGATTTCTCGCTCGGTGGGGGGCGGACCACGAGGTGCCGCTGGCCGAGGTGTTCGATCCGGTCCGCGGACTCGGCGCGATGCCACACACCCATGGTGCGGCGTCCGGTCTTGAGCCGGGCACCCAGGCGCGGCGCTCCGAGGCGCTGATGGGCCTGGCTCTGGAGGCGCTGCGGGACGAGCGGCGCAACGTCATCTTGGACACCGACATCGTCGCCGCCCTCAGCGGCTGGCCGGCCGGGGCGACCGGACGGCAGCTCTCCCCCGGCAACGCGGCCGATGCCCCACTGTCGCTGGATGTGTCGGCGTTCCTGCTGGCCACGGACGCCGCCGCGGTGGATGCCGGCGCGTTCACCCTGGTGCTCGGCCCGAATCTGGGCGCCGGTTCGGCCGGACGCTGGCTGGGCCGGTTCGCCGACCTGTTCGGTTCCGCCGGCGACGCCTTCTACGACTGGCTGGACCGCGCGGAGACCGCAGCCGAGCCCGACACGGTTGCCGCCGAGGTGGTGTATCTGCCGGCCACGCCCCGATCCGCGAATGTGGTGCTCCGGCCGACGGTCGCCCAGCACGAGATCGTGGTCAGCGGACGCGGCAGCGCCGAACATCAGCTGGGACTGTCCGATCTGCTGGTCGGCCACGACGGCGCGCGACTCTACCTGCGGTCGGCCAGCCTGGGGGTGCGGCTCCGTCCGACCGCGCGGCACATGCTGAACCACCACGGCGCGCCACCGGTGTGCCAGTTCCTGGACGCCGTCGGCCAGCATCTACCCGCCGAGTTCTCGGCCTTCGATTGGGGGCCGGCGCAGTCGCTGCCGGTGCTCCCCCGCGTCCAGGTCGGACGAACGGTGCTGGCCCCGGCCCGTTGGCTACTCAGCACGCCCGGCTGGACGCCGTCGCAGGGCGCCGAACAGGCCGCGGTGACGTCCGCACTCGAGACGGCCCGCCGACGCTGGGGGTTGCCCGACCGGGTCTACGTCACCGTGGCCGACAACCGGCTGCTGCTGGATCTCACCCAGGCCGACGACCGCGAGCAGTTGCGGCGCGAGTTCAAGAACTCCGGCGGCACGCTGCGGCTGGAGGAGGCGCTGCCGGACATCGGGGACGCCTGGCTGCCCGGCCCGGATGGCCACTACCTGACCGAATTGGTGATCTCGCTGGTCCGCCAACCCTCGAACGATCCCGCTCGGACGCCCGCCGCGTTCCCCGTCCAGGCCGTGGAACCGATCCGCGGCGTCCATCCGACTGCGCACCCGGTCAGTGTCCGCGAACGGATCCGGTTGCCCGGCGGCGACTGGCTGTTCGCCAAGTTCTACGCCCCCTACGAGCAACTCACGCCATTGCTGACCACCCACCTCGTCGACCTGATCGAGATGGCTGAGAATTCCGGGCTCGCCAGGCGCTGGTTCTTCCTGCGGTACAGCGATCCCGAGCCGCATCTGCGGATCCGCTGGCAGGGCGAGCCCGATCTGCTGCTGCGGCACCTGCTGCCCCAGGTGAGCGATTTCGCCGGTCAACTGCTGGAAGCAGGCCGGATCTCGCGGCTCGCGCTGGACAGCTACGACCGCGAACTCGAGCGCTATGGCGGACTGCGCGGGCTGGAGCTGTGCGAGGACCTCTTCCATGCCGACAGTGTCGCCGTCCGCCGGCTACTCAGCCTGCCCGGCCAGCCGCTCACCGATGCCCTGGTCGCGTCGACCGCGGTGATGCTGGCGGGGCTCGGGCTGGACCGGGCCCAGCGGGTGACCTTCTACGAGACGCAGGCCGCCTTGGTCGACGACCCGCAGGTCGGCCGCGCCGCCGGGGCCGATTACCGGGAACGCAAGACCCGGCTGCGTGCCCTGCTGAGCGGCGAACCGGCGCATGGGCCACTGGCCGACGCGCTCCAGACGTTGCGGACGTCGGTCACGCCGTACGGCCTGGCTCTCGCCGCGGCGGAGCGGACCGGCGACCTGGACGGATCGGTGGCCGGAATCCTGCCGAGCCTGGTGCACATGCACCACAACCGGATGGTCGGCCCCGGGCATCCCTCCGAGCCGCACCTGATCCAGTTGCTGCTGCGCACCGAGCGCGGACTGTTGCTGTCCGGCTGAGGGCAGCGATCTGAACCGCATCACCCGATTGCGGTGGCGATGAGCGCAAGACGGGCTGCGCGCGACAACCCGGCGCAGACCACGACCGCCACTTCCTTCCTTCTTTCTCTCTTCTTTCTCGCCGACGAGCAACCATTCGGCGCGCTCCTGCGTAGAGAGTGGTAGTCGATGGAGGAGAGTGCATGGTCGGGATGGGCGCACGGTCGCGCCGGGAGGCGGAGTTCACCGCCTTCGTGACGTCGTCGTCGGCCTATCTGGGCCGGACGGCGTACCTGCTGACCGGCAGTCAGGATCTCGCCGATGAACTCGTCCAAGAGGCGTTGACCAGGACTTATGCCGCCTGGGAGCGTGTCCGGCTGGAGGATGCGACCGGCTATGCCCGCCGGGTGCTGGTCAACCTCAGCATCGACCACCGGCGCCGGCGCCGTCCGGTCCCGGCCGAATGGGCGGATCCGCCGTCCGGCGAATGGCCCCATGATCGGGTCAGCGACCGCGACGAGGTGGCACGGATGCTCGCCACCCTCACCCCACGGCAGCGCAGCATCGTCGTGTTGCGCTATTTCGACGACTACACCGAGGCGCAGACCGCGGAATGCCTGGGCATCAGCGTGGGTGCGGTCAAGTCCGCCTGCTCGCGGGCACTGGCCGGCATGCGCGCCCGATACGCCCCAATGAGGGAAGGAGACCTGTCATGAGGATCGCCGAGGACAGGCTGCGTGACGGCCTGCGTGAACTCGCCGAAGAGGCCGACCCGAACGTCCGGGCGATGGACGTGATCGCCCTGGTCGAGGGTCGTCACCGGCAGCGAAGCATCCGCCAGTTGGTGGCGGCGTGCGCGGCCGTGACCACCGCCGGCCTACTGGGCTGGTTCGCACTCGCTCCGCGTCCGGTCACTGTGCAGCCGGCGCCACTGGCCAGCGCGATGGTGCGGTCGGGCACAACGACCGGCGTGTTCGGCTTCACGGGGGGCGATCCGGCGGCGCACCATACGGTCACGGTCCGCGCCGAGAGCTCTGCTACTCAAGTGCTGATCACCGTGACCGACGAGGTCGAGGGTCGGCCCGCTGCAACCACTCACCACAGCTACGTCGCCCCGCCTAGCCAGTTCTTCACCGTTCGGGTGCACGATCACCTCGAGGTCAGGTTGATTCCCGACGTGGTGCGCGCGGTGCAGACCGTCGGTCACGTCTGGGGTGATGTGCGGCACTGGGCCGACGCACAGACCGGCTTCACTTTGACCGCGACCTGGCTCTCCGGCACCAAGGACGCGACGGGCCGCCTCGTCTGGATAGGGTCGGACGGCCTGGCGCGGACCGCCCCCGACGAGGTACTACCCCGCCTCGATCTGGCCGTCGACGGCACCACTTTCACCGTCTTCCGTGACACACAGGACGACGTCTGGGGCGTGTTCAACGCGGCCGGTGATTACTGGGCAGCCCAGCCTGCGCGGCGTCCCGACAAGGTCGATGTGCGGACCTCCCTTTCGGGACGGCGCGCCTCGATCGGCAAGCTCCCCGCGGACGCCTCGGCCGTCACCATCACGCCGACTGAGAAGGCGCGCTGGACCGTCGGCACCATGGCGGACGGCACCGCCTGGTACTTCGTCCTGGCCGACCAAGAGGTGTCCTACGACTCCTCCAAACATCGCCTGGTGCGCTCCATCAGCTACACCGATGGCACCGGCAAGCGGGTGACCTACACACCACGTACAGGGATCTAGTCCCGTCCGAAACCTCACCGCTGATCGAGCCCACCGTTGGTCGAGCTTGTCGAGACCCTCGTTGAGCGAGCCCGGCCGTTGGTCGAGAGCCTGTCGCCCCCACCGCTGGTCGAGCTTGTCGAGACCCCTTCTCCATCGAGACCGGGTTTCGACAAGCTCAACCCTCCAGAGGAGAGGTCTACATCCGGTCGGGCGCCACAATCCCGAGCAGGTCGAGTCCCTTGGCGAGCACCGTCCGGGTGGCAGCGCAGATCGCCAGTCGGGACGTCCGCACCTCACCTTCGCTCTTCAGCACCGGGCAGCGCTCGTAGAAGGTGCTCAGCGCGGTGGCGGTGTCGAACAGGTAGGTGCACAGCTTGTGCGGCTGCAGTCCGGTCGCGACCTCGGCGACCACCTCACCGAAACGGGACAGCAGCAGGGCCAGCGTCTGCTCGGCCGGATCGTCCAGGACGGTGACGCCGTCGGAGGCCCAGCCTTCCGCTTCGGCCTTGCGCAGGATGCCGCTCACCCGGGCGTGGGCGTACTGCAGGTAGGGGCCGGTGTTGCCGGTGGTGGCTGTCATCCGGTCGGCGTCGAAGACGTAGTCCTTGTGCAGCGAGGTGGACAGGTCGGCGTACTTCACCGCCGCCATCGCGATCTCCGGCGCGGCGACGTCCTCGGCCAGGTCGAGCAGGGTGTCGAGGGTGACGGTCTTGCCGTCGCGGGTCTTGAACATCTTGCCGTCCGGACCGAGCACCGAACCGAAGCCGACGTGCTCCAGCACGCCGCCCTCGGGCACCCAACCGGCCATCCGGGACACCGCGAACACCTGCGAGAAGTGGTGCGCCTGGGGCGAGCCGACCACGTAGATGCAGCGGTTGGCGTCCAGCGTGCCGAACCGGTAGCGGACGGCAGCCAGGTCGGTGGCGGCATAGCCGTAACCGCCGTCGGACTTGCGGACGATCAACGGCGCGTCGTCGCCGGGCACGAAAACGACCAACGCGCCCTGGTCGACCACGGCGATGCCTGCCGCGGCCAGGTCGTCGGCGACACCGGCAAGCAGGTCGTTGTAGATCGACTCGCCGGCCAGATCGTCGTCGGTGAGCAGCACCCCGAGCCGGCGGTAGGCCGCGTTGAAGCCGGTCTTGGAGACCTCGATCAGCGACCGCCAGATCGCCCGGGTCTGCCCGTCACCGGACTGCAGCGCCACCACCCGGCGACGGGCGGCGTCCGCGAAAGCCTCGTCGGAGCGGAAGTGCTCCTGGGCACGCCGGTAGAGCGCCACCGAGGAGGCCAGGTCGAGGGTGTCGGCGTCGATGCCCTCGAACAGGATCTGCTCGACCAGCATGCCGAACTGGGTGCCCCAGTCGCCGATGTGGTTCTGCGCGATCACCGTGTGGCCCTGGGCGCGCAGCACCCGGGCGAAGCAGTCCCCGATGATCGTGGAACGCAGGTTGCCGACGTGCATCGGCTTGGCGACGTTGGGCGCCGAGTAGTCGATCACCACCCGCTGCGGGTCGGTGGTCTGCTCGATGACGCCGTCCGGGTCGCGCAGGATGCCGGTCACCACCCCGGCCAGCACATCGGAGCGCAGCCGAATGTTGATGAAGCCCGGGCCGGCCACCTCGAGCGGCTCGCACAGGTCGGCGACGTCGGCCTCGGCGACGATCCGTTGGGCGATCTCGCGCGGCGGCTTGCCTTCGGCCTTCGCCAGGCGCAGCGCCACGTTCGACTGGAAGTGCCCGAACTGCGGCTTGGTAGCCGGACGGAGCTCCGGATCGACCCCGGTGACGGCCTGGAAACGTTCGGTCAGCAACACGGGCAGGGAAAGCACGTCATCCATCTTCCCGCCGCCGGGCGGGGCTTGTCGAAACGGGCCACCCGTCGGTCGATGCCCGGCTGCTCGGCACACCGTCATCTCGCGACTGCCACGACCCATTCTGGCCGGCTCTCGCGCCGGTCATCCGGCGTGGCAAGTCCAAAAGTGTTCTGATATCGACCCCAGAGTCGGGGTCTCGATGAACTCAGTACCGCCTGAGAACTCTCGACACAGCCACCACTCTGGGGTCGATTTCAGACGAATCGCGGATAGGCCCTCGGCCGGTGGCAGAACTACCCCTGTCGCCGCCGCTGCAGCCTTGGCAGGATCGGACGGACACCGCCCCCTGGAGGAGCCATGCTCACACCGCCTCAGGCCGAAGCCCTCGTTCGTCAGGACGTCTACACGCTGCAGCCCGAGGGCGCGCCGACGCATCCGATCATCGCCGCCTATGCGGTGGCCGTCCGGGAGTTGAAGCGCAACAGCGGCCCGCAGCATCGTTGGTGGAGCCACCACACCCAGGTGCACGGCATGTTTCCCGACCCGAACGACGGGCTGCGCAACACCTGTCAGCACTTCTGCTGGTACTTCCTGCCCTGGCATCGGATGTACCTCCACGCGTTCGAAGCGATCTGCCGCTCGATCATCGCCGAATCCGACGAGGTGGACGACGAGACCAAGGCCACCTGGGCACTCCCCTACTGGGACTACGACCGTCCCGAATCCAGCTCGCTGCCGCCCGCGTTCCGCGCCCCGACCCTTGACGACGGTTCCCCGAACCCACTGTTCGACCCGGCCCGCGACCTTGGCGTGAACTCACCCGTCCGGTTCCGCGGTGAGCCCGAACCGCGGCTGGCCCGGCTGCAGCCCGCCCAGACCACAGCAGCCGGGTGGTTCTTCGCGACTCCCTATTCGAGCCAGTTCGACCCCGCGTTCGCCGGCACCGAGACCGGCTTCAACCATGCCGGCGCCCCGAACGCCATTCCCGGACCGCTGGAGATCACCCCGCACGGCTCGGTGCACGTCTTCGTCGGCGGGCCGACCGGCAAGATGAGCGACTTCAACCAGGCCGCCGGCGACGCCATCTTCTGGTTGCATCACGCCAACCTCGACCGGCTGTGGGAAGTATGGCGCGGCAACACCGGCATCGGTCTCGACCCGGCCGGAAGCCGTTTCGTCGACCGCAGTTTCGAGTTCCTGGACGCCTCCGGCCTGCGCATCGAGCCGACCTGCGGCAGTGTGTTGAACCTGGCCAACCTCGGCTACAGCTACGCCGACACCTCGATCCCCGCCTCGGCGGGCGCAGGAGGACAGATGCCCACTCCCGACCGCGGCCCGGAACGACCGCGCGATCGCCGTCCACCGCAACGGGTCGGGGCGGCCGAGACACCGGTGCGACTCACCGAGGACGCCACCGAGGTCAGTTTCCCCACCGACGCGCCGACCACCCGGGCCGCCCAGCGGTTCCTGGTGTCGGTCGAACACATCCGTGCCGACCGGCTGCCCAGCGCCGAATGGGGCGTCTTCCTGCACCCCACCAGCGGCGAACCTGTGTTGGTCGGCACGCTGCCCCTGTTCGGCCTGCTCGAATCACAACAGCCGGACGCCGAGCACGAACTCAGCTACCAGTTCGACATCACCGCGGTCGTGCAGCGGCTGGACGCCGAGGACCGTTGGGACGCCGAGCAGTTCCGCGCCACCCTCGCCCCGGTCAATCCCATCGCCGAGGACGCCCCGCCCGAGCCCGAGGTGGTGATCGGCACCATCGCGCTGCTGATCCAATGACCGTCCTGCCGACCAAGCTCACCGAGCCGTCGGCCCGGCCTGTCGAGACCAAGCCGCCCGCCAAGCCACTGCCGGCCAAGCTCACCGATCCACCGCCGGTCGAGCCTGTCGAGACCCAACCGCCCACCGAACTCCCACCGGCCAAGCTCACCGATCCACCGTTGGTCGAGCTTGTCGAGACCCCCTCCTGGCGTCAGCATTTCCGCAGCCGACTGGACCGACACCCCGAATGGCTGGCCATGTTGCTCGCCGCAACCGCCTGGGTGGCACTCGCCCTGGCCCTCGACTGGTTCGAGCCGGCGGGCGCGCTGCCATCCAGCCACCACCATACCTCAGACGGCACCACCGCCCACCCGCACCCGATCGATGCCCAGCTGCTCAGCTGGCTGCTGATGGTGATCGCGATGATGCTGCCCACCACGGTCCCGCATCTGCGCTACCTCGGTTTCAACACCCGGCGCGCTCGCCGTCAGCGCACCCTCGCGCTGTTCACCCTCGGCTATCTCGCGGCATGGCTGGGGCCGGGCATGCTGCTAGCGGTGATGCCCGGGCCGGTTCCGGCGTCCGCGCTGACGGTCCTGGTGCTGGCGGCCGGGGCCTGGGAGCTGACCCCGATCAAGCGGCGTGCGCTGCGCGGCTGCTGCCGCACCATGCCGGTCGGCTTCGCGGGGCCCTCCGCCGATGCGGCCGCGGTCGAGTACGGACTGCGGCACGGCGTCGTCTGCCTGCTGGTCAGCGGACCGGCGATGGTGGTGCTGATGCTCGCCGGACACCCGTGGTGGGCGACCCTGGCCCTCGCAATCGTGATGGCAGCCCAGAAGCTGCTGACCCGTCCGGAGCAATGGCGGGCCCTGGTCGCGCTCGGCTGGCTGGCGTCCGGGCTGGCGGTCGCAGGCATGGCGATCCTGGACGCCGCATAGGCTCGGCCTCGACCCGCACACACCCGATCGAGGAGCAACGTGAGCGTTCCCACCATCACCCTCAACGACGGCAACCGCATTCCCCAGTTCGGCCTCGGCGTCTTCCTGATGCCGCCGGAGGAGACCAAAGAGCACGTGGCGTTCGCCCTGGCCAACGGCTATCGGCACATCGACACCGCCGCCATCTACCGCAACGAGCGCGAGGTCGGCGAAGCGATCGCCGAGTCCGGTATTCCGCGCGACGAGATCTTCGTCACCACCAAGCTGTGGAACAACCGGCAGACGGACGCCCCCGCCGCGCTGGCCGAGTCGCTGGAGAAGCTGGGGCTGGACCAGGTCGACCTGTACCTGATCCACTGGCCGGCGCCGCAGTTCGACACCTACGTGGAGGCCTGGCAGAGCATGGAGCAACTGCAGGCGCAGGGGCTGACCCGCTCGATCGGTGTCTCGAACTTCCATCAACAGCACTTGGAGCGGCTGCTCGATGCCGGCAACATCGTCCCCGCGGTGAACCAGATCGAGGTGCACCCGAGCCTCGCGCAGTTCGAACTGGTCGACTTCAACACCAGCCTGGGCATCGTCACCGAGGCGTGGAGCCCGCTCGGACGCCGCGCCGACCTGGACGACTCGGTGATCGTCGGCATTGCCGAACGACTCGGCCGGACGCCCGCCCAGGTGATCCTGCGCTGGCACATTCAGCGCGGCATCATCGTCTTCCCGAAGGCCTCCAGCCCCGAACGGCTGCGCGAGAACGCGGACATCTTCGACTTCGAACTGTCCGCCGATGACATGACCGCGATCGACGGCGTGGACTCCGGCAACCGGGTCGGCTCCAACCCGGAGACCATGAATCGGCGCTGAACTCAGCCGCTTATCGACCCCACCGCTGATCGAGCTTGTCGAGACCGAGGACGCGCCGTCAGAGAGGTCTCGACAAGCTCGACCGACGGAGGCTGAGCCGTGTTCGTCGGCTGGCAGCGAGGTCTCGACAAGCTCGACCGACGGTGGCCGAGCCGTGTTCGTCGGCTGGCGGCAACGCTCATGACTGGCACCAGCGAGTGGTGGAAAGGGGTCTCGACAAGCTCGACCAACGACGGCGGCGTCCGATTCAGGACTGCAGCGCACGGTCGAGGGAGTCGTCGTGGGGTCCGAGGACGGGTCGGCGCCGACTCACCAGATCCCACATCATCTTGAGGTTGGCACCGAGTTCGCGCAGGGTGCCGTAGGACCACATCTCCTGGTTGCTCCGGACGCTGTCGTCACCGACGCCCCAGGCGTCCAGGCCGATCGCCCGGCAGATGGTCAGCGCGCGGGGCAGGTGATAACTCTGGCTCACCACGATCACCCGGGTCGCGCCGAAGACCTTCCTGGCGCGCACGCACGAGTCGTAGGTGTCGAAGCCGGCGTAGTCGCCCGCGATGCGGCGCGCGGGCACTCCGTGGGCGATCAGGTAGTCGCGCATGCCGCCGGTCTCGTTGTAGTGCCGGGTACCGTCACCGGAGACCAGAATCGCCTCGACCTTGCCGGCGTCGAACAGTTCACGGGCCACGTCCAGCCGGGCCCGCAGGTACCGCGACGGCTGCCCGTCGGCATACACCTCGGCACCCAGCACCAGCGCCACCGGCTGCGCGGGCACGTCGTCGATGCTCTTCATCCGATCGTCGCTGACCCTTCGGACGTACCAGGCCGGCACGACGATCAGCGCCGCGCCGAGCAGCGCACCCACCGCGGCCAGCCGGCCCACGAACCGTCCGAGCGCGCTTCCGGAGCCAGCTGTCATGCCGCGATGCTACGCAGCATCCGCACTGGGGCCGGGCATAGAATCGCCGGGATGACCACCTCACCAGCCCGGGTAGCGGCGACCGCCGTCCGCGATCAACCGTTGGACGTCGTCGGTCTCGCCGCACTGGTGACCGACGACCGGGCCGGCGCCACCGTCACCTTCACCGGCGTGGTCCGCGACCACGATCACGGCCGCAGCGTCACCGGCATCGAGTACGTCGGCCACCCGAGCGCGGACGCCGTGCTCGCCGAGGTCGCCGCGGAGTTCACCGGACGCGACGGCGTCCACGCGATCGCCGTCGAGCATCGAGTCGGCACGTTGACGATCGGTGACCTGGCCCTGGTGGCGGCCGTGTCCGCCTCCCATCGCGCCCAGGCGTTCAGCACCTGCTCCGACCTGGTCGACCGGATCAAGGAACGCCTGCCGATCTGGAAGCGGCAGCTGTTCACCGACGGCACCGCCGAGTGGTCGAACTGCCCGTAGCAGTCCTCGCGGGCCCGGGAAATCAGCCCGGTTGGTCCAAGGCGTCGATGTAGTCGGCGAGCTTTCCGGCGGCCCGCAATTGCGCGATGCCGCGAAGCCGGAGGTCGCGCCGCCATTCCTCGACGGTCGCCGCCAAAGCGCCTCGGCTCCCCGCACCACGCAACTCCGCCAGGACGACGGCAACGCCGTCCAGCGGTTGTCCGCCACGACGGAGCAGGTGCGCCAACTCGGCATCCCGCACGTCCGAGGCTCCGTACCGGCGGTGCCCGCTGCGCGGATCCCGTCCGGGAGTCAACACGCCGGCTCGCTCCCAGGCGCGCATGGTGGCCGGATTGAGCCCGAGGCGGCGAGCCAGTTCGCCGATGCTGAACACTGCGCCGACGACCGGTATCGCGACGTCCTCATCGAGTCCGTCAAGGCCGGCCAGTGCCGCCTCCGCACTGCGCAAGGTGTCACGGTCGCGGCTCAGCAACTGCTGGCCCGCCTCGACAAGTTCCAGCGCGGCATCGCGTCGCCCGGCGGTGATCGCCTGCATGATCTGACGACTCCGCGCCGGGCCGTACGCGCTGACCAACGCCAGATAGGCCGCCAAGCCGGTCAGATGCACCTCGCTGTATTGCCGGTGTCCGGTACGGGTTCGTCGCGCCGCCGGAAGGATGCCGGCATCTTCGTAGTTGCGGACGGCCTGCGTCGAGAGCTGGTGCCGCCGAGCCAGATCCACCGGCCGCATCTGACCTCCTGTTGAGGTTGTGTGAGGACACGCCTGCGTAGCGTGACGATAAATCCTCTACCAAATCTTCAAGGATACGATTCAGGAACATGACATCGGACAGAAGCATCGTCTCCGGCGATTTCGAGTTGGCCATGGACGAACTGCGAGAGGTGGCGCGCTACGTCCTGGCGGACGCCATCGATGTCCTGCCGATGTTCGAGGCGGCGGTCCCTGACGATCCACGTCCTTGCGCAGCGATCGAGGCCGCCCACCGCTTCGCCGAGGGTGCCGCCCGGACGAAGCTGCAGCGGGTGACCGCACTGGACGCGCACCGCGCCGCCCGATCTGCCCCGTCCGAGATCGCGCGACTTGCCGCCCGCAGCGCCGGCGACGCCGCGTCCGCCGCCTATCTGCATCCGATCGCCGACGCGGCCCAGGTGGGCCACATCCTGCGCGCCTCCGCCACTGCCGCACACCTCTGCGAGTTGGCGGGTGGCGGAGACCCGGCGCTGGCTGACGCTCGACTGGAACGATCACGCCGATCGGCCACACCCCTACTGATCGACGTGCTCAGCCGATACCCCACCGCCGCCGCCGGACGGAGCCGGATCGCCCGGTTGATGCGTCGCCTGGACGACCTACTGCGCGCCGATGGCCGGGCCGCCGAGGGAAGCTCGGCTGTCGACCCGGACGCGGTGGCCGGCCGATGATTCTGCCCACGGTTCGCGATCCGCGCTTCATCACAATTCGCCGCGGCGGCACCCTGACCGACCCCGATCATCGGCTGCTGGCGTTGTGGGCGGCCGATTGCGCCGAGCATGTACTGCCGTTGTTCGAAACGGTCCGGTCGGACGACCCAAGGCCACGTCAGGCGATCGAACACATCCGGGCCTGGACCCGCGGCGAGGTGCCGATGATGCAGTCCCGCGCGGCGGGTGGGCACGCGATGGGTGCGGCCCGCGACCTGCGTGGTGCGCCCCGATTCGCCGCCTACGCCGCCGGCCAGGCGGGCGCGGTCGCACATGTCGCCGCGCATGAGTTGGGGGCGGCCGCCTATGCGATCAAGGCCGTCCGGGCCGCCGCGCCGTTGGACCGTGCCGACGAGCTCGGACGGGCGGAGTGCCGCTGGCAGCGTGAGCAGCTTCCGGACGGTATCCGCGACCTGGTGCTTGATGATCAGCGGCTGCGCAATGGCATCTGCTGGTCGGTCTTCGACTGCTGACGCGGTCGGCTACGGCTGGCGAGCTGCGACGGAGATCCCGGGGCAAGCCCGGGATGACGCACACCGGTGCCGGCGACAGAACTCGCTCCGCGACGGGGGTGGCCGACAGGAGCGGTCGTCATCCCGGCCAACGCCGGGGTCCCTCATGCGGGGCACTCCCGGCAAAGCGGCCCGTCCGCCCCGCGCCCGCATAGGTATCCGGATCGGGCCGGAACAGACCAGCCCGATCCGGATCCTTGTTCGCCAATCCGTCGTCGTCGACCGTCTACGCTGACCCGATGCAGCGCCGATTCGCGATCATCCTGGGCGGCGGGCGCTCGGCCCGGATGGGTCGGGACAAGCGCGCCCTCACCTTGCGCGGCCGTTCCCTGCTGGCGCGTGCCGTGGAGGCCTGCGCGGAGCGCGAGCTCATCATCGCCGTCACTCCCGACCTCCCTCACGACGTCGGTGCCGATCACGTGACGTGCACTTTGGAGGATCCGCCCTTCGGTGGTCCGGTGGCCGGCATTGCCGCCGGGATGGCAGCGCTCCCGCCCGCGGAGCCCGGCGACGAGGTGCTGCTGCTGGCCTGCGACCTGCCGCATGTGGGCGAAATCGTGGCACTGTTGGACGCCGCACCGCTGGTTGAGCTTGTCGAAACCGAAGCAGCAACCGAGGCTTCGACAAGCTCGACCGACCAGGAGTCGAAACCGGCCGGCAAAGGTATCGACACGCTCGACCAACGGACGGCAGACCCGCAGCGGGGGCTCGACACGCTCGACCAACGAACGGCAAACCAACAGGGCGCCGTCGACTGCGTCTGCCTGGTGGATGCGGAGAGCTACCCGCAGTATCTGGCTGCCCGCTATCGCCGGGCGGCACTTGACGCGCAGCTGGCCGCGGCCGGCGCCACTCGGTCACTCTCGGTGCGTCGTCTGATGGCGGGGCTGAACGTCCGGCACATTCCCGCACCGGAGATCGCCGCCGACGTCGACACCCCGGACGAGGCGGCGGCAGCCGGCATCTCCTGAC
This sequence comes from Micropruina sp., assembly GCF_027492755.1. Taxonomy (GTDB): domain Bacteria; phylum Actinomycetota; class Actinomycetes; order Propionibacteriales; family Propionibacteriaceae; genus Micropruina. The sequence continues at coordinate 14,631 of NZ_JAPUED010000107.1, read as the reverse complement.
GTCTCCCGGAGTGGCCGAACGACCGAGCGATACTACGCAATTCTTCCCGTGGCTAGCGGCCGGAAAGCAGTCAAGACTGACAGCTGGACCGCACTCCGGAGGAGGTCACCGTGTCCGGATCGACCGAACTGCCCGGCAAGAACCTGAAGCGCAAGGCGAAGGCCACGCGCGTGGACGCTGCCGCGTCCGCAGAGATCGCCGCGTCCGCGACGAAGCGCCGGCCCGCTGAGCCGGAACAGCCCCCTCCCCCGAGCGGCGGGAAGGTACGCCTTGATCACCCCATCGGCGGCACCCGCCCGGTCGAGCGCACCCCGATCGAGCGCACCCCGATCGGGCGGCAGCCGATCGGGCGGCAGCCGATCGGGCGGCAGCCGATCGAGAACCAACCCATCGAGCGCATCCCCGTCGAGCGGATCCCCGATCGGGAGCGCCCGGTCGGCGGAGAGCGGCCGCTCGATCCGCGCCGCGTCGAACGCCTACCTATCGGCGGTCTCACACCGGTCATCACCCGTCCGGTCCTCGATCCCCGGATCCCGATCGACAAGCTCGACCCGATCTGGCGAACACCCATTCACCTCCCCGACCTGGGCGACCTGGCCGTCCCACCGGCGCAGCAGATCGAGGTCGAGCACAGCTTCGAGGTGATCCGGTCGGCCGATCTGGTCTCGCTGATCGTCAGCACCAGCGGCTTCGACCTGGACGCGGGCGTGCTGACCGCGCGCGAACCAGGACCCGGTCTGCTGATCTTCACCCTGCCCTTCCAGCACCTCGGCGAGGAGGCCGTCTACGACGGCGAAGCGGGCGAGGACATGCCCGTCCCGAACGAAAACCATCCCGAGCAGCCACCGGCCAAGATCACCGGCACCGCCGTCGCCCTGCCGCCGATCGTCAGGGGTATTCCCGCCCGCGCCAGCCGGGTCGTCGTCCAGGTTCCGGCCGGGACGACCATCGAGGTCAGCACCGCTGCCTTCCTCGACGCCCTGGAGACCCATCCGATGGCCGTCCACCCGCTGGCCACCCCGGGCGAACCGTACGCCGGCGGTGCGCTGATCCTGCTCGACCCGGGCAAGCTGAAGGTGCTGATCGAGGGTGGCCTGCTGAACTCCGCGGCCGCGCCGCCGGCAGCGGCCGACGAGATCCATCCTGCCAATACGGTCGCCGGTGTCGCTCAGCTGGCCCGGACGCTGGCGCAGGTCCGGGCAGCCCTCGGCGGCCCGGATCCGCGCACTCCGATCAAGGAGCTGGTCACCGATTGGCGGATCCCCGTCGACCGGATGCCGCCGATCTTCCGCAACCCGCAGAAGCTGAGCCGTCCGGCGGGTCTCGGCGAGACCTCCATCGAGGCGCCCTATCGGCTGGCCATCTCGCCGTCGGCCGACAGCGGCTGGACACACGCCAACCAGCCCGTGCCCGACGCCTCCGACACCGCGATCGAACTGTGGCACACCCGGCTCGGCCGCCGTGCCGACGGCAAGGTCGACGAGGTTCCGCAAACCATGCGGGCCCTCTGGGCCCGCGACAGGGAGCGCTTCCCGGACTGGTCGACCACCGAGTTCGGGCACGACGACCAGCCGTTCCGGATGTCGCTGGATTCCAAGGACCGGCACATGCTGGTCCGGCAGTCGTCGGAGACCTGGGCCCGGAACCGCCGCAAGATCACCGACCCGACACCGTTCGAGGCCACCCGGCTGTACCTGTCCAGCCTGGGAGCCTGGCTCGACCTGCACGGCCAATGGTTGACGCTGCCCTGGTCGCAGCAGCAACCCGGAATGGCGTCCATCCTGTCCTGGGACCACGAGGCACCGATGGGACGCGACCAGTACGTCCGGGTCGCCTACCCCGGCTACCTGTTCCCGTTCGGCCATCGGGCGACCATGGTGAAGGTCACCGAACGCAAGATCAAGGACAAGACCAACCCGCGCGCCGGCCTCTACCAGCGCAAATTCCTGGTCGTCGGCGAACCGGTGAAAACCTATTCGGCGCTCGACATGCCGTTCAAACGGGTCGAGATCACCCCGACGATCACGCCCACGCTGTCCCCGGACCCGGCTGCTCAGCAGGACTGGTTCTTTCTGGTCGAGGTCGGCGATCAGCCCTTCCACTTCGTCCTGCACTGCGTCGACCGCGACGATCGCCAGGTGAAGCTGCCGGCCCAGCTGGTCTGGGTCGCCGAGCACTACCACGCACCGTGGCCGCACGGGAATCCGAAGGACGCCTACGCCGGCACCCCCGAGATCAACGGCCTGGGCCAGAGCATCTCGTTCGTGCCGTCCGAGCCAGGAGGCAAGGACACCTCGGTGCCGACCGTCGGGCTGACCTTCACCGGGACGCCGCAGGTGGGCACCGCGGTGCCGTCCTTCGTGAAGGGCCGATCGACCATTCCGGCCGTCGAACGGATGAACCCGACCGGCCCTCAGGAGTTCGGTTACGCGGACGCCTGGCTGCAGCACGGCTTCGGTGCCGGCAACCCGGGGCAACTGTGGGCGGCGCTGACCACCCCGACCACGCTCGGCTTCGGCAAGGACGGTGCCTCCAGCGGCGGCGCCGGCGGCTTCATCGCGCCGTCGTTGCCGATCGAGGGGCTGTCCCGCAGCGCGGGTCCGGTCGGTGACCTGGCCACCACGGCGTCCGGCGGTTTCAATCCGAAGGAGTTCCTGAAGAACGCGCTGCCCAAGCTGTTCGGCTTCGTCTCGCTGATCGACATCCTGGAGGCCGCCGGCGTCAATCTCGACGACGCGCCGTCCCTGGTCACCGAGTCGCTGGCCAAGGTCGAGGCGCTGATGGCCGACCTCAAGGAACTCAAGCAGACCGTCGAAGACTCCGCCGAGCAGACCCAGGCCGCGCTCGCCCAGGCGAAGGAGACCGCCAAGGGCCTGATCGCGCAGGGTCGCGACGGGCTGGCCAACGAGGTGCTCGCCAAGGCCACCGACGCCGCCAACAGCGCGGCCGACCTGGTCAACCCGGTGATCACCGCTGCCGACGGCGTGCTGCAGGCGATCATCGACGCTCCCGGCGATCTCACCGCGGCACCGGGCAAACTCGCTGCCGCGCTCACCAACCTGGCCAACGCGCTGACCGCGGTCGAGGTCGCGGCTGCCAAGCTGACCCCGCTGGCGAAGAACCGGCTCACCGCGCTCGTCACCGCGCTGCGCACCGCGGCCACCGACGTCGAGATGGTGCAGTCGGTGATCGATTTCGTCCAGGGCATCGCGACCGCCGTCACCGACGCCCGGTTCTCGTTCAAGTGGCAGCCCACGCTGCAGTCCTGGCCGAAGGACGCCCCGATCCTGACCCTGCCCAAGAAGGGCCTCACCCTGGCCGTGGAGGGCCAGGCCGGTGCGCATCCCAAGGCGGAGGTGCTCGCCGAGCTGCGTGGTTTCGGGCTGATCCTGCCGCCGGGCGAGCCGATGATGAAGCTGCCGTTCGACCACCTGTCGTTCAAGGCGGGTAGCTCCGGCAAGGTCGAGGTGGACGCCGCCGTCGGCAACATCGAGTTCGTCGGCATCCTGAGCTTCGTCGAACGGATCAAGCAGCTGATCCCGCTGGACGGCTTCTCCGACCCGCCCTACGTCGACGTCGCCCCGGACGGCGTGGTGGCCGGATTCACCCTGGAGCTGCCGAACCTGGCGATCGGCGTGTTCAGCCTGTCGAACATGTCGCTGGCCGCCGACGTCCGGGTGCCGTTCCTGGGCGACATCGTCTCGGTCGGCTTCGGCTTCTGCACCCGGGAGCGTCCGTTCAACCTGGCAGTGATGTGCCTGGGCGGTGGTGGCTGGTTCGGCATCCGGCTTTCGCCGCGCGGCCTGGAGGTGCTCGAGCTCGGGCTGGAGGCCGGGGCGTATCTGTCGGTGAATCTGGGGGTGGCGTCCGGCTCGGTGTCGATCGCGCTCGGCATCTACCTGCGCATGGAAGCCGACAAAGGCTCGCTGACCGCCTACTTCCGGCTGCGCGGCGAGGTGGACGTGCTGGGCCTGATCAGCGCCTCCATCGAGCTCTACCTCTCGCTCACCTACGACTTCCCCAGCGGCAAGCTGGTCGGCCGGGCCGTGATCACCGTCAAGGTCAAGGTGTTCTGCTTCTCGGCGTCGGTCGAAGTCTCGTGCGAACGCAAATTCGCCGGCAGCAACGGCGACCCGAGCTTCGCCGAGGTGATGGGCGTCCAACCCGACTTCACCTCACCGCTGTGGGACGACTACTGCCTGGCCTTCGCTGAGGAGCCGAATCATGCGTGAACAGTTCACCGTCGTCGCTCTGCCGTACTCGTGCGGCCCGAGCGCCGATTTCCACGTCTCGTTCTTCGTCTCGCCCGATATCGAGGTGGACGACCCGCGCGACACCTTGGCCGTCACCGAGCTGTTCCAACACTGGACGAAAGCCCTTGCCGAGGCCCGATTCGTGCTCGAGGACCAGGACGGCGAGCTGGCTTGCGAGCCGCTGCTGGGCGCCATCGAGGACGGCCTGTGGGAGGAGGTCTTCCCGGCTGAGACACCGGTGACGACGTTCACGGCACCCGAATGGACCAACCGGCCCTGGCGCACCTTCCACCCGGGCGCCACCACCGGCATCGCCCGGATGGTGAACCTGATGGCCACCCTGGTGAACGGTGTCGAGCCGCCGACCGTGCAGCAGCTGCCCTGGTACGGCACCGACATCATCGCCCAGTTCGGCGGCGAGGTGGGGCGGCAACGCTACAACCCGCTCGACCTGGCCGCGCGTTACGAGCGGGGCATGACCGAGTCGCTGGACCACGCCACCCGCGAAGGCATCCCGCTGCGCGAGGTCGGCGCACCCGTGGAGTACTTCAGCAATCAGGATCTGGCGGCAGGTTTCCCCGGCGGGGACACGATGGGGAAGACCATGGTGGAGCTGCACCGGGCGCGGCGCTTCTACTCCCACCCCGAGGAGGAGACCGAGTACCGCGACCGCCCCGAGCCGGACAATCCCGGTCCGCCCGGGCCCGAGAAGCAGATTCCCGACTTCCACGCCCGGGTCTCGCTGGTCAACGACCACGGGCCGCTGCAACGCAAGCTCGGCTTGGTGGTCGATGTGAAGTCCGACCCGGATCGGCTGGCGCGCAGTCAGTGGCTGCTCGGCCGCATCCTGATCCCGCAGCGCGAGGACGCCACCAAGGTGGTACGGGTCGCCACCCGTCGGGTCGGCCGGGCGCTGGTCACCCGCGCCGAGAACGAATCGCAATGGATCAACGGACGGCTGCCGGTCGGCAACGCCGACTCGTTCGATCTGCTCGACCTCGACCCGGACGGCGCCGCGCTGAAGACCGAGCAGTACCTGTCGTCGTATCTGCGCAGCGTGGCCGCCGCACTGCAGGGCGCGCCGGTCAACGCCGCTCCCCCCGCTTTGCGCACCACCGGCTTCACCGTCGCCCGGAAGAACAACGGCGCGACCACCGCCGGCGCGATGGAGCGGCAGGGATCGGTGCTCGACACCGTCCGCGCCCAGCCGCCGAACCAGTCCGCGGCGAACGCGCCGCTGATGACCACCGAGGACGTGATGCAGGGCGTCCGGGTCGAGGTGCACGACGATGTCACCGGCTTGTGGCGCTCGCTGCACGAGGTCACGGTGAAGGCCGACGTGATCGGCGGCCGCGACCTGACCTTCGACGACGTGGCGTTCCTGCAGGAGTCGGCACCCACCCACGCCGGCAAGGACAACTCGCCCATCCATGTCCACGAGGCGGTCTTCGGCTGGGACGGCTGGAGCCTGTCGGCGCCCCGTCCGGCCCTGCCGGTGGTGCATTCCGACGGCGAGGAGAAGGTGGTCACCGATCCGCAACCGCCGGACGATCCGTCCACGCCGATCCTGATCGAACGGACGGCGGCGCCGGGCACGCTGCCCCGGCTGCGATTCGGACGCCGGTACAGCTTCCGGGTCTGGGGCGTCGACCTGGCCTGCAACTCGCGTCCGCACCGGTTCGGGGCGCGGCCGGCCCGGCCGGACCCCGACCTGCCGGACGAGGGTGCGCCCGGTGACGGCGACGCTCAGCCTACCGTCCGAGTCAGCGCCGATCTCAGCGGACTGCGCGACTTCCGCAGCGGAGCGCTGCGCCGGCTGCGGGAACGTCCGATCGAGGGTGCTGTGGTCGCCCCGCCGATCACAGCCGGACAAGGGGCGGCGGGACAACGGCTGGCCGAGGTGCTGCCGCAGATCGTCGGACGGCTGCAGGAGGTTCGCGGCGAGCGGGTCGAGGCCGCCGTCGCCTCGCCACTGGCCGAGGTCCGCGGCGCGCTCGCCACCGGTCTCGCCGACGACGAGTTGGCGCCGGCCGGGACGGCCGTGCTGAACCCATCTGTCATCCGTTCGGGGCTGGCGCTCGACCGCGACCTGCTGAACGACCCGATCGCCACCGCCGAAGCCGCCGCCATCTCGGCGGAACTGCCGTTCGTGCGCTGGCAGCCGGTGCCGCCGCCGGCGGTGGTGCCGCGCCGCCCGTACTCCGAGGGCGAGTCCAACGCGGTGTTGGTGGTCCGCTCCTGGGTCAGCCAGGATCCGGCCACCCTGAAGATGAGCACGGGCACCCCGCAGGAGTACGCGGACGCCAACCCGGGCCGCTGGGCGACCTGCGAAAGACACCTGGTGCCGCCCAAGACCAGCCAACTGGAGGCGGAGCAGCACGGCGCCTTCGACGCCGCGATCGGGTCGGCCGACGCCGGCGTCCGCGCGCTGTGGCTGCACGCCGCGATCCGTGAGTCGGGCACCCTGTTCGACCAGGAACTGCCCCGGCTGGACGATCCGTCGATCCGTGACCCGCAGGACGGCGTGGAGCTCGTGCACGGGCCGGGGGCGTCCCCCGCCGAGCTGAGAACCCTGCCGCTGCCGGCCGGTGAGGCGCCCGGGCCGGGACAGTACGTGGTGCACGACACCGACCTGGTGCACACCCCGTACCTGCCGGACGTGCTGGCGCGCGGGCTGGGTTTCGTGTTCCCGGACGCCGGCAAGGAGTTCACCATCGTGCCGCCGTTCGGCGTGGAGGGCTTCACCGCCCGCTACCCGGGCGCCCTGGCCACGGCGGATACGCCGTCCGCGTGGCCGTCGACCGACGGCTACCGGTTGGTGCTGGACGGCGCCGCCGACCTGACCGGGCGGGTCGAGCCGCACCTGATCACCCTGTCGCTGCCGCGTGGCACGGCATTGCGCACCCGGGTCTCCTCCACGCTGACCCCCGATGACCTGGGCGTGCTGGGCCCCTGGCTGCAGCTGCCCGAGTCGGTCCGCCAACTGCCCGGCGTCGTCGAGGCGGCTGTCAACGGCTGGCTGTGGGCGCTCACCCCGTCGACCTCGCTCACCCTGGTGCACGCGGTGCCGCGTCCGATCCGGGCGCCGGAACCGATCGGTTTCCGGATCTACCGCGCGGCCAGCGCCACCAACGTGATGCTGCTCGGCGGTGTCGAACTGGACGGCCCGAGCACCGATTCGCTGATCGTGGACGCCCGCTGGGACGAGGTGCTCGACGACCTGTCCGACCCGCAGTGGAAGACGTTGCCGAACCAGCGGCAGGTGGCTGCCACCACCGCGATCGAACCCTGGGAGGACATCGCGATCCTGGCCGGCGGGCACCCGGACCAGACCTACGACGACCAGCTGGTCGGGCATGTGCGCTCGCACAGGGCGGTGCACGAGTTCGGCGACACCAAGCATCGGCTGGTGCGCTACCGGCTCCGGGCGACCACCCGGTTCCGGGAGTACTTCGCACCCGAGGAACTGGCACCGAGTGCGCCGTCGGACGATCCGGCGCTGCCGGTCGACGACGGCCGCTCGACGGTCAGCGCCGAGATCGAGCTGCATGTGCCGAACACCTCGCTGCCGGCCCCGCCGCTGGTGCATTCGGTGATCCCGCTGTTCCGCTGGGAGGAGGGCGCCGAGCCTGACCAGCCGATGGCCCGGCGCCGGGTCCGCCGCAGCGGGGTGCGGGTCTACCTGGAGCGGCCCTGGTTCACCACCGGTGCCGACGAGCAGCTGGGTGTGGTGCTGGCCGTCGGCGAGCGTCCGACGACCACGTTCACCAGCCAGTGGGGCGGCGATCCGTTCTGGTTCGGCAGCAACGTCGCCGACCGGGAGGCCGTCCAGGTCACCGATCTGCTCAGCGCGATCGGGTTGGACGACTACGACTCGGTCGCGGGGCCGTCCGGGAAGCCGGAGATCTATCCGTCCGCGGACGATCCGAACATCAAGGTGATGGTGATCCCCTACCGGCCGCAGTACAGCCTGGAGCGGCACAAGTGGTTCGCCGACATCGGCTTTCCGGCCCGGTTCTGGCCGTTCGTGCAGCTGTCGCTGGTGCGCTACCAGCCCTACAGCGTGACCGGACGGCACATCTCCAAGCCGGTGCGCTGCGATTTCGTCCAGGTGCCGCCGGAGCGGACGGCGTCGGTGAGCCGGACGGCCGAGGGCCGGGTGCGAGTGCTGGTCAGCGGACCGGTGGGTCTGCACGACACCGGTGTCGGTACCGCACCGATCGGCTTGGCCGCGGTCGGCGGGGTGCGCGGTGCGAACAGCCCGCTGCTGGTGGGCGCCAACCGGGTCCTGCGGGCCAAGCTGCAGACCCGGGACGCCGGCCAGACCTCCGACCTGGCCTGGACGACGGTCGACCAGACCGATCTGGTGGTCCGCGGCTACGCCGGCACCCTGGCCAACCTGGTCTGGACGGGTGAGCTCGACGTCCCCGAGGGCCTGCCGTTCACCCGGCCTACCACCCCCGGCACGCACCGCGTCCGGATCGAGGAATGGGAGACCTTCGTCGGCGACCCCGAGAACCTGGGCGATCCCAACAGCACCCCGACAAGGGAAAACCGTCTGATCTATGCCGACGAGTTCGAACTCGGCACCCCCTGACCGGGGTCTCGCACACCCGGGGACGGTTCTTCCAGATTCGAAAATCGCACGCCGGGGGACGGTTCTTCCACATTCGAAAATCGCACGCCGAAGAACCGTCCCCGGACATGCGAGATCGGCTGACGGGTTGTCGTCATCCCGGCGAACGCCGGGATCTCAGCACTCACTGACCACGCTGGACGAAGATCCCGGGGTCAAGCCTGGAACGACCTGTGCCGGGTGGCAGGGCCGATCCCGACCGGACCTTGGGCTCACCTTGAGGTTGCTTTTACAAACCGTTGAGGACGATCCGGCAGAGTTCTTCTCAGGTCGGGGGGCCAGCCGCCACAGCAGCTACCGGGACCGCGTTCGGGGGGACGCGGAAACGGCGGGGGGAAACTGCTCACAGCGGTGAAGACGGATCGAGCCGGGTCAGGACGCAGGAGGAGCGTCCACGACCCGGCTCTCCGCACGTCCGGACGCCCGCTCGTGGCGCACGCCTCAACTGCCTGGCACCCTCCCGTGCCACTGCCGCCCGGCAAACCGCCCATCGGCTCCAATCCAGCCGGCCGCCGCCAAGCCCGTCCGCCTCGGGAACAGTGCCCTTCCAGTTCAGGGACGGTTCCTTTCGGTTCGCATGTCCGGGGACGGTTCTTCGGCGTGCGATTCTCGAACGCGGAAGAACCGTCCCCCGACGTGCGAACCGGACGTGCGAGACCGGCGAGATGGCTGTCGTCGTCCCGGCGAACGCCGGGATCTCCCGGGGGGTCCACAGCCAGCAAGCGCTCCGGACGAGATCCCGGGTAAGCCCGGGACCACCGGTATCCGAGGGTGGACCCGATCCCGACCGGACCTTGGGCTCACCTTGAGGTTGCTTTTACAAACCGTTGAGGACGATCCGGCAGAGTTCTTCTCAGGTCGGGGGGCCAGCCGCCACAGCAGCTACCGGGACCGCGTTCGGGGGGACGCGGAAACGGCGGGGGGAAACTGCTCACAGCGGTGAAGACGGATCGAGCCGGGTCAGGACGCAGGAGGAGCGTCCACGACCCGGCTCTCCGCACGTCCAGGATCAAAACGCTCGTCGGTCGAGCCTGTCGAGACCCATACGGGACAAGGGATTTCGACAAGCTCAATCAGCGGAGGCAACCGAGGGTGTCGACGAGACCGGCCGACAGAATTCAGGCCCGGGTGCGCATGCCCGTCTCGAGCCGTGCCACATGCATGGTGAGGTAGACCACCTCGTCGGTGGTGACCGGATGCTGCAGCCGCAGTTCCAGCACCGCTTTGATCCGCAGCGCCAGTTGATAGGCCCGGCTGTTGCTGTCCGAGACCACGACGGCGACCGCCGGCGCGCCACCGGAAAGCTGCTTGCCCGCCCGGGCACGGGCGAAGAAGTACCGCAGGTGGGTGGCGAAACGCGCGGCGTCGATCGAATCGGGGTCGAACTCGTCGCCGTAGGCCTGCCCGATGATGTCGAAGATCTGCCGGATCAACCGGGACTGCAGAAAGGTCTGCTCCATGCTCGGGCTGCCGGTCACCGCGTGGAACAGGTGCATCGCCAGCGCGATCGCCTCGCCCTTGGGCAGCGGAGTCTCGATCTGACGGTTCAGCTTCGCCAGCAGGTGCTCGGCGACCTCAAGCTCCTCCGGGTGCAGGTGGGCCACCTCGGCGCGCAGCGGGTATTCCATCACCTCACCGCGCCGCACCCGTTCGATCGCCTGATGGATGTGGTCGGCCACCGCGACGATCGCCAGCGGCGGCAGCACCGCGTTCAGCTCGCGCAGTGCCTCGGTGAACAGCCGCTCCACCAGTGCCAGCCGTTCGATCGGGATGTCGGCGATCACCTTCGCCACCGAATCGGGATTGTCGGCCGGCACGAACCGGCGGGCGATCAGCGCCTCGTCGATGGCGTCACCGGGCCGGGCCTGGTACCCCACGCCCCGCCCGGTGACGACCACTTCGCGTCCGAGTTCGTCACGGGTGAGCACGACGTTGTTGTTGAACACCCGCAGTACCTTCATCGCGCCCACCTCCTTCGAATCCTCGTATCAGCCCTGGTCAGGACAGGGTTGCACCGTTGCTGGCGATCAGCTCGCGGTACCAGCCGAACGACTTCTTGCGGTACCGCGTCAGCGTTCCGCTGCCGTCGTCGTTGCGGTCCACATAGACGAATCCGTAGCGCTTCGACATCTGCGCGGTGGACGCGCTGACCACGTCGATCGGACCCCACCAGGTGTAGCCCATCAGCTCGACGCCGTCGGCGATCGCCTCACGCACCTGCACCAGGTGATCGTTGAGATAGGCGATCCGGTAGTCGTCCTCGACGGTCAGCACGCCGTCCACCTCGACCAGTTCGTCCTTCGCGCCGAGCCCGTTCTCCACGATGAACAGCGGCTTGCCCCACCGGTCCCAGAACTGGTTGAGGACGATCCGCAGGCCGACCGGGTCGATCTGCCACCCCCATTCGGACGCCGGCAGCTTCGGGTTCTTGATGCCGCCCATGATGTTGCCCTGGCCGACCTCGCCGCCGGACGCCGCCTCGCAGATGCTCATGTAGTAGCTGAACGAGACGAAGTCGACGGTATTGGTCAGGGTCTCTCGGTCGGCATCGGTGATGTCGAGCTCGATGCCCTTGTCCCGCAGGGCGCGCAGGAAGTAGCCCGGGTACGCCCCACGAACATGGACGTCGCTGAACGCCAGGTTGCCATGGTCGGCCTGCATCACCGTCAGCACATCGGCCGGGTCGGGCGTCAGCGGGTAGATCGGCATGGCCAGGATCATGCAGCCGACCTGGATGGCCGGGTTGATCTCCTTGGCGATCTTCGTCGCGGACGCCGACGCGACCAGTTCGTGGTGGATGGCCTGGTACAGGTCGGCCTCGCTGAGCTGGTCCTTCGGCGTCCAGATGCCGCCGGACATCAGCGGGGCGTGCAGCACCGAGTTGATCTCGTTGAAGGTCAGCCAGTACTTCACCCGGCTGCCGAACCGTTCGAACAGGGTGCGGGCGTAGCGCTCGTAGAACCCGATCATCCGGCGATCGACCCAGCCGTTGTAGGTCTTGGCCAGGTGCAGCGGGGTCTCGTAGTGGCTGATCGTCACCAGCGGCTCGATGCCGTGCTTCTCCAGCTCGTCGAGCAGCCGGTCGTAGAAGGCCAGGCCCTCCTCGTTCGGGGTCTCCTCGTCGCCGTTGGGGAAGATCCGGCTCCAGGCGATCGAGAACCGGTACACCGTGAAGCCCATCTCGGCGAACAGCGCGATGTCCTCGGCGTAGCGGTGGTAGTGGTCGATGCCGACCAGTTTGAGGTTGTCAGGGGTGGGTTCGTCGGTCGGCGGGGCCGCGATGCCGCGCGGCATCACGTCCTGGATCGAGGGACCCTTGCCGTCGGCGTCGTACGCGCCCTCCAGCTGGTTGGCGGCGGTGCCGCCACCCCAGAGGAAGCCGTCCGGAAACGTCGTGCTCATGGTTTGATTCTCTCCTGTCCTTTGTCGCTTGCGGTCAGACCGTGACGATCAGCGCGGTGTCGTCGTGGGTGACGGCGCCCATCGAACCCGGGGCGACACCCTTCTGCGTGGCGGTGTTGGTGATGATCACCACCGTGGTGGTCGAGTATCCGGCCTGGGTGATCTTGCCCAGGTCGACCTCGACCAGCACGTCGCCGGCGTTGACCCGGTCACCCTGGGCCACCTTCGGCTCGAAACCCTCGCCCTTCATGTTGACGGTGTCGATACCGACGTGGACGAGCACCTCGACGCCCTCATCGGTCCGGATGCCGTAGGCATGGCCGGAACCCATGGTCACGATGATGGTGCCGGTGACCGGCGAATAGACGGTGCCGGACGTCGGCTCGACACCGATGCCCGCGCCCATCGCGCCACTGGCGAAGACCGGGTCGGGGACGTCGCCGATGGCGACCAGGGTGCCGTCCATCGGTGAACGGACGATCACCTCCGTGCCGACGGTGGCCGGCGCGGACGCCGCAGCGGCCTCGGCGGGAACCTCAGCAGCCTCGGACGCCGCCACCGGAGCGGGATCCTTCACACCCCAGAACAGCGTGCCGAGGAAGCCGATCGCCATCGACAGCGCCAGGCCGATGAAGAACAGCGGCAGGTTCGGCGTGGACAGATAGGCGGGAAGTGCGATCAGCGACGGGAACACGAACGTGGTGGTGCCGGCGCCCGCGATACCGGCGAAGACGCCACCGATCGCACCGCCCGCGATGCCGAAGTAGAACGGCAGCTTGCGGGGCAGGTTCACGCCGTAGATGCCCGGCTCGGTGATGCCGGACAGGAAGCCCGAGAAGGCGGACGGCCCGGCGAGTTCCCTGGTGTCGTGGTCCTTGGTGCGGATCCAGACGGCGAAGGTGGCGGCGGCCTGGGCCAGTACCGCGCCGGCCAGCGGACCGGTGATGATCGCGTAGCCGGTGGACAACTGCTGCACCATGATCGGCACGAAGCCCCAGTGCAGGCCGAAGATCACGAAGACCTGCCACAGGCCGCCCATCAGGGCGCCGGCCAGCCAGGGCGCGACGTGGAACAGCCAGGTGATGCCGTCCGCGATGGCGTTGGCGAGGATGGTGGTGGCCGGACCGATGGTCAGCAGGATCAGCGGCACCATGATCAGCATGCACAGCAGTGGCGTGGTGAAGTTGCGGATCGCGCCGGGCAGGGTGCGCAGCAGGAAGCGCTCCAGGTAGCCCTGCACCCAGACGCCGACGATGATCGGGATGACCGAGCTGGTGTAGCTCATGATCACCAGCGGAATGCCGAAGAAGGTCAACGATCCCTCTGCTGAGGTGAGCGCGACGATGGTCGGGTAGACCAGCGCACCGGCGATCGCCATCGAGGTGAACTGGTTGGTCTTGAACCGCTTCGCGGCCGAGATGGCCAGCAGCAGCGGCAGGAAGTAGATCAGCGCGTCCGAGGCAGCGTTGAGAACGACGTACTCGGTGCTCTCGGTGTTCAGCCAGCCGAAGGTGGCGAACATGCTGACGAACGCCTTGAACAGGCCGGCGCCGGCCAGCGGCCACAGGATCGGGTGGAACAGCCCGGTGACCAGGTCGATGAATTTGTTGAGGATGCTCTTGTTCGAGTTGTCCTCGACCTCCTCGACGGCGCCGCCGCCCTCCAGGCGCTCGGCGATGCGTGCGTAGACGAAGGGCACATCGTTGCCGATCACCACCTGGTACTGGCCGCCGGCCTGCACCACGGCCAGGACACCTTTGAGCCCCTTCACCTTGTCGGTGGCGGCCTTGTCCTCGTCGCGCAGCTCCAGCCGCAGCCGGGTCGCGCAATGCCGGGCCGTCTTGATGTTCCCCAGACCTCCGACGGCGTCGACGATGTCGTCGCCCAAGGTCGCGAAGTCCACTGCCATGTGTTCCTCTCCTATCCGGATCAGGGCAACAAAAAAGGCCTGAGGCGCGCTTACGCCTCAGGCCTTGCGTCCTTACGGACTAACAACCCTGACGAAGAATCAATCTTCGCCTCGAAGGTAGCCCAATCGTCGCCCGCGGGGCAACCCGGACGGCGTCCGGCCCCGCTTCGTCTGCCGATCTGCGCCGTCATCCCGGACTTGATCCGGGATCTCCCACCAAGGCCATGCCGACGATCGTTGGTCGAGCTTGTCGAGACCTCCAACGCCATCGCGCCGACAAAGGGTTTCGACAAGCTCAACCAGCGGTGGCTCGCGTTGGTCGAGCTTGTCGAGACCCCGGGTGGCCGGGTGGTTCCGACAGGCTTAACCAGCGGTGGGCGCGTATCGAGATCCCGGCGTTCGCCGGGATGACGGCGGGTCGCGGGTATCGC